>NZ_JBEZKG010000045.1:11461-45397 GCF_040651535.1 Streptomyces sp. NPDC048420
CACGGTGTCCAACATGGTGTTACCCGAGTCGCCGTTCGCGCACGAGTTGCCGAACGCCGGGTTCAGAACGCCGATCGCGTCGACGGAGTTCCCGCACGCATTCACCGGAATGCTCACCGGCGCCTGGACGTTGTTGCCCGAGAGGACACCGGGTGAGTCCGAAGACTCTCCGGAGGCAGCAGCCTGCTGCGGCACGGTGTCCAACATGGTGTTACCCGAGTCGCCGTTCGCGCACGAGTTGCCGAACGCCGGGTTCAGAACGCCGATCGCGTCGACGGAGTTCCCGCACACATTCACCGGAATGCTCACCGGCGCCTGGACGTTGTTGCCCGAGAGGACACCGGGTGAGGTCTCGGTGGCCCCAGCCGCATCCGAGTCGGCGAAGGCGGCCGTGGTGTACAGGGACAGGATGCTCGTCGCGGCGGCGGCCGCCACGATCGTTCCCCTGCTCAGGGTCTGTCGCACTTTTTCGTTGTCTTCCTGCTTGAGAAGTGGAAAGCCGGCCTTGGCGCCGAAGGGGCTTCCCAAGACCGGCCATGACAGCCAGGCCGGCTGACGAGACGGCGTCAGCCGTTGACGCAGCCGTTGCCGAACGCCGGGTTCAGCAGGCCGATGACGCTGGCCGTGTTGCCGCACGCACTGACGGGGACGTGCAGGGGAACCTGGATCACGTTGCCCGAGAGGACTCCCGGGGAACTCGCGGCGGAACCGTTGGCGTCCGTGTCCGCGAAAGCGGGGGCGGCCAGTCCCATCGCCATGACCGCACCCGCGACGACAGCAGCGCTCTTCTTCATGGGTTTCCTTCCCTTTCTCTGCGGTCATGCCTCTGTGTCGGCCGGAACCGAGCGAGCACTGGATGAAGGCTCGCGCCATGACCTGCAGGCTGTAAACGAGTGATAGACGGCCGAAGCAACTGCGGAACGCCACCATGGCAGGAATTCACTCGAATGCCTTGCCCGGAAGCGGAGAGGCGATTCACGGAGAGGCTCGGGCAACCCATGTGAGGAAGGATCGGGGCGGCCCGAGCGGTCACCGAGCGGGCCGTGAGTCAGCCGGTGTCCGCAGCCGGCACAGAGCCATCTTCACCGACGGCAAGTACACCCCGGGTCAGCAGGATGCGCCGGGATTGGCTTCGGAACTTCACCCAGGTGGGCCATCGGAGTGAAAGGGAGCAACCATGCGTGGCGGCGCCAGTTGAACCCGGGTGCTCCGGTGGACGGAGCTTTTCCAGAAGGGACTAGCAAGTGATCAAGAAGATCATGGCCGCCGCCACGGTCACCGTTTCCGTCGTCGGCGCCTCGGTTGCCGCCGCACCATGTGCGCTGGCAACCGGTAACGACGGTGACACGACGTCCACCAGCGGAAGTGGTGCCGTCCAGCAGTACGGCAATTCGGCCACGTACGGCGGCATGAGCCCCCAGATGGCGCTCGTCCAGGGCTCACTGAACAAGCCCTGCCTCGGCCTTCCGGCCAAGGCGAGCGCCGGCTCCATCGTGGGCGTCGTACCGGTCGCGGTCCAGGACATCCCGGTCCTGTCGGCCCCGCAGAACCAGCAGTGCGTCGAGAACTCCACCGCGGTCAAGGGCGACGAACCGCTCTCGCACGTCCTGGACGACATCCCGGTCCTGTCCGCCAACGGCACCAACAACAACTGAGCCGGACTCGCCAGATTCCGCCAATGGGCCGCCGAATTGTCGGCGGCCCATTGGCCTGTCGTTCACGACCCGGCTCACCCCCTCGGCAACTGGGCCAATCGGGTCAATTTATGCAACCCAGGGCGACATTGAGCCGTTGGTGGTCACGTAACTCCACGCCGAATTCCGCTTTTCGAAGGGAACCACTATGAAGAAGCTGTGGGCAACCGCGGCCGTTGCCGCTTCCGTCGTCGGCGTCTCGGTCATGGCCGCCCCCCAGGCCCTGGCGACCGCCGACGACGGTGACACCACGACCGTCAGTGGCAGCGACGCCGTCCAGTCGTTCGGCAATTCGTCCACGGCCGGCGACATGAGCCCGCAGTTGGCGCTCGTCCAGGGCTCACTGAACAAGCCCTGCCTCGGCCTTCCGGCCAAGGCGAGCGCCGGCTCCATCGTGGGCGTCGTACCGGTCGCGGTCCAGGACATCCCGGTCCTGTCGGCCCCGCAGAACCAGCAGTGCGTCGAGAACTCCACCGCGGTCAAGGGCGACGAACCGCTCTCGCACGTCCTCAACGACATCCCGGTCCTGTCGGCCAACGGCACCGACAACAACTGAGCCACCGCTCGGCCGCGGCGGGTCACCGGATCTACGGTGACCCGCCGTTTTCGTGTCACATGATCACCTGCGGTACAGCTCCTCGATCTCCTGCGCGTACGCCGCCGTCACCACGTGCCGCTTGACCTTCAGGGACGGCGTGAGCATGCCGTTGTCCTCGGTGAACTCCCCCTCGACCAGCCGGAAGGCGCGGATCGACTCGGCGCGGGAGACGGCCGCGTTGGCGTGGT
The DNA here is from genome assembly GCF_040651535.1 of Streptomyces sp. NPDC048420. Taxonomy (NCBI): domain Bacteria; kingdom Bacillati; phylum Actinomycetota; class Actinomycetes; order Kitasatosporales; family Streptomycetaceae; genus Streptomyces; species Streptomyces sp. NPDC048420. The sequence continues at coordinate 13,942 of NZ_JBEZKG010000045.1, forward strand.
CGACGGCCTTCTGGATGTCGGCACGCAGTCGTTCGTCCTTCACGAGCTCGGAGTGCGGGGTGCCTGCGGGCAGCCCCCGGACCGACCGCCAGTGGGCCATCGCCTCGGGGTCGAGGGTGATCAGGGCGGCGACGAAGGGGCGGTTGTCGCCGACGACGAGGCACTGGCCGACGGGGGCCTGGCTGCGCAGCCGGTCCTCCAGGACGGCCGGGGAGACGTTCTTGCCGCCGGAGGTGACGAGAAGGTCCTTCTTGCGGCCGGTGATGGTGAGATAGCCGTCCTCGTCGAGGGCTCCAAGGTCACCGGTGGCGAACCACTCGTCCTTCAGGACGGCGTCGGTGGCCGCCGGGTTGTTCCAGTAGGCGCCGAAGACGACCCCGCCCTTGATGAGGACCTCGCCGTCGTCGGCAATGCGGACCGCGGTGCCGGGAATCGGCTGCCCGACCGTGCCGGGGCGGGGGCTGAGGGGCGGGACGATGGTGGCGGCGGCGCTGGTCTCGGTGAGGCCGTAGCCCTCGTAGATGATGATCCCGGCCGCCGAGAAGAACAGGTTGAGCTCGCGGTCGAGGGGTGAGCCGCCGCTGATGGCGTAACGCATGCGGCCGCCGAGTTCCTTGCGGATACGGCGGTAGACCAGCAGGTCGTACAGGCCCCAGGCGGCGTAGAGGCCGGGGCCGGGCCCCTTGCCGCGGCCCAGGAACTTGTCCAGGTAGGCCTCGCCGAAGCGGACGGCGATGCGGTGGGCGCGGTCGAAGGAGGCGCCGCGGCCCAGCTTCTCGGCGGTGGCGCGGCCGGTGGCGTGGATCTTCTCGAAGAGGTACGGGACGCCGACCAGGAAGGTCGGGCGGAACTCCTTGAGCGCGGGCCGGAGTTCGTCGGGCTTGATGCTCGGACAGTGGCCGATCTCGATACGGCCCATCAGACAGGCGATCTGGAGGGTGCGGCCCATGATGTGGGCGAGCGGGAGGAAGAGGAGGGTGGAGGCGGTCTGGTCGGTGACCTCCTTGAAGATGGGGTGGAGCAGCTCGACGGTGTTGGCGGCCTCGGCGTGCAGGTTGGCGTGGGTGAGGACGCAGCCCTTGGGGCGGCCTGTGGTGCCGGAGGTGTAGCAGACGGTGGCGATGGTGTCGGGGGTCAGGGCGGCTCGGCGCTTGGTGATCTCCTCGTCGGCAACGCCGAGCCCCTTGGACCCGAGGGCGGCCAGGTCGTGTCTGTCGATCTGGAAGTAGCGCACGAAATCAGGGGGCGGACAGTCGGCGGCGGTCGCGGTGGCCAGGTTGTCCGAGGTCTCCACGAAGAAGTGGCGGGCTCCGGAGTCCCGGACGATCCACTCCACCTGCTCGGCGGAGGAGGTGGCGTAGACCGGGACCGTCTGCCCGCCGGCCGCCCAGATCGCGAAGTCCAGGACCGTCCATTCGTAGCGGGTGCGGGACATCACCGCGACCCGACCGCCCGGTTCGAGCCCCTCGGCGATCAACCCCTTGGCCACGGCGGTGACTTCGTCGGCGAACTCCTGGGCGGTGACCGGACGCCAGCCCTCTTCCTCCCTGCGGCGCAGCACCACCGCGTCGGGGGTCTCGGCCGCGTTGGTGAAGGGGAGGTCGGCGATGCTGCCGGTGGTCGTGGGCGGGGCGAGGGGCGCTGTCCGGGCCTCCCGTACGACACCGTCCGCGTCCTTGACGACCTCGACCGCGCTCCGGCCCGCCCGGTGTTTCGCCCGCTTCAGATCCTTGCGTACGCCCATCGTGGCTCCCCGGTCGGCTCCGACTGGCTGGACAACTTACTCGCAGGTAAGAAAAGGTCAACGGGTCCGGCGTCAGTCCGTGAGGTGCCGGGCCTGGCGGATGGTGTCGGCGAGCCGGCGCACCGCGCCGTCCTCGGTGCGGTCTCCCAACTCGTCTGCCCAGTCGGCGAGTTCACCGAGGGACGGCCTGCCCGGCAGGCGCTTGTCGGCGTAGGTGTCCCGCAGGGCGTCGGCGAAATAGGCGGCCACCGCGTCGACCTGGAAGCGGGGGTCCGCCTCCCGCAGGGAGTCGTCGAAGGTCTCCAGCTCGGCCGACTTCTCGTGCGGGGCACGGGACTTGGGGTCCTGCCAGCGGACGGTGGCCGTGGCGAGGTGGCCTTCCGCGCCGGGCTTGGTGCGGACCGCGTAGAGGGCGGTGACGGTGTGGCCGGGGCCGACCTCGCCGCCGTCCACGCGGTCGTCGCGGAAGTCGTCGTCGGCGACCCGGCGGTTGTCGTAGCCGATGAGGCGGAACTGCCGGACCGTCTCCGGGTCGAAGGCGACCTGGGCCTTGGCGTCGCGGGCCGTGAGGTCGATGTTCTGCGGGAGCTGCTCGCAGAAGACCTTCTCGGCGTCGTCGGCGCCGGAGACGTAGACGGTGTGGCCGTCGCCCTTGTCGGCGAGGCGTTCCATCAGGGCGTCACCGTAGTCGCTGCCGACGCCCACGCCGAAGAGCGTGATGCCGTGTTCGCGGCGGGCGCCGTCGATGCGGTCGAGGATGGAGTCGGCGTCGGTGTCGCCGGTGTTGGCGAGGGCGTCGGAGATGAGGACGACCCGGTTGGTGGCGCCCTCGCGCAGGCCGTCGACGGCCGTCTCGTAGCCGGTCTCGACTCCCGCGCCGAGGTTGGTGGAGTACGTCGGCTCCAGGCTGTCGATCGCCTCGTGGACCCGGTCGCGGTGGTCGCCGAGGCGGGTCATCGGAAGGACCGTCTCGGCCTGGTCGCTGAAGGTGACGATCGCGACCGAGTCGTCGTCGCGCAGGCGTTCCGTCATGGTGTCGAGGGACTGCTGGGCGAGGTCGAGGCGGCCCGGTTCGGCCATGGAGCCGGAGATGTCGATGACGAAGGTGAGTGCGGCGGGCGGGCGTTCGCCCTCCTGGTCGGAGGCCTCGCGGGTGGCCAGGCCCACCCGGACCAGGGACCAGTCGTCCTGGTCGGTGCGGGCGCCGTCGACGGTGACCGTGAAGCCGTTGCCGTCGGGGCGGTCGTAGTCCTGGCGGAAGCTGTTGACGAACTCCTCGGGGCGGATCGTCGAGGGGTCGGGGCGGCGGCCCTCGGCAAGGGTGCGGCGGGCGTAGCCGTAGGAGGCGGTGTCGACGTCGAGGGCGAAGGTGGAGAGGTAGTCGGGTGCCGGGGTGTCGTAGTCGCCGCGGGACTCGTCGGAGTCCTGCTCGCCCTGTGGCTGGTTGGGGGCGGGGAAGCCCGAGTCGTACGAGCCGCCCCTCGCTCCGTCCGAGCTGCTCTTGCTTCCGTCCGCGCCCCCGCCGCAGCCGGTGAGCAGTAGGCCGCTCGCCAGTGTCAGGGCGAGCATCACCTGTCGTGTTCGCTGTCGCTCCATCGTCCGTACCCCCTGGGCCTGTTGGCGTCGGCTTCTGCGACTGTGACGGGCCAGGGGGTCGGAACGTGCGCTACGGAGCGTTGCGGATGGGTATCGAAGGGGGCACGGAGACGGCCCGTTGAGACCGGTGGGAGATCTTCCGTTGACCTACGAGACCACGTCCTTGCGGGCGAAACCCCTGAAGGCCAGGGCGAACAGCACCAGGGCGAGCGTTATCGACAGTGACGTGCCCTGGATCATGTCGGACCACTGCACCTTCGGCTGTACGGCGTCCAGCCACGCGTACTGCCAGTGCGAGGGGAGGAAGTCGCGCCAGTCGCCGAGGGCCGTCACCTGGTCCAGCACATTGCCGACGATGGTCAGGCCGACGGCGCCGCCGACCGCGCCGAGCGGGGCGTCGGTGCGGGTGGAGAGCCAGAACGCCAGGGCGGCGGTGACCAGTTGGGAGATGAAGATGTACGCCACGGTGATCAGCAGGCGTCCGGCCGCCGTGCCCGCCTCCAGGGAGCCGCCGGTGGGGAGTTGGAGCGGACCCCAGCCGTAGGCGACCGTGCCGACCGCGAGGGCGGTCAGCGGGAGCAGGAGCATCGCGACCAGGCTCAGGGTGAGGCCGACGACGAGCTTGGACCAGAGGAGACGGGCCCTCGGCACGGGGGCGGCGAGCAGATAGCGCAGGGAGGACCAGCTGGCCTCCGAGGCGACCGTGTCCCCGCAGAACAGCGCGACGGGGATCACCAGCAGGAAGCCCGCGGAGGCGAAGAGGTTCACCGCGGCGAAGTTCGGGCCGGACAGGGTGGCCGTGTCCATCAGGCCGGCCTGGTTGTTGCCCGAGTCGGGACCGCCGCCCAACTGGAAGGCGATCAGCAGGACGAAGGGCAGGGCGGCCAGGATGCCGAACATCACGAGGGTGCGGCGGCGCTTCAACTGCCGTACCAGCTCGACCCTGACGGGCAGCGTACGGCCCGCCCGGTAGCCGTCGGCGACCTCCGCGCGCTCGGTCAGCGTGCTGCTCATGCGGAGTCTCCGATCAGGGTGAGGAAGGCGTCCTCGAGGCGGCGGTGGGGGCCCACCGACGTCACGGGGACCTCGAGGCGGACCAGTTCGGCGACCAGACGCTGTGCGCTGCCGTCGGCGTCGAGCCGTACGAGAAGGCCGTCGTCGGTGGTGACCGCCGACGCCACGCCCGGCAGGGCCGCGACCTTCTCGGCCACGGGCTCCTCGACGGGTGCGGCCGTGCCGACCAGGAGGGTGTCGCCGGAGCCGATGATCTCGGCGACCGGGCCCGCCTGGACCAGCCGGCCGTGGTCCATGACCACGAGGTGGGTGCAGGACTGCTCGACCTCGGAGAGGAGATGGCTGGAGACGATGACCGTGCGGCCGGCCGCGGCGTAGCGGATCATCACCTCGCGCATCTCACGGATCTGTGGCGGGTCGAGGCCGTTGGTGGGTTCGTCGAGGATGAGCAGGTCCGGCAGGCCCAGCATGGCCTGGGCGATGGCCAGGCGCTGGCGCATGCCCTGGGAGTAGGTGCGCACCGCGCGGGCCAGGGCGTCGCCGAGACCGGCGATCTCCAGTGCCTCGTCCATGTGGGCGTCCTCGGGCGGGCGGCCGGTGGCCTGCCAGTACAGCTCCAGGTTCTCCCGGCCCGAGAGGTGCGGGAGGAAGCCCGCGCCCTCGACGAAGGCACCGACGCGGGAGAGCACGGGGGCGCCGGGCGCGATCGCGTGACCGAAGACGCGGACCTCGCCGCCGTCCGGCTTGATCAGGCCCATCAGCATGCGGAGGGTGGTGGTCTTGCCCGCGCCGTTCGGGCCAAGGAGGCCGAGGACCTGGCCCTTCTCCACGCTGAAGGAGAGGTCGCGGACCGCGTAACGGTCGACGGACTTGGCGTACCGCTTGCTCAAGTCGGTTATCCGGAGGGGGACTTCGGCGAGCTCGGGCTCGGGGGCGGCGGGGGCCGTCGTACGGCGGCGGCCCGTGACCAGGAGGACGAGGGCGAGGACCGCGCCGGCCAGCGGCAGCCACCACACCCAGGCGGGCAGGGGGGCCTGGGCGTTCTTCTCGCTGAGGGCTGTGGGGACCTGAAGGTCGCTCTTCAGGGAGACGGTGTACGTCGCCGGGGTCGTCGGGGACGCGTAGCCGAGGTCCGTGGAGGCGAGGACCAGGCGCAGGCGGTGGCCGTCGTCGATCTCGTGGCTGATCGCCGGGAGGGTGATCGTGACGTCCTTGCCGGCCTTGGCGCCCTCGACCTTGATCGGCTCGACGAGCTGGGAGGGCAGGTTCTGCTGCCCGTTCGGGCCGACGTCGTAGACCTTGGCGAACAGGACGGCGTCGTCGCTCGTCGACTTCACATGGACCGTGACGGTGGGCGAGCCGGTGATCTGGAGGTCCTCGCGCTGGGGCGCGGATTCGAAGGACGCGTACTGGCCCGGGAAGTCGAGGGAGACGCCGATGCCGAGGGAGGAGAGCTGGGAGAGTCCACCTGCGCTGCCGAGGCCGGGGAGGGCCGAGACGGCGGGCGGGCTGGCGCCTGCCGGGTTGGCGAAGTCCTGTTCGCGGCCGGTCAGGGCGACCTTGCGCTCGTCGCTCTCCAGGCCCGGGTAGCTGTCGGCGGTGACGCCGGTCAGGCGGGGTTCGCCGTCGCCGGAGCCGGTGCCGAGGGTGCGGGTGACGCGGAAGGCGGGGCCGGTGTCGGCGCCCTTGTCGTCCTTCAGGTAGCGGTCGAACCAGGTGGCCACCCGGCCCTGGATACGGCTCGTCTCCATGTCGCCGCCGTCATGACCGCCCGCGATCCAGTCGACGTCCACGGGGGCGCCGTTGGCGCGGATCGCCTTCGCGGCGGCGTCGGCCTGGTTCAGCGGGAAGAGGGAGTCCGTCTGGCCCTGCATCAGGAGCGTGGGGACCTTGATGTTCTTGGCGACGGCCGACGGGGAGCGCTCCTCCAGCATCTTCTCGGCCTGGGCGTCCGGGGTGCCGGACTCGGCGACGCGCTCGTACATCGCGCAGATCTGCGGCTCGAACTTGTCGCAGCCGCCCGCGGAGTTGACGAAGATACCGGCCCAGAGCTTCTTGAAGACGCCGTTCGGGAACAGGGCGTCCGAGAGGTTCCAGTACGTGATCGCGGGGGCGATGGCGTCCACGCGGCTGTCGTAGCCGGCGGCGAGGAGGGAGATCGCGCCGCCGTAGCTCGCGCCCGTCACGCCGACCCGGGGGTCGCCGGGCTTGTCGAGCTGGACCTGGGGTTGCTTCGCCAGCCAGTCGATCAGCTTCCTGACGTCGGCGACCTCGGCGTCGGGGTCGTTGAGGCCGACTTTGCCCGTCGACTTTCCGAAGCCTCGGGCGGACCAGGTGAGGACCGCGTAGCCGCCTCTCGCGAGGTCTTCGGCTTGTCGGCGTACGTCGTTCTTGTTGCCGCCGAAGCCGTGGCCTATGAGGACCGCGGGGCGCCTTTCGGTGCCGGGCGTCGTGAAGTACGAGGTGTCGATGCGGACGCCGTCGATCGCCATGATCTGGTTCGTGCGGTGTACCGGGGGTGGGTCGTCAGAGGCGGCGGCCGTCCATGTCCCGGCAGCGGCTAGGACGACGACGGAGGCCGCGGCGGCGATCCAGCGCCGACGCGGCTTCCGGGGGCGTCGAAGATCCATGCGTCAACGGTACGGGGTGGAGCTGTCGGTGAGTTATCGACCGGGGGGTGAACTGCGGGCCATCCCACCGGAGTACGGGGCGGGTGCGGTGTACTGCGGGCGCGGTAGGACGCCGAATTGCTTGAAAGTTCACATTGACTCGGGGGTCACTGATCACACAAGCTGATGATCTATCGCAACCCCCACTGCGCGAAAGGATCAACGCAGCGATGCAACGACTCATCACCAAGGCCCTGCCCCTGGCCGTGGCCACCACCGCCCTGATCGCCACAGCCGTCGGCATCGCCTCGACCGGCACCGGCCAGACGTCGTCGAACGGCCACTCCGGCTCCACCACAACGGTCGTGGCGGGGTGCTGGCCTGGCCAGCCCTGCTGGCGGAACTGGGAGGACGGCTGACCGCGGACTTGGCCGACGGCACGGTCGGCTCCTTCGACCACCTCGGCTGACGCGACAGCGAGGGGGGCGGCCGGTGCACGGCCGCCCCCCTCGCCACAGGACTCAGTGGTTGCGCGGGAAGCCCAGGTCCACGCCCGTCGGGCCGTCGGCCGGGTCGGGCCAGCGGGTGGTGACGACCTTGCCGCGGGTGTAGAAGTGCGTGCCGTCGTTGCCGTAGATGTGGTGGTCGCCGAACAGGCTGTCCTTCCAGCCGCCGAAGGAGTGGTAGCCGACCGGGACCGGGATCGGGACGTTCACGCCGACCATGCCGGCCTCGACCTCCAGCTGGAAGCGACGGGCGGCGCCGCCGTCCCGGGTGAAGATCGCGGTGCCGTTGCCGAACGGCGAGGCGTTGATGAGGGCGATGCCCTCGTCGTAGGTGTCGACGCGCAGCACGGTCAGGACCGGGCCGAAGATCTCGTCCTGGTAGGCCTTCGCCGTGGTCGGGACCTTGTCGAGGAGGGAGATGCCGATCCAGTGGCCGTCCTCGAAGCCCTCGACCGTGAAGCCGGAGCCGTCCAGGACGACCTCGCAGCCCTCGGCCGCCGCGCCCGTGACGTAGGACGCCACCTTGTCGCGGTGCACCTTCGTGATGAGCGGGCCCATCTCGGAGGTCGGGTCGTTGCCGGGGCCGATCTTGATCTTCTCGGCACGCTCGCGGATCTTCTCGACGAGCTCGTCGCCGATGGAGCCGACGGCCACGACCGCGGAGATCGCCATGCAGCGCTCGCCCGCGGAACCGTAGGCGGCGGAGACGGCGGCGTCGGCCGCCGCGTCCAGGTCGGCGTCCGGCAGGACCAGCATGTGGTTCTTGGCGCCGCCGAGGGCTTGGACGCGCTTGCCGTTCGCGGAGGCCGTGGTGTGGATGTAGCGGGCGATCGGGGTCGAGCCGACGAAGGAGACGGCCTTGACGTCCGGGTGCTCCAGGAGGCGGTCGACGGCCACCTTGTCGCCGTGGACGACGTTGAAGACACCGTCGGGCAGACCGGCCTCGGCCAGCAGCTCGGCGATCTTGATGGAGGCCGACGGGTCCTTCTCGGACGGCTTCAGCACGAAGGTGTTGCCGGTCGCGATGGCGATCGGGAACATCCACATCGGGACCATCGCCGGGAAGTTGAACGGCGTGATGCCCGCGACGACACCGAGCGGCTGGCGGATCGAGGAGACGTCGACGCGGCTCGCGACCTCCGTCGACAGCTCGCCCTTCAGCTGCACGGTGATCCCGCACGCCAGGTCGACGATCTCCAGGCCGCGCGCGACCTCGCCGAGCGCGTCGCTGTGCACCTTGCCGTGCTCGGCGGTGATCAGCTCGGCGATCGCGTCCCGGTTCGCCTCAAGCAGGGCCCGGAAGCGGAACAGGATCGTGGTCCGCTTGGCGAGCGACGAGGTGCCCCAGGTCGCGAACGCGTCCTTGGCGGCGGCTACGGCGGCGTCGACCTCGTCGACCGAGGCGAACGCCACGTTGGTGGTGACCGCGCCGGTCGCCGGGTCGGTGACCGGCCCGTAGTTCCCCGACGCGCCCTCGACGGTCTTGCCGCCGATCCAGTGGTTGACGATCTTCGTCATGACCGAGTACTCCCTTTCAGAGATGGCGGCGTCGGGTTGAGACGTGCCGTTCGTACAGCTCGCGGGCCTTCACCGCGGACGCGCGCGTCGCGGTCTCGGCCACAGGAACATCCCACCAGGCCTGCGCCGGAGGCGCGCCCGACACTGTGTCTGCCGTTTCGGTCTCGACGTAGACACATGTGGGAGTGTCGGCGGCCCGCGCCTCTTCGAGTGCGGCGCGGAGGTCTCGTACGGTCTTCGCGCGCAGCACGCGCATACCGAGGCTGGCCACGTTGGCGGCCAGGTCCACGGGCAGCGGGGCGCCCGTGTAGGTGCCGTCGTCGGACTGGTAGCGGTAGGCGGTGCCGAACCGCTCGCCGCCGACCGACTCGGACAGGCCGCCGATGGAGGCGTAGCCGTGGTTCTGGATCAGGAGAAGCTTGATGGCGATGCCCTCCTGTACGGCCGTGACGATCTCCGTCGGCATCATCAGGTACGTGCCGTCGCCGACCAGCGCCCAGACGTTGCGGTCGGGGGCGGCCATCTTCACACCGATGGCGGCCGGGATCTCGTAGCCCATGCAGGAGTAGCCGTACTCCAGGTGGTACTGGTCCCTCGACCGGGCGCGCCACAGCTTGTGCAGGTCGCCGGGGAGGGAGCCGGCCGCGTTGATGATCACGTCGGACTCGTCGACCAGGGCGTCCAGGGCGCCGAGGACCTGCGGCTGGGTCGGCCTGATGTCGGGCTCGTCGGCCTCGTAGCAGGCGTCGACGCGCTGCTCCCAGCGCTCCTTGTCGAGCGTGTACTCGTCGACGTACGTGCCCGTGACGCGGTGGGCGTGCATCTGGAGTGCCTCGGTGAGCTCCGTCAGGCCGCTGCGGGCGTCCGCGACCAGCGGCATCCCGGCGAGCTTGTGGCCGTCGAAGGAGGCGATGTTGAGGTTGAGGAAACGGACGCCGTCACCGGTGAACAGGGTGCCGGAGGCCGTCGTGAAGTCGGTGTAGCGGGTGCCGACGCCGATCACCAGGTCGGCCTGGCGGGCCAGTTCGTTGGCGGTGGCGGTGCCGGTGTGGCCGACGCCGCCGACGTCCTGGGGGTGGTCGTGGCGCAGGGAGCCCTTGCCGGCCTGGGTGGAGGCGACCGGGATGCCGGTGGCGCTCGCGAACTCGGCGAGGGCCTCCTCGGCGCGGCTGTGGTGGACTCCGCCGCCGGCGATGACGAGGGGCCGCTGAGCCGACCTGATCGCCCTGATCGCTTCGGCGAGTTCGGTGGGATCGGCACCCGGACGTCGTACGACCCAGGTGCGCTCGGCGAAGAACTCGTCCGGCCAGTCGTAGGCCTCGGCCTGGACGTCCTGGGGAAGCGCGAGGGTGACGGCGCCGGTCTCGACGGGGTCGGTGAGGACGCGCATGGCCTGGAGGGCGGCCGGTATCAGGGCTTCCGGCCTGGTCACGCGGTCGAAGTACTTCGACACCGGGCGCAGGCTGTCGTTGACCGATATGTCACCGGCGTACGGGACCTCCAGCTGCTGGAGGACCGGGTCGGCGACACGGGTGGCGAAGATGTCACCGGGGAGGAGCAGGACCGGGAGGCGGTTGATGGTCGCGAGGGCCGCGCCCGTCACCAGGTTGGTGGCGCCCGGGCCGATCGAGGTCGTCACCGCGTGGGTGGAGAGGCGGTTCGACTGACGTGCGTAGCCGACGGCCGCGTGCACCATGGACTGCTCGTTGCGGCCCTGGTGGAAGGGCATCTCGTCGCCGTACTCGACCAATGCCTGGCCGAGCCCGGCCACGTTGCCGTGGCCGAAAATGCCCCAGGTCGCGGAGATCAACCGCTGCCGTACGCCGTCGCGTTCGGTGTACTGGGCGGCGAGGAAGCGGACCAGCGCTTGCGCGACGGTCAGGCGGATCGTCATCGGTACCCCTCGGTGTGGTCCGGGTGGAAGCAGATCCGCCACTCCCGCGTCTCACCCGGTCCCGCCATGACGTTCAGGTAGTACATGTCGTGGCCGGGCTGGGCGATGGACGGACCGTGCCAGCCGTCGGGGACGAGCACGGCGTCGCCGGAGCGGACCTCGGCGAGGACGTCGGAACCGCCCTCACGGGAGGGAGATACGCGCTGATAGCCGAAACCGTTCGGGCCGTCGATCTCGAAGTAGTAGATCTCCTCCAGCTCGGCTTCGATGCCGGGCCGGTTCTCGTCGTGCTTGTGCGGCGGGTACGAGGACCAGTTGCCGCCGGGTGTGATGACCTCGACGGCGATGAGCTTGTCGCAGTCGAAGGCGTCGGCGGAGGCGAAGTTGCGCACATGCCGCAACTGGGTGCCGCTGCCGCGTTCCTCGACGGGGACCTCCGGCGCGGGGCCGTAGCGGGCGGGGAGTCGTCGCTCGCACTTCGCTCCTGCCAGGGCGAAGCGGCCTCCCGCGCCGGAGGCGATCGATGCCTGGGCGTCCCGGGGCACGTACGCGAAGTCCGAGACTCCGGCGAACACGCTTTCCCGGCCCAGGAGTTGGAACTCTCCACTACCTACGTGGACGGTACAGCCGCCTTCCAGCGGAAGCACGATCCACTCGCTGTCACCGGTGGTGAAGGTGTGCGTGCCCCCGGGCGCCAGCTCGACGATGCGCAGGCTGCTGTGGGTCCAGCCGGCCCGCTTGGGGTCGATGTCCACCGTGTACTGGGCGTTGGTCGAGGCGCCCTTGGGGACGTACAGCTCGTTCTGTGTCATGCGGCGGCCCTCACAGCAGTCCTACGGCGGTGTCCACGGCGGCGGCCACGTCGCCGTCCGCCGGGTACAGCAGCGAACGGCCGACCACCAGGCCGCGCACGGTGGGCAGTTGCAGGGCGCCGCGCCACTTCTCGTACGCGCCGTCCTGGTCGTCGCCGACCTCGCCGCCGAGCAGTACGGCGGGCAGCGTGGAGGCAGCCATGACCTCGCCCATGTCGTCGGGGTTGTCGCAGACCGGGACCTTGAGCCAGGTGTAGGCCGAACTGCCGCCCAGACCCGAGGCGATGGCGATCGACTTGGTGACGGCCTCGGCGGACAGGTCGTTCCTGACCTTGCCCTCGGTGGTCCGGCCGCTGATGAACGGCTCGACGAAGACGGGGAGTCGGCGTGCGGCCATGTCGTCGATGGCGCGGGCCGTGGACTCCATGGTGGTGAGGGAGCCCGGGTCGTCGTAGTCGATGCGGAGCAGCAGCTTGCCGGCGTCGAAGCCGAGGCGCTCCATGTCCTCGGGGCGGTGGCCGGTGAAGCGGTCGTCGAGCTCGAAGCTGGCGCCCTGGAGGCCGCCGCGGTTCATCGAGCCCATGACGACCCTGCCGTCGAGGGCGCCGAGGAGGAGCAGGTCGTCGAGGATGTCGGCGGTCGCGAGGACCCCGTCCACACCGGGGCGGGACAGCGCGAGGACCAGGCGTTCCAGCAGTTCGGCGCGGTTGGCCATGGCCATCCGGTTGCCGCCGACGCCGAGCGCGCCCCGGGCGGGGTGGTCGGCGGCGACGATCATCAGACGGCCGCTGTCGCCCAGGAGGGGGCGCCGGGGACGGCGGGCGGCGGCTTCGGCGATCGCCTCGGGGCGTTCGGCGCGCAGGCGGACGAGTTCCGCGATGTCGACGCTCACAGAACCGCTCCCGCCGCGATCGCGCTCTCGATCTCGTCGGTGGTCGGCATCGCCGAGCTGCACTCCAGACGGGAGGCGACGATGGCGCCGGCCGCGTTGGCGTGACTCATGATCTTCTCCAGGTCCCAGCCTTCGAGGAGGCCGTGGACGAGGGAGCCGCCGAAGGCGTCACCGGCGCCGAGGCCGTTGAGGACGTTCACGGGCAGGGGCGGGACCTCGGCGGACTCGCCCTTGCTGTTGACGGCGAGGACGCCCTTGGGGCCCTGCTTGACGACCGCCAGTTCGACACCGGCGTCCAGGAGGGCGCGGGCGGCGGCGTGCGGCTCGCGTACGCCGGTCGCGACCTCGACCTCGTCGAGGTTGCCGACGGCGACGGTGGTGTGGCGCAGGGCCTCTTCGTAGAAGGGGCGGGCCGTGGCCGGGGCGCTCCAGAACATCGGGCGCCAGTCCAGGTCGAAGACCGTGGTGCCGGCCTTGGCCCGGTGGGCGAGGGCCGCGAGCGTCGCCGTACGGCTGGGCTCCTCGCTCAGGCCGGTGCCGGTGACCCAGAAGACGCTCGCCTCGCGGATCGCGTCTAGGCCCAGCTCGTGGGCGTCGATCTCCAGGTCCGGGGCCTTGGGCTGCCGGTAGAAGTACAGCGGGAAGTCGTCCGGCGGGAAGACCTCGCAGAAGGTGACGGGGGTCGGCAGGCCGGGGACCGGGGTGACCCAGCGGTCGTCCACGCCGAAGCCCTGGAGGGCCTCGTGCAGATAGGCACCGAAGGGGTCGTCGCCGGTGCGGGTGATCACCGCGGTCCGCCGTCCCAGGCGTGCCGCAGCGACCGCGACGTTCGTCGCCGAGCCCCCCAGGAACTTGCCGAAGGACGTCACCTGCGGCAGCGGGACACCGGTCTGGAGTGGATACAGGTCCACACCGATCCGCCCCATGGTGATCAGGTCGTACGCCATCGGCTTCCCTTCGTACCTGCGTCGGCTCTCTGGGCGTTTGTAGCCCCGGACGGCGAGCCCTGTCAATGTTTTGTCCAGACATTCGGACGAGACCTTGACAGCGCTTGCTGTCCGAACCGAAGCTGACCGGCATGACAGCCGCACCTCAGCCCTCACTGTCCCGCATCCGGATCGGCTCGGCTCCCGACTCCTGGGGTGTGTGGTTCCCCGACGACCCCCAGCAGGTCCCCTGGCAGCGCTTCCTCGACGAGGTCGCGGACTCCGGCTACGAGTGGATCGAGCTGGGGCCGTACGGGTATCTGCCGACCGATCCCACGGTCCTCACCGAGGAGGTCTCCCGGCGTGGCCTGAAGGTGTCCGCGGGCACCGTCTTCACCGGCCTGCACCACGGCGAGGCCGTGTGGGAGAAGACCTGGGCGCATGTCGCGGACAACGCGGTGCTCGCGCAGGCCATGGGTGCCAAGCACCTGGTCGTGATCCCGTCGTTCTGGCGGGACGACAAGACGGGTGAGGTGCTGGAGTCCGACACGCTCACGCCCGAGCAGTGGCGCAACCTCAGCTCGCTGACCGAGCGGCTCGGGCAGCGGGTGAAGGACGAGTACGGCCTCCAGATCGTCGTCCATCCGCATGCCGACACCCACATCGACAGCGAGGAGAACGTGGTCCGGTTCCTGGACGCGACGGACTCCTCCCTGGTGTCGCTGTGCCTGGACACCGGGCACTACGCGTACTGCGGCGGCGACAGCGTCAAGCTGATCGAGACGTACGGGTCGCGGATCGGCTACCTGCACCTCAAGCAGGTGGATCCGGAGATCCTGGCGGACGTGCGCTCGAAGGGGACGCCGTTCGGGCCGGCTGTGGCTCAGGGTGTGATGTGTGAGCCGCCGTCCGGTGTGCCGGCGCTCGGTCCTGTGCTGGAGGCTGCCGCGGGGCTGGACGTGGATCTGTTCGCGATCGTCGAGCAGGACATGTATCCGTGTGCGCCGGATGCGCCGTTGCCGATTGCTCAGCGGACTCGGGCGTTCTTGAGGTCTTGCGGGGCGTAGTCGCTCGTCTGCGGGGGTGTGGGGGCTGGTCGCGCAGTTCCCCGCGCCCCTGGGTAGGTTCCCCCACCGTCGGCATAGTGGTACCCATGGTGCTCATTCGCTCTGGGTACGGAGTCGACGGGTCCTGGGAGTTCGCCCTCGGGACGCCTCATCCCCGGTTGCGGCCCGGGGTGCTCAGCTATCGCGGGGTTCGGCTGGCCATGGATCGGCCCCGGCGGCGGCTCGAGACGCCGGTCGGGGCCGCCACCTTGTTGCTGGGGTTCGATCAGCCCGTGCGGATCAGTCGGGCGGGACGGGCCCCCGACACCCTCGTCTCCGTCTACTGCGGCCCCACCACCACGCCCGCCGTCGGTGAGCACGGGGGACGGCTCTCCGGTGTCGAGGTGATGTTGGCTCCCTGGGCCGCGTTCACCCTCTTCGGCACTCCCCAGTACGAGCTCGCCAATCGCACCGTCGACCCCGACGTACGCCCCCACTCCCTGGACCGGCGGGTCGGTGAACTCGCCGGGGCGCTGGCCGCGTTGCCGTCCTGGGAGGAGCGGTTCCGGCTGCTGGACGAGGTGTTCACACGGTGGTCGCAGGCCGGTACTCCCTGCTCGGGGCGGGTGGTGCGGGCGTGGGCGGAGCTCGTGCGGACCGGTGGGGTCATACCGGTGCGACGGCTCGCCGAGGAGGTGGGGTGGAGTGTGCGGCAGCTGGAGAACCGGTTCCGGGAGCAGATCGGGCTGGGACCCAAGGCGGCGGCGAGAGTCCTGCGGTTGCAGCGGGCCCGGCGGCTGCTCGCCGCGGGACACGGGCAGGCGGAGACCGCGGCGGCCTGCGGGTACTACGACCAGGCGCATCTGAGCGGCGAGTTCAAGGCGATGACGGGGTGTACCCCACGGGAGTTCACCACGGCCCGGCGACTGCCGATCACCGCCGCCCCGCCCGGGGACCGGATGGACGGTGAGGCGACGAGCCTGGTCCTCACGTCCGGTACGCCGGGACGGAGTGCGGATTTCTCCAAGACCGACAGGCTCGCCTGATCGCAGGCTGTGTGCGTCCAGCCGGTCGATCCGGGGGACGTCCGGGGGGAGCCGGTGGGCCGGGCCCGGCGCAGCGGGTCCGGCCCACCCTGGCGAAATGCGTGGGCGAACCGCCGACCGTGCTCTTCGGGGGAGCTCACACCTCGATGCCGAGCTTCGCGCGGGCGGGGGTCCGGCCCGTCGACCGGATCCTGCCGATACGGGTCTTCCGCAAGCAGATGCGGGTGCTCGGGGCCTTGGAGGTCGAGCGGCTGGTGGACTACGACAGCGTGGGTGAGTTGGACACCGAGGAGCGGGCCCGCCTCAGCCGCTGGGGGCTGCTGGAAGGAAGCTGCGCGAGCGAGGTCCTCCTCGGCGGGCCCGGGTGTGTACCGCTCGCACCCGACTCCGCGCGAGAGCAGGCGGGGCTCCTCAACCGCGACCTCGTGCCATAAGTCAACGCGCCGCGCCCTTACGCCCGCGTACGCCTTTGCGTCACCTCTGTCACAAACTCCCCCTCCGTGTCACACATGTCGCGTATACGCGGGCTCCCTGTCACACCCGGCACACAGGCACTGACTCACGGCCACCGTAAGTCGTTCACGAGGCACAGGCTTTGTGATCGCCAGCGCAGCGCCCGGTACCCCCGACGGCCGTTCCCGGCCGCCGCCGCGGTGCGCGCGGGGAGGTGCACCACATGACCGACCGAAGGCTCTGGTCGTACAAGGAGATCGCGGCGCACATCCGTGTGCAGCCGGACACCGTACGGTCGTACCGCAAGCACGGGCTACTGCCGCCGCCCGACCATGTCGAGGGCGGCAAGCCCTTCTGGTACGCGGGCACCGTGCGCGCGTGGGTCGCGTCCAGGCCGGGCAACCGGGGGCGAAGAGAGGACTGAGACCGGCCGGCCCGGCCGCTTCGGGTGCCTGTGCCGGGCGCGGGCACCCGCTCGATCCGACGAAAAACAGGACCCGCGAGGAGTCGGCGTCTGACACAGTCGCCGGATGAGCGACTTCTCCGTCAAGCCCGTGCTGACCGGCGACAAAGCTGTGCTGCGGCCGTTCACCGAGGCGGACGCCGAGGGCATGGCGGAGATCATCGAGGACCCCGAGGTCCTTCGCTTCACCGGCCCGCCCGCCGCCGAACTCACCCCGGAGCGGCTGCGGTCCTGGTACGGCTCCCGGTCCGAGCAGCCCGACCGGCTCGACCTCGCCGTCACCGACCGCGTCACCGGCGAACTGGTCGGCGAGGTCGTCCTGTACGAGTGGGACGCCCACGCCCGCAGTTGTACCTTCCGCACACTCATCGGCCCCGGGGGTCGCGGGCGGGGGCTCGGCACCGAGGCCACCCGCCTTGTTGTCGGGTACGGCTTCGAGCAACTCGGGTTGCACCGGATCGAGTTGGAGTCCTACGGCCACAACCCCCGCGCCCTGCGGGTCTACGAGAAGGTCGGGTTCGTGGTCGAAGGGGTGCGCCGGGAGGCCGATCTGCGGGACGGCGAGTGGGTGGACTGGGTGGTCATGGGCATCCTCGACCGCGACTGGGCCGCCCTCAGCTCCACGGCTCGATGACCGTCACCCCCGCTCCGGGAGTCGTCCCCATCGCGGCGAGGGCGTCAGGGGTGGCGTCCAGTGTGATCGTGGACGTGACCAGCAGGTCGGGTCGCAGGGCACCCGACCTGACCAGCTCCAGCATCGGCGGGTAGGTGTGGGCGGCCATGCCGTGGCTGCCGAGGAGTTCCAGTTCCAGGGCGATCGCGCGGGCCATCGGGACCGGGGTCGTGCCGTCCGGCGAGGGCAGCAGACCGACCTGGATGTGCCGGCCGCGGCGGCGCAGGGAGTTGACCGAGGCGGCGCAGGTGGCCGGTGAGCCGAGAGCGTCCAGGGAGAGATGAGCGCCGCCGCCGGTGAGGTCGCGGATCGCCGCCGAGGTGTCCTTCCCGCCGGTGGCGTCCACGCACTCCGCCGCGCCGAACTTCCTTGCCAGGGCGAGGGCCTGAGGAGACACGTCCACTGCCACCACCCTGGCCCCCGAAGCAGCCGCGATCATCACCGCGGACAGGCCCAGGCCGCCGCAGCCGTGCACCGCGACCCACTCCCCCGCGGAGACCCTGCCCTGCTGGACCACCGCCCTGAACGCCGTGGCGAAACGGCAGCCCAGGGAGGCCGCGGTGGTGAAGGACATGTCCTCCGGCACGGTCACCAGGTTCACGTCGGCGTGGTCCAGCGCCACGTACTGGGCGAACGAGCCCCAGTGGGTGAAGCCGGGCTGTGTCTGGCGCTCGCAGATCTGGTGGTCGCCGGACGCGCAGGAGGGGCAGGTGCCGCAGGCGCAGACGAAGGGGACGGTCACTCGGTCGCCGGGGCGCCAGGCGCTCACGCTGGTGCCGACCGACTCGATCACGCCGGCGAGTTCATGGCCTGGTACGTGCGGGAGGGTGATGTCGGGGTCGTGGCCCTGCCAGCCGTGCCAGTCGCTTCTGCAGAGGCCGGTGGCTTCTACGCGGACGATGACTCCGTGGGGGGCCGGCCGGGGGTCGGGGACCTCACGTACCTCCAGAGGTTCGCCGTATTGTTCGAAGAGAACCGCTCGCATCTGCCATCCCGTCGCCGTTGTCGTCTGCGGGTCCATCGTGGCTGGTCGCGCCCCGCGGCGGAGCCGCATATCGATACAGCCCCGCGCCCCTGGGTGGGTTCACTTCCCCCTCGCTCAGACCGAACCGTTCGTGGAAGCGCTGCAAAGCTTTCGGTGCCCACCACGTCGCCCGTCCCGTCAGCCTCATCACTGCCGGGACCAGCAGGCTGCGGATGATCATCGCGTCCATCAGGACCGCCAGCGCGATGCCCAGGCCCAGCATCTTCGTGTTGGTCACCCTCGATGTGCCTATCGCCACCATCACCACCGCCAGGATGACGGCCGCCGCTGTGATCAGGCCTCCGGTGCGCTGCAGGCCGTGGCGGACCGCCTCCTCGTGGTCGCCCGTCCTGTCGTACTCCTCCTTGATGCGGGAGAGGAGAAAGACGCCGTAGTCCATGGAGAGACCGAAGGCAACGCAGAACATCAGGACCGGGAGGGTGGTCTCGATGGAGCCCGGGCTGGTGAAGCCGAGGAGGCTGGAGAGGTGGCCGTCCTGGAAGACCCAGACCACCGCGCCGAACATCGCCGTCAGGCTGAGAGCGTTGAGAAGGACCGCCTGGATCGGGATCAGGATGCTTCCCGTCAGCAGGAAGACCAACAGGAGAGTGACTGCCGCTATGAAGGCGGCAGCCCACGGCAGGCGGTCTCCTATCGCGTGCTTGGAGTCGACCAGGACGGCTGCCGTGCCCGTCACCTTGGTGTCGAAGGGGGCCTTGGTGGCGCGCAGTTCGCCGACCAGGTGCTGGGCCTCGTCGTCCACCGCCTCACCCCTGGGCTGGACCGTGAAGTACGCCGAGTCGGCCTTCACCAGCGGGCCGTCGACCCGCTGGACCCCGGGAAGGGTCGCGATCCGCTCCTTGTAGGCGGCGTACTGCGCCGGCGTCGCCTTCCCCTCGGCGAGTACTTCGAGGCCGCCGCCGGGGCTGCCCGGGAAGCCGTCGCGGAGGTGCTGCTGGACGACGTGGGACTCGGCGGAGGCGGGCAGCTGGCGGTCGTCCGCGGTGCCGAACTTCACGCCCAGGAAAGGGAGTCCCAGCAGGACGAGGACGGCTGTGGTGCCCAGCGCGAAGAACGGGGCGCGGCGCATCACGAGGTTCGCCGTGCGGGCCCAGCCGGTCCCCGGGTCCGTCGAGGACGGCCGCCCGCGCCGGAACAGCCGGCGCAGGTCCAGGGAGTTGACCCGGTGCCCCAGCAGGACCAGGGCGGCCGGGAGCAGGATCAGGGCGGCGGCCGCGGCGAGGAGGACGACCGCCATGCCGGCGTAGGCGAACGAGCGCAGGAAGTACTGCGGGAAGAGGAGCATCGCCGCCAGGGAGACCGCGACCGTGAGGGCGGAGAAGAGGACGGTGCGGCCCGCTGTGCGCAGGGTGGTGGCGACCGCCGTCAACGGGTCCGCGTCGGTGGCGAGTTCCTCCCGGAAGCGGCGCACGATGAACAGTGCGTAGTCGATGGCCAGGCCCAGTCCGAGGGCCGTGGTGAGGTTCATCGCGAAGACGGAGACATCGGTGAACTCGGTCAGACCGCGCAGCACGGCGTTGGTCCCGAGGATCGCGACGATGCCGATGCCGAGCGGCAGCAGGGCGGCGATCGCGCTGCCGAAGACCATCACCAGCAGCAGGAGGGTGATCGGCAGGGCGATCATCTCGGCCCGGGTGAGGTCCTCCTGGATGATCGTCTGCATCTCGTGCCGCACCGCGACGACGCCGCCGATCTCGACCTCGACCGGTCCGTGCGTGCCCCGGAGGGAGGGGGCGATGCGGTCGAGGGTCTCGCCCATCTGCTTCTCGTCGCCCGTGATGCGGGCGGCGATCAGTGCCTCGCGGCCGTCCTCGGCGCGCAGGGCCGGTGACTTGGCGGACCAGTAGGAGCCGACTCCTGTGACGCCCGGCTCCGCGGTCAGGCGCGCGGTGAGGCGGTTGGCCTCCGCGGCCACCGCCGGGTCGTCCACCGAGGTGCCGCCCGCGTCGACGAGCAGCAGGAGGTTGGGCTGGGACGCCGGGAACTCGCGCTCCAGCGCCTTGGTGGCATACGTGGACTCCGCGGCCGGGTCCTCCCAGCCGCCCGCGCCCAGACGATCGGCGACCCCGCTGCCGGCCAGCACGGCGAGGACTGTGAGTACCAGGGCCGCGAGCAGCGACAACCTGGGCCGGGCGGTGACGATGCGGGTCCATCGGCCGACCCGGGGTGGGCTGTTGACTTCGGTCATGGTGCGGTGTCCCCTTCACCGTGGAAACCGTAGAATGCAAAACACGAGAGATCGCTCGCATTTCCAGAATGCGAGCGGCCGCTCGTGTTTGTCAACCGTGTGCGGAGAACTGGGGATAACGCGTGCCCGAGAACGAGGAGAAGGAGCAGCCGCGCCGCCGTCAGGCGCGCGGCGAGCGCCGGATCGCCCAGTTGCTGGAGGCGGCGGCCACCGTGTTCACGACCACGGGCTACACCGCGGCCAGCACCAACGCCATCGCCCGCGAGGCCGGGGTGTCGCCCGGCACGCTCTACCAGTTCTTCCCGAACAAGGAAGCGATCGCGATCGAGCTCGGCGGCCGGCTCGTGCACGAGATGCAGACGGCGTACGGCGAGGCGCTCGCCCCGGTCGACCCCGCCACGCCGCTGGAGGAGGTGGTCGGTGCCGCCGTGGACCGGTTCATCGCCTTCAACTGCGACCATCCGGTGTTCTTCGCCCTGATGCACGGCCCGGACATCCCCGGCCGGATGGCCGAGGACCACGACGCGCTGCACGCGGGCGTCATCAGACGCCTCGAAACGCTGATGACCTCACTCCTGCCGGAGGCGGCCCCCGCCGACGTCAACCGCACCGCCCACATGGTCCTGGGCATCTACAAGGCGGGCCTGGAGCTGATCCTCGCCCACGAGGGCGCCGAGCGGGACGCGTACGTCCGGGAAGTGAAGAACGCGCTGGTCGGCTATCTCGACCCACTCGTCGGCGACCGGCTCGGCAGACCGGGTCTCACCACGACTCCGACTCCGTGAGCGACTCCCCGACCGGCTCGGGCGTCCGCTCCCCTCGCAGCCGCAGCCTCAGCGCCACCAGTGGGAACACCAGCACCGACACCATCGCGGCCCCGACCAGGGCCGCACCGTCCGCCGACTTCAGCACCTTGTCGTCGACCCCGATGGTGGTGATCGCCACGACCAGCGGCAGCGCGGTCGACGCGAGGAGGGTGAGGGCGCGCCGGTCCCGTCGCAGGAGATCGCGCGGGGCGAGGACGTACACCGGACCCCCGCGGATCACCAGGAACAGCAGCAGGATGACCGGCAGGAGCAGCAGCGCCCAGCCGCCGGACAGGAGTGCGTGCAGGTCGAACTCGATGCCGGTGACGACGAAGAACACCGGCACGAGGAAGCCGAACCCCATCGCCTGGACCTTCTCCAGGACCGGACCCGCGCGCTCCGGGGCCGCCCCGTGCAGCATCAGACGGGTGATCAGCCCGGCGGCGAAGGCCCCGAGCAGGGTGTCGGCGCCGAGCGCCCCCGAGATGCCGAGCATCACAGCGAGCAGCAGCACGACCAGCCGTACGGCGAACTGCCCACTGCTGTGCAGGGTCTTCGCGATCACCCGGGAGAACCACGCCGGCCTCGGACGCAGCGCCCACCACACCGCACCGGCCGCCAGCAGGGCGAACGCGGCGAGCAGCGCCGCCGAGCGCCCTGGCGAACGGCCGCTCAGCAGCAGCGCCATGGCGATGACCGGCCCGAACTCCCCCACCGCACCGAAGGCCATCATCACCGAGCCGAACCGGGACTTCAGATCCCCGGCGTCCCGCAGCACGGGCAGGACCGTGCCGAGGGCGGTGCTGGTGAGGGCCGTACCGATGTAGACGCCCCGCGACCAGTCCGTCAGCAGCGCGACCAGTCCGTCAGCAGGGTGGCCACGCCGAGCCCCAGCGCCAGCGCGGTGCCCCATGCCCACAGGGCGCGCTTCAGGGTGTCCCCGCGGACCTTGCCGAACTCGATCTCGTAGCCCGCGAGGAAGATGAGCATCGTCAGGCCGAGGTTCGACTGCGTGTCGATGACCTGGCCGTCGCCCGCCCAGCCCAGCACGTCCGGGCCGACCAGGATGCCCAGCAGGATCTCGAAGATGACGAGCGGCACGGGCAGCCATCGCGCCACTCCGTACGCCGGCAAAGGCGCCAGGACGGCGATGGACATGATCAGGATGAGCGTCCCGGACTGCGACATGTGGCGTATCTAACATGAGGTTCCGCTAAATCCTCCCTGCACCATTACGAGGGGATTCGCCGTGACCTACTCGCCGTCGCCTGGCGCGCCGCAGGCCCGCATCCCCGGACCGCAGAAGCCGCCGCCGACGTATCCGCAGATCCGCGCGGGGTTGTGGCGGCACTGCCTGTGGGGCGGGCTCACGCTGTGGGCGCTGACCACGGTCGTCACCTATGCGACGAGGAACACCACCCTGCTGCCGACGCTGATCCTGCTCGGCAGCTTCGTGGTGCCGGTGACGTTCGTGCTGTGGGCGTACGAGCGGCACGGCCGTGATCTCGGCGTCAGTGTGATCCTCGGCTGCTTCCTGACCGGCGGCACCCTGGGCGTGCTCGGCGCCTCGGCGATGGAGTCCTATCTGCTGCGCCCGTCCCTGTGGATGTTCGTCGGCGTCGGGCTCGTCGAGGAGGCCGTGAAGCTGGGCGCGCTGATGTTCGTGCTGCGCAGGCAGCCGCGGTTGCGCGGGATGCGGGCCGGGCTCGTGCTCGGCGCCACCGTCGGCTTCGGTTTCGCGGCCCTGGAGAGCTCCGGGTACGCCTTCAACGCCGCCGTCACCACCGAGGGCATCGACCTGCGGGCCCTGTTGGAGACAGAGATGCTGCGCGGGGTACTCGCCCCCTTCGGGCACGGTCTGTGGACGGCGATCGTCGGCGGGGTCCTGCTGAGCCGTCGCGATGTGAACGGACGGTTCCGGTTCACCGGTGCGGTCGTCGGCACATATGCGGGTGTCTCACTGCTGCACGCGCTGTGGGACTCGACACACGGGATCGCGCTGTGGCTGGTGGCACGGCTGGACAGTACGCGGCTGCACACGGAGCTGTTCGCGCAGGGCCACCTGGCGGACCCCACCGACCAGCAGCGACATCTCTTCACGCTGGTCTCGGTGGGGCTGCTGGTGTTCGTGTCGCTGATCGGCGTCACATGGGTGCGGTCGCTGGCCTCGCGGGACCCCTCTTGGAGGAATACCCCCTAGGGGTATAGAGTGGGCACCATAGACCGTGCACACCTCTCATGAGCCATCAGGAGAACGACATGACCACTCAGACCGACACCGCCGGCTCCGTCACCGCCGTCTACAAGGTGAGTGGGATGAGTTGCGGACACTGCGAGGGGGCCGTCTCCGGGGAGATCTCCGAGATCGACGGGGTCAGCTCGGTGACAGCGGTCGCTTCCAGCGGGGAGGTGACGGTGGTTTCTTCGGCGCCGCTCGACGTGGAGGACGTTCGGGCCGCTGTGGACGAGGCTGGGTTCGAGCTCGTCGGCAAGGCTTGAGAAGGGCCTCATGAAGTGCCACGTGAGGTCGTCGGGCTGCTGACGGCCTCGTCGTGGCTTGTCGCGCCCACGCGGCGGAGCCGCATATCGACACAGCCCCGCGCCCCTGATCACCGCCCCCGGAGTTTGCACCATGACCCCCTCCATACCTTCCGAAGTCGAGCTCGTCATCGGTGGGATGACCTGTGCCTCTTGCGCTGCTCGGGTCGAGAAGAAGCTCAATCGGATGGACGGGGTCAGTGCCACCGTCAACTACGCGACCGAGAAGGCCAAGGTCAGCTACCCGGCCGGGGTAGAGGTCGCCGATCTGATCGCGACCGTCGTGAAGACCGGCTACACGGCCGAGAAGCCCTCGCCGCCCGCACAGGAAGAGGCTTCCGAGCTCGTCTCCCTCCGCCGTCGGCTTCTCGTCTCCGTCGCCCTCGCCGTCCCCGTGATCCTGCTCTCCATGACCCCCGCCCTCCAGTTCGACAACTGGCAGTGGCTCGCGCTCATGCTCGCCTCGCCCGTCGTCGTCTGGGGCGGGTGGCCCTTCCACCGGGCCGCCTGGACGAACACCCGGCATGGCGCGGCCACCATGGACACCCTGGTCTCCGTCGGGACGCTGGCGGCTTTCGGCTGGTCGCTGTGGGCCCTGTTCTTCGGGGACGCGGGGATGCCGGGGATGCGCGAGCGGTTCGAGTTCACCGTCGGCGGCATGGACGGCGCCTCGACGATCTATCTCGAAGTCGCCGCCGGAGTGATCGCCTTCATCCTGCTCGGGCGATATCTGGAGGCCCGCGCCAAGCGTCACGCCGGGGCGGCTCTCCGGGCGCTGATGGACCTCGGCGCCAAGGACGTGTCGGTGCTGCGGGACGGGCGTGAGGTGCGGATTCCGGCGGAGCGGCTGGGTGTCGGGGACCGGTTCGTCGTACGGCCCGGGGAGAAGATCGCGACCGACGGCACCGTCGTCGAGGGCGCCTCGGCCGTGGACGCCTCCATGCTGACCGGCGAGTCGGTGCCGGTGGACGTCGGTGTCGGGGACGCCGTCACCGGTGCGACCGTCAACGCCGGCGGGCGGATCGTCGTGGCGGCGACGCGGGTCGGGGCCGACACACGGCTCGCGCGGATGGCACAGCTGGTGGAGGACGCGCAGAACGGCAAGGCGGAGGTGCAGCGGCTGGCCGACCGGGTCTCGGCGGTCTTCGTGCCGGTGGTCATCCTCATCGCGGTCGCCACCTTCGGCGGGTGGCTCGGTGCCACCGGGGACACCGTCGCCGCGTTCACCGCCGCTGTCGCCGTGCTGATCATCGCCTGTCCGTGCGCGCTGGGTCTGGCCACGCCGACCGCGCTCATGGTCGGCACCGGGCGCGGCGCCCAGCTCGGCATCCTCATCAAGGGGCCCGAGGTCCTGGAGTCCACGCGGCGCGTCGACACCGTCGTCCTGGACAAGACCGGCACGGTCACCACCGGCCGTATGACGCTCCAAGAGGTCTACGTCGCCGAGGACGCGGACGAGAAGCAGGTACTGCGGCTCGCGGGCGCCCTGGAGCACGCCTCCGAGCATCCGGTCGCCCGGGCCGTCGCCGTGGGCGCCGAGGAGCGCTTCGGGCCGCTGCCGGACGCCGAGCGGTTCGAGAACGTGCCCGGGAAGGGTGTACGCGGGCGCGTGGAGGGCCACGAGGTGGCCGTAGGGCGGCTGCTCGACGTGCTGCCCGTGGAGCTGGCCCGGGCGAAGGAAGAGGCCGAGCGGGGCGGTCGTACGGCTGTCGTCGTCGGGTGGGACGGTGTGGCGCACGGTGTGCTCGCCGTCGCGGACGCGGTCAAGGAGACCAGCGCCCAGGCGGTGCGGTCACTGCGGGCGCTGGGGCTCACACCGGTGCTGCTGACCGGGGACAACCGGGTCGTGGCCGAATCCGTCGCCCGGGCCGTCGGGATCGACGAGGTGATCGCCGAGGTGCTGCCCGAGGACAAGGTGGACGCCGTACGGCGGCTGCAGCGTGAGGGGCGGGTCGTCGCGATGGTCGGCGACGGGGTCAACGACGCGGCCGCGCTCGCCGCCGCCGACCTGGGGCTCGCCATGGGGACCGGGACCGACGCGGCGATCGAGGCGGGGGATCTGACGCTGGTGCGCGGCGATCTGCGGGTGGCCGCGGACGCGATCCGGCTCTCGCGGCGGACCCTGTCCGTGATCAAGGGCAATCTTGTGTGGGCCTTCGGCTACAACGTGGCCGCGCTGCCGCTGGCCGCGGCGGGCCTCCTGAACCCGATGATCGCGGGGGCGGCGATGGCGTTCTCCTCGGTGTTCGTGGTGACCAACAGCCTGCGGCTGCGAAGCTTCCGATGAGGATTCGATTGCCGGGCCCCTCTGGAGTCCGAGGCCACGCTCACATAAGCTCTTCACAAGACTCGCGCATCGTCCTTACGCTTGGGTCCCGTTCACCGTATCCGGGCTCTTGCGCACCTAACGGACAAATGCAAGAGACGCAGATCACAGTGATGTGAACGTAACCATCGAAGGGGTTCGAAGGTCTAAGTTGGCGATGTCAGGCAACGTCTTGGGGGGCGTTGGCTGGCATCTGAGGATGTCTTGGGGGACTTCCTCAGAGATGCGTTGCCGGGGCACGCGCATAGGGAAGCTTTGAGCGGCCCTCCCGACCGTGCGTTGTCCCGGCAGATCGCACACAGGAGTAGTACGAGGAGTTTCGCTCGTTCTGCTCAACCGCAGTGACAGCAGTACCGGAAAGACAGCGAATTCAGGCGCTGGTCTCTCAGACGCCCGGCCGGATCCCGTGGGGGGAATCCGCACCGGGACATGGGAAGGCGCCCTGGACGCCGGCCCGTGGGGGGACCGTCGCCAGGGCGCCTTCCGCTTTTTCGTCTCTACGACCACTGCAACGGGCGCCGCCGAAGCGACGCCCTCGATGCAGCAGGTGTCAGCGCTGCTCCACCGGCACGAAGTCGCGCTCCACCACGCCCGTGTAGATCTGGCGCGGGCGGCCGATGCGGGAGCCCGGCTCCTTGATCATCTCGTGCCACTGGGCGATCCAGCCCGGGAGGCGGCCGAGGGCGAACAGGACCGTGAACATCTCGGTCGGGAAGCCCATGGCCCGGTAGATCAGGCCGGTGTAGAAGTCGACGTTCGGGTAGAGGCTGCGCGAGACGAAGTAGTCGTCGGAGAGCGCGTGCTCCTCCAGCTTCAGCGCGATGTCCAGCAGCTCGTCGGACTTGCCGAGGGCCGAGAGGACGTCGTGCGCCGCCGCCTTGATGATCTTCGCGCGCGGGTCGAAGTTCTTGTAGACCCGGTGGCCGAAGCCCATCAGCCGGACGCCGTCCTCCTTGTTCTTCACCTTGCGGATGAAGGTGTCGACGTCACCGCCGGAGGCCTGGATGCCCTCCAGCATCTCCAGGACGGACTGGTTGGCGCCGCCGTGCAGCGGGCCCCACAGGGCGTTGATGCCGGCGGAGATCGACGCGAACATGTTCGCCTGCGAGGAGCCGACGAGGCGGACCGTGGAGGTCGAACAGTTCTGCTCGTGGTCGGCGTGCAGGATGAGCAGCTTGTCGAGGGCGGCGACGACGACCGGGTCGAGGTCGTACTCCTGCGCGGGGACCGAGAAGGTCATCCGCAGGAAGTTCTCGACGTAACCGAGGTCGTTGCGCGGGTAGACGAACGGGTGACCGATCGACTTCTTGTACGCGTACGCGGCGATCGTCGGAAGCTTGGCGAGCAGCCGGATCGTCGAGAGGTTGCGCTGCTTCTCGTCGAAGGGGTTGTGGCTGTCCTGGTAGAACGTCGACAGCGCGGAGACGACCGACGACAGCATGGCCATCGGGTGGGCGTCACGCGGGAAGCCGCGGTAGAAGTTCTTGACGTCCTCGTGCAGCAGGGTGTGCTGCGTGATGTCGTTCTTGAACACGGAGAGCTCGTCGACGGTCGGGAGCTCGCCGTTGATCAGCAGGTAGGCGACCTCCAGGAACGTGGAGCGCTCGGCCAGCTGCTCGATCGGGTAGCCGCGGTACCGGAGGATGCCGGCCTCGCCGTCGAGGTAGGTGATGGCGGATTTATAGGCGGCGGTGTTGCCGTAGCCGCTGTCCAGGGTGACCAGACCGGTCTGGGCGCGGAGCTTCCCGATGTCGAAGCCCTTGTCGCCGACGGTGCTGTCGATCACCGGGTAGGTGTACTCGCCATCGCCGTACCGCACTACTACAGAGTTGTCGCTCACGTCATCCCTCACCGACGTTGTGCCTCTTCTTCGAGGTTGCCCTGACTGTCTCTACCATCCCCCATTTGGCGCAGGAGAGTGCACTCGGGGTCGGCCGTTGGGCGTATCGGCGGCACTGAGTGCCGCCAACTCGCTCATCCTGCCCCTCCCCTACCCCCTTCCGGAAGAGCTCTGTGACCCACATGACTCATTTGATCGATCATTTTTTGTGAAGGCTCGGCATTGACCCGGGTCAGTGGCCCGCGAGCCGGAAGTCCAGCGCCGTACAGCGGCGGCCCGCCGACACGGTGCGCACCGCCTGGCCGATCGCCTTGCGTGAACCGACGAGCACGACCAGCTTCCTGGCCCGGGTGACCGCCGTGTAGAGCAGATTCCGCTGGAGCATCATCCAGGCGCTGGTGGTGACCGGGATCACCACGGCGGGATACTCGCTCCCCTGGGAACGGTGGATGGTCACCGCGTACGCGTGCGCCAGTTCGTCCAGTTCGTCGAACTCGTACGGCACCTCCTCGTCCTCGTCCGTCAGCACGGTCAGGCGCTGGTCGACCGGATCGAGCGAGGTGACCACGCCCACGGTGCCGTTGAAGACACCGTTGGTGCCCTTCTCGTAATTGTTGCGAATCTGGGTGACCTTGTCGCCGACCCGGAAGACCCGGCCGCCGAACCGCTTCTCCGCGAGGTCGGGGCGGCCCGGGGTGATGGCCTGCTGGAGCAGGCCGTTGAGGTTGCCGGCGCCCGCGGGGCCTCTGTGCATGGGCGCGAGCACCTGGACGTCCCGGCGTGGGTCGAGGCCGAACTTGGCCGGAATCCGACGGGCCGCCACGTCCACGGTGAGCCGGCCGACCTCCTCGGTGTCGTCCTCGACGAAGAGGAAGAAGTCCTTCATGCCGTCGGTGACGGGGTGCTGTCCGGCGTTGATGCGGTGCGCGTTGGTGACGACACCGGACTGCTGGGCCTGCCGGAAGACGCGCGTGAGGCGCACCGCGGGGACCGGGCCGCCGTCGGCGAGGAGGTCGCGCAGGACCTCGCCGGCGCCGACGCTGGGCAGCTGGTCGACGTCCCCGACGAACAGCAGGTGGGCGCCTGGAGGGACGGCTTTCACCAGCTTGTTGGCGAGCAGCAGGTCCAGCATGGAGGCCTCGTCGACCACCACCAGGTCGGCGTCGAGCGGGCGGTCCTTGTCGTAGGCCGCGTCGCCGCCGGGCTTCAGCTCCAGGAGGCGGTGGACGGTGGAGGCGTCGGCGCCGGTGAGCTCGGCGAGACGCTTGGCGGCCCGGCCGGTCGGGGCGGCGAGGACCACCTTGGCCTTCTTGGCGCGGGCCAGCTCCACGATCGAGCGGACGGTGAAGGACTTGCCGCAGCCCGGACCGCCGGTGAGGACGGCGACCTTCTTGGTCAGCGCGAGCCTGACCGCGGCCTCCTGCTCGGGGGCCAACTCCACACCCGTACGCCCCTTCAGCCAGGCCAGCGCCTTGTCCCAGGCCACGTCATGGAACGCCGGCATCCGGTCCTGCTCGGTGCGCAGGAGGCGCAACAGCTGGGCGGAGAGGGAGAGTTCGGCGCGATGGAAGGGGACCAGGAAGACGGCGGTGACCTCATGGCCGTCGGGGCCGGGGACCTTCTCGCGTACGACTCCGGACTCGCCCGTCTCCTCGTCCGGCTCGGCGAGTTCGGCGAGGCACTCGATGACGAGCCCCGTGTCGACCTGGAGCAGCTTCACCGCGTCCGCGATCAGCTGTTCCTCGGGGAGGAAGCAGTGCCCCTGGTCGGTGGACTGCGAAAGGGCGTACTGGAGACCGGCCTTGACCCGCTCCGGGCTGTCGTGCGGGATGCCGACGGACTGGGCGATCTTGTCGGCGGTGAGGAAGCCGATGCCCCAGACGTCGGCGGCGAGCCGGTAGGGCTGGTTCTTCACGACCGAGATCGAGGCGTCGCCGTACTTCTTGTAGATGCGCACGGCGATCGACGTGGACACCTCGACGGTCTGGAGGAAGAGCATGACCTCCTTGATCGCCTTCTGCTCCTCCCAGGCGTCGGCGATCTTCTTGGTGCGCTTGGGACCGAGGCCGGGGACCTCGATGAGCCGCTTGGGTTCCTCCTCGATGATCGTCAGGGTGTCCATGCCGAAGTGCTGGGTGATCCGGTCGGCGAAGACCGGGCCGATGCCCTTGACCAGCCCTGAGCCGAGGTAGCGGCGGATGCCCTGGACGGTGGCCGGCAGGACGGTCGTGTAGTTCTCGACGGTGAACTGCTTGCCGTACTGCGGGTGGGAGCCCCAACGCCCCTCCATCCGCAGGGACTCCCCCACCTGGGCACCGAGCAGCGCACCGACGACGGTGAGGAGGTCGCCGCCGCCCCGGCCGGTGTCGACCCTGGCGACGGTGTAGCCGTTCTCCTCGTTGGCGTAGGTGATCCGCTCCAGGACGCCTTCGACCACGGACAGGTTGGACATGATCCGACGCTACAGGCGGGGTCTGACAGCGGGGAGCCCGGTTCGGTGACGCACCGTTCCGCTCAGTGGCGAGGGGAGCGCATCACGTTGTCCATGTGCGCCGGGCCGGGCCGCGCGGTGGGCGCCACGAGTGTGCGGAAGCGGTCCCACTGCACCGGGGGACGGGACAGGCCCCCGGCGTTCCAGATACCGGTCGGTGGCGCGCTGGGTGCTGCGCAGCACCCGTATCGCGTCTGTCGGCCGTCCAGAGCCCATGGGATCCAGGACCTTCTCGGGAACCAGCAGCCAGCCGTCACCGGCCCGGGTCAGCTTCCCCCGGACGAGTGCGTTGCGCATGTTGTTGATCCGCTCGTCGTGCCAGTGCACCAGCAGCGAGGCAGGGCCCGGTGACACCGCGCAGTCGTCCGGCGGGCGCACCGCGAAGCCGTCGGCCGTCGGCACCGGGCGGGTCCGGGCCAGGACGGGGGCTCCGGAGGCGTCAAGCGGGACGCCAGGAGCTGGACTACCGCAGCGAACTCTCGGTCCTGCTGGACGACCGGGACACGGGGCAGGCGCTGATCGGGCAATTGCTGCCCCTGAAGGAGCAGTTCGCCGGCACGGCGGGCGGGGCCTACGCCACGCGACCTCTCGCCCACGCCCTCGCGGACCTGTACCTGCTCATGGGTGAGCGGCCGCCCGCGGCCGACGCCTATGCCCTGGCCGAGCGGGTCGCCCACGTCTGGGACTCGCCCCACCACGTGGCCGCCGCACGCCGACGCGCCGCACGGCTCGCCGGAAGCTGAACATCACGACCGTTCCACCGACATCCAGCTGAGCCGGCCCAAGGCCGGTGGTGCGGTCCGGCGCGGCGGACTGACGGATCCTGCGGCCCTTGGCTTTCGCGGCGCCGCGCAGGCTGTTTCCGTCGAGCGCAGGCCCCCGCAGCGGGGCGGCGGGGGCACGACGGTCGGCGAGTCAGGGTGGCGTCCCGCCATGTGCAACGCCGTTGCGTTTAGCTGGGTGGTGCCTTGTCAAGAATGCCGTCCGTGATGATCGCGGTGTGGAGCTTGTAGCGCATGCACCTGCGGGG
>NZ_JBEZKG010000046.1:0-44719 GCF_040651535.1 Streptomyces sp. NPDC048420
CCCGGCCGGACACTCCCCGCGTGACCCTGGTCGGGCCGACCAAGACCAGGCCGACCCGCCGGAAGACAACCTAAATCACCGGTATTGCCTCTAGCCCGTTAGTCCAGACCACTCCTCCCTCCCGAATTAATCGCGCGACTTCTTCGCCACTTGCCAGCACTCCTTCGTAGCCCCATCGAACTCGCCGAATGTCGCACAAGCGAACGGCGGGCCAGACGATGAAGCTGAGGCTCAGCCCGCCACCGCCGACAGCCGATGCACATCCCGCGCCGACCCCGTGACCCCCGACAGGAACCCCTGCGCCCGCGGCGACGCCGTCTCCGTCAGCCAGTCCGGGTCGATGTCGCACACCGAGACGCGGACCTCCGTGCCGGCCAGGGCCAGAGGGAGCGTGTGGACGACCGTTGAGGGGAAGCTGAGAATCGTACGGCCGATCGGGCCCCGTCGGGCGATCAGTTCCAGTGGGAGATCCGGGCGGACGATCTCCAACCCCGTCTCCACGGCGAGCCGATGGAGCTTCTCCGTGGACTCGCGGCGGTGGGCGAAGTAGCGGGTCGCGCCGTGGGTCTTGGCCAGGTTCGTGACGGCTTCCAGGTAGCGGTCGGCGTCGACCACCCCCGTCTCCACCAGCGAGGTGCCGACCAGGTCCGCGCCCTTGGTGATGCGCGGTGGGCCGAAGCGGGCGCGGGTCCAGGCGAAGGTGTTCGAGGAGACCGTGACGCCCGCCGGGGTCTGCGCCATCGGCATGGAGGAGAAAATCTCGACTCCCCTGCCCTCGCCCGGCGTCAGGCGTTTGCGGGCCGCCGCCGAGATCGGCGCGAAGGCCAGGTCGCGGGGGCTGGGGCGGCCGCCCTTGCGGTGCCAGCGCACGAGGCGTTCGCCGCGGGCGAGTTGGGCCACGAACTCCATGGTGGCCGTGCCGTCGTCCACTACGACGAGGTCAGGGGCGCGAGTGATCGTCAGCAGCAGCTGTACGTAGCGCGAGAACGGGTCGCCCAGGACGATGCGGTCCGCCCTGCGGAGCATCCCGGCCAGGCCGCCGATGGTCTGGAAGGGGGCCGCGGGGCCGCCCCTCGCCTCCTCCCAGCGGACCTCGTGGCCCTCCTCGCGGGCGAGTTCCGCCATCCGGCGCAGCTGGCCGCGGGTCATGGGGTCGGTCGGGGACAGCACGACGAGGGTGAGCTCCGCGCCGGGCGCGTGGCCGTGCGCCCACTCCAGCACGTTCAGCAGCTGGACCGGGCTCTCGACGAAGGCGAGAGTGTGGGGGCCGGTGTTCCCGGCGCGGGGGCTCATCGACGTACGACCGTCCCGTCGTAAGGCGCTCATGGGGCGCACGTGATCAACACCGGGCCCTCGGCAGAGACGAACAGCCGCCGAGGACCCGGCACTTGGTGGATCAGACCGAGACCGGCTCGCCCGCGGCGGCGGCGATCTCCGCCTCGGCGACGACGCCCGAGACGCGGCGCAGCTTCTTCATGGGGCCGAGCTCGGAGTCGTAGACCTTCTTGACGCCGTCGCCGAGGGAGGCCTCGATCGTGCGGATGTCCCGGACCAGGCGCTGCAGGCCCTGCGGCTCGACCGACGCGGCCTGGTCGGAGCCCCACATCGCGCGGTCCAGGGTGATGTGGCGCTCGACGAAGGTGGCGCCCAGGGCGACCGCCGCGAGGGTGGTCTGCAGGCCCGTCTCGTGGCCGGAGTAGCCGATCGGGACGTTCGGGTACTCCTCCTGGAGCGTGTTGATCACGCGCAGGTTGAGCTCCTCGGCCTTGGCCGGGTAGGTCGAAGTGGCGTGGCAGAGAAGGATGTTGTCCGAGCCGAGGACCTCGACCGCGTGGCGGATCTGCTTCGGCGTCGACATGCCGGAGGACAGGATGATCGTACGGCCCGTGGCGCGCAGGGCGCGGAGCAGCTCGTCGTCGGTGAGGGAGGCGGAGGCCACCTTGTGGGCCGGGACGTCGAACTTCTCCAGGAAGGCGACGGCCTCGGTGTCCCACGGGGAGGCGAACCAGGCGATCCCCTTCTCCTTGCAGTACTCGTCGATCTGGCGGTACTCGTCCTCGCCGAACTCCACGCGGTGGCGGTAGTCGATGTAGGTCATCCGGCCCCAGGGGGTGTCGCGCTCGATGTCCCACTGGTCGCGCGGGGTGCAGATCTCGGGGGTGCGCTTCTGGAACTTCACGGCGTCGCAGCCGGCCTCGGCGGCCACGTCGATGAGCTTGAACGCGTTCTCCAGCTCGCCGTTGTGGTTGATGCCGATCTCGCCGCAGATGTAGACGGGCTGGCCGGGTCCTGCGATGCGCTCGGTGCCGAAGGTGCGGAGGCGGGTGTTGGAAGACATGCGGACGTTCCTTACTTGTCGAGGGAGTCGAGAGAGGGGCCGAGGATCCAGCTGGCGATCTCTCGGATCGCGCCGTCGCCACCGGGGAGGGTGGTGACCGCACGGGCGGCGCCGCGTACCACGTCGTGGGCGCTCGCGACCGCCACGGGCCAGCCCGCGAGGGCGAAGCACGGGAGGTCGTTGACGTCGTTGCCGACGTAGAGCACGCGCTCGGGCGCGATGCCCTGCTCCTCGCACCACTGCTTCAGCGCGAGGTCCTTCCGGTCGATGCCGTGCAGCACGGGAATCTTCAGCTTCCGTGCGCGGGCGGCGACGACCGGGTTCTGCTCCGTGGAGAGGATCAGCATCTTCAGGCCCGACTTGCGCAGGGCGGCGATGCCGAGGCCGTCTCCGCGGTGCACGGAGACGAACTCCTTTCCATCGGCGTCGATCAGCACCCGGTCGTCGGTCTGGGTGCCGTCGAAGTCCAGGACGACCGCGTCCACGTCCTCGAAGGAGGGCAGCGAACCGGGGCGGTCCGCGTCGAACAGGGGCGCGAGTGCCCGCGCCCGCGCCAGCTCGTGGTGGTCGTCGATCTCCAGCACGCGCGCGGGGTCGGTGCGGACCAGTTCGGTACGGCCGAAGAAGCGGTGCTGGTGCTTGCGGAAGCCGGGGGCGTCCATGCCGTAGACGGCGCCGGTCTCCAGGAAGTCCTGGGGGCGGTCCTGGCGGCGCGGCCGGAAGGACTTGTCGTGGTTGACGCCGTAGCCGCCGCCGACGGCCGCGTCGGCCTCCTCGACGGTGCCCGCGCGGGCCTCGTCGTCGGCGTCGCGCCACACGAAGCCGTGGAAGGGGGCGACGGTCATCGCGGAGTCCGCGTTGTTGTCGACGATGGCGCCGACGACTCCGTCCACGTCCTCGCGGATGATGAAGGGGCTGGTGCACTGGACCAGGAGCACCACGTCGACGGTGGCCCCGTGCAGTGCCTCGTGGGCGTCCATGGCGTGCAGGACGGCGGCCTCGGAGGTGGCGGTGTCCCCCGCGATGGCGGCGGGGCGCAGTACGACCTCGGCGCCGGCCGAGCGGGCCGCGGCGGCGATGGCCTGGTCGTCGGTGGAGACGACCACGTCGGTCACCAGGCGGGAGGCCAGGCACTCACGCACGGCCCGCGCCACCAGAGGCACACCGCCGACGGGGGCGAGGTTCTTCGCGGGCACGCCCTTGGAGCCGCCGCGGGCGGGGATCACCGCGAGCACGCGGCGCACGGTGGCGTGTTGGCCGGCTTGCGGGTGGGGCATGGGGTGCGCTCCTTGGGCTGCGGGCGGAGAGTCTGGGGGTTGTTTGTCGGGTGCGGGTCTGTGGGGGCTGGTCGCGCAGTTCCCCGCGCCCCTAGGTGGGTTGGAGTTCAGCCGCGTTCATAGCTCGCCCATCCGGCGGATCACCGGGGCCACCCGCTGTACGCCGTGGCGATACGCCCCCCGCGCTGCTCGGCGGACGATCTGGCGGACCGGGCCCGGCTCCTTGTCGTGGGCCGGAGCCCCGGGGAGCGGGGTGCCGTCGGTAGCGAGGTGGTGGCGGGCGAGGATGCCAGGGAGGTAGCCGGGGGCGGTCACCGGTGTGTAGAAGGGGGCCAGCGGGGGGCGGTCCGGCGAGGCGAGCAGCTTCGCGATCCGCTCCCGCGCCGCGTCGAAGGCGTGCGCGTACGAACCGTCCGCCGCGACACCCTGCCGCGACACCCACTCCTCGTCCGCCACCGGCCGGTGTCCCGCGTCCAGTTGGTCCCAGGAGGCGAGGCAGCCGGAGCCCACGAAATGGTGGTTGCCGAGGACCTCACGCACACCCAGGTCGCTCAGGACGACCGTCGGGATACGGCGGTGCAGCGACTCCAGGGCCGCCGTGGAGCTGATGGTGACCAGCAGGTCGGTCCGGTCGAGGACCTCGCCCATGTTGCCGTACACCAGCCGGAAGTTGGCCGGCGGATCAAGCCGCTGGATCAGCTTCTGGTACGGCAACTCCTCGATGTGGGTGGTGTGTTCACCGGGCTTGGAGCGCAGCTTGAGCAGCACCTCGCGCTCGGGGTGCAGCCGGGCGTGCTGGACGAGCCGCTCCAGCAGGTACACCCGGTCCCTGCGGTTGTCCGGCACGGAGGGCTGGACGGCGAACACCACGGTGTAGGGGTCGTGTTCACCTTCGTAGGCCGCACCGCCGAGGAACGGCAGCGCCACCTCGGTCACTGCGGAGGCGTCGGCGCCGACCCCCTCGTACACCGCGCGGAAGCGCTCGGCGTCCTGGCGGGAGTTGGCGAGGACCAGGTCGGCCCCGTGCCGCAGGAGCAGACCGTCGGCGAGCTTCTCGTAGACGACGCCGACATAGCCGGTGACGACGACGGGCCGCTCCTGAAGTCCGTCCCAGACCCGCGCCAGGCCGTGCAGCATCGCCTGGACGCCGCCGCCGACGAGGGCCAGCACGACGATGTCGTACGACGTCTCGGCCATGGCGCGAAGGAACTCGACGGCGGTGACCTCCCGCATCGAGTCGGCGCGTACGCCCACCTCTTCGAGCTGGCGTGCGGTAGGCGTGGCCCGGCCGCGCAGCAGGTATCCGTCCAGCGCGAGGCCGACTTGCGCCCCGCCTCGGGGTCCGGCTTCCATGGACGGACCCGGGGCGATGCGGTCGGCGGTCAGCGCACCCCATTTCCAGCGGGTGTCGGAGTCCGCGAGGACGGCGATTCGGAGGGACTTCGTTGTACTTGGCGGCACGACGAAAACGCTAGGAAGCAATTTCTAGGTGCGGCCCAACCGCGAATCAACGAAAAGTTAACAACAGCCCACCGAGAGCCGAACTGGCCCGCCGAAGACCGGGAAGTAGACGGGATGCACCGTTCCGACACATCGAGTTCACCCACAGTCCCCTTGCCGGAAAGTTCCGCTGCCGGACCGCCTTCTAGCGTTCCTCGGGTGCCTAAGCTCTCCGTCATCGTGCCGTTCTACAACGTGCAGCAATACGCCCCGGACACCCTCCGAAGTCTTCGCATGAATGCCCGACGGGACTTCGAGTTCGTGCTGGTGAACGACAAATCCAAGGACGAAACTCCGGCCATTCTGGACCGTGCGGCCGAGGAACTCTCGGACGTCGCCCAGGTGCGGGTCCTCCACCACGAGACGAACGGAGGGCTCGCCACCGCGCGCAACACCGGCCTGGACGCGGCGCGCGGCGAGTACCTGACGTTCCTGGACGGCGACGACTGGCTCGCGCCGGGCTACCTCACGGAACTGGTCACCGCCATCGAGGAGTTGGGCTGCGACTTCGTCCGCACCGACCATGTGCAGACGGTCGCGCGCGCCCGCACCGTGCACCGGGTCCCGATCGGGCGGCGGAACGAGGTGCTGAACCCGCGGGACGCGATCCTGCCCGCCGACCGCTCGACCTCCGTGGACTACGCGTACGCGTGGGCCGGCGCCTACCACCGCCGGCTGCTCGACAAGGGCCTGCTGCACTTCACCGACGGGCTGCGGACGGCCGAGGACCGGCCGTGGATCTGGAAGCTGCACCGCGAGGCCGAGTCGTTCGCCGTGGTCAGCCTGCTGGGCGTGTTCTACCGGCGCGGGGTGGCCTCCTCCCTCACCCAGATCGGCGACGCCCGCCAGCTCGACTTCATCCGGGCCTTCGACCAGGTGATCGAGGAGACGGCCGCGGACCGGGACGCCGACAAGCTGCTGCCCAAGGCGGTGCGCACCTACTGCGCGATCATCGCCCACCATCTCTCCGACGAGTCCAAGTGGGAACCGTCCGTGGCCAAGCAGTTGCGGGCGATGAGCGCGGCGGCCATAAAGCGGATGCCGCAGGACATGCTCGGTGACGTGCTCGACACCATGGACCTGCACCGCTCCGCCAAGCTGCGGCGGCTGCGGCGGCGGGTCACCTCTGCTAAGGCGGCCGCGTGATGTCCCCGACCGGTTCCCGTACGACCCAGATCTTCTGCGCCTCGACGCTGTACGGCGCGGTCACGCTGGCCGCCGCGATCGACTCCGACCTCTTCGAGGAGCCCGAGCGCCGGGTGCTGCTGGTGTTCAACAACACCGCGACACCGGAGACCTCGCTGCCCCTGGACGCCATGCCGGGCTTCGAGCCGCTGCGCGACCACTTCGACGAGGTGCTCTCCTGGAACGAGGCCATCCGCCCCTTCCACCCGGGCTCCTGGACCCCGCGCCCGGACGACATCCCCCTCTTCGAGCGCTATCTGCGCCTGCTGTGGGGCCTCGGCGACGACCGGGTCGAACTGGTCCTGGAGTCCATCCAGGTCACCCCGGCCCTCACCGTGGCCCAGCTGTTCACCGGCGCCCCCATCGACGTCTACGCCGACGGCCTGATGAGCTACGGCCCCACCCGCAACAAGCTCGACCCGCTGGTCGGCACCCGGGTTCGGCGGCTGCTCCACCTGGACCTGATCGCGGGCCTCACGCCGATGCTGCTGACCGAGTTCGGCGTACCGCCGGTCGTCGTGCCGACGTCCGCCTTCCTCAAGGCGATGGGCGAACTCACCGCCTCCGTCGAGGAGTTGCCGCAGCTGCCGGACAACGCCGCCCTGCTCCTCGGCCAGTACCTCTCCGCGCTGGACATCCTCTCCCCCGAAGAGGAGGAGAACCTGCACGTGCGGATGCTGAAGGGCGCGGTCACCAAGGGTCACCGCACGGTCGTCTTCAAGCCGCATCCCAGCGCACCGGCCCGCTTCAGCCGCGCCCTGGAGGCCGAGGCCGAGAAGCTCGGCGTGGACCTCACCGTCCTGGACACGCCGGTGCTCGCCGAGGTCCTTTTCGAGAAGGCCCGGCCCGCACTGGTCGTCGGCTGCTTCTCCACCGCGCTGTTCACGGCCTCCGCGCTCTACGACCTGCCGGCCGCCCGCATCGGCACCGAGCTGCTCCTGGAGCGGCTGACGCCCTACCAGAACAGCAACCGGGTCCCGGTGGTGCTGGCCGACGCGGTGCTGCCGGACCTGGAGGGCCGGGACGGCGAGGAGGCGGTCCCCGCGGACCTGCTCAACCCCCTGATCACCGCGCTGAGTTTCACCCTGCAACCGCAGATCCACCCGCCCCTGCGCCCGGCCGCGGAACGCTATCTCTCGAAGCACTTCGGCCCGCGCACCCGGCGCTACTTCAGGAAGAAGCGCCTGACCGCGCTCGGTCTGCCGGGCGGGATCCCGGAGCGGCTGGCCTTCCTGCCCCGCAACGCGACCGCACGCCGAGTGGTGCGCCGGGCACGGGCACTGAAGAAGGCCGTACGGCGATAGGGGACGGCTGATCCCGTTCGAACGGGGCATGACGGACTTCCGTCATGCCCCGTTCGCGTTTGTTCGGAGCCGTTGTTCACCAACCGTTCTCTTCAGGTTGGGCATGATCATCAAAAGGTCGTATTTCATTCACGAAGTTGAAGACTTATCCCCAAGTGTGGGCAGGTACATACATGCGTATCGCTGTATTCGTCGAGAACCGCAACGGCGTCGGACTGGCCTCCGAGATCATGAAGGCGCCCGGAGCCGGTTCCCACTCCTTCCACCTGGTCACGGCCGACCGGGACGGCGATGTCGCCGCATGGATCGAGGGGGAGGCCGCGGCCCGCTTCGACGACCTCGCGGTACGCAACCTGTTCACGGTGGACGAGGCGTTCAGCGCGGATGAGTTCCTGGAGGAACTCGGCTACCGAATACGGGCTTTCGCCGAGCGGGAGCACATCGACCGGCTGGTGTTCTTCAACGACCAGTCGCAGCGCGGAAGACGGGTCGCCGGCGCGCTCGGCCGCACGGTTCCGCTGATCCTGGTCCAGGACGGCCACCTGGACTTCCACTTCAAGAAGACCGACGCGGGGCTGCACGACCAGAACTGGTACTACGGCTCCTCCTCCCCCGCCGCCGTCTGCGTGTGGGGTCCGGCCACCGCCAACCACCTGACGTTCCGTACGGCGGACGCCGACCCGCCGGTCCACATCACCGGCGCGCTGGGCCACAGCGACGACCCGGCGCTGCTGCGTGCCGCCCGCTCCACCACCCACCGGCACGCCAGGGACCCCGGCGAGCGGCTGCGGATCGTGGTCCTCGACCAGCCGTTGAGCAACCAGAACAAGCTCTCCCGCGGCGACCACCGCACCCAGCTGACCGAACTGTGCGCCGCGCTCGGCGAGTTCGGCGAGGTGGAGATCAAGCCGCACCCCTCCACGCTCGACGGGCACCTCGACTGGCTGCGCACCCTGCCGGACGTGACGGTCCTGGACGAGAAGGCGCTCCTGGGCGCCGAGGCGCTCGACGGCTACGACCTCGCCGTCACGTTCTTCTCCACCACGTACCTCCAGACACTGCGCGCGGGCACCCCGCTGATCCTGTTCAGCCCGCCCCCGCTCAACATCGTGTTCCCGACGATCAACCACCCGCTGCTGCGCAACGTCGGCACGGTCGGCGAACTCGTCGACGTCGTCGCCGACCTCCAGCGCTCGGGCAAGTTCACGGCCAACGTGCACGGTGAGCCGGTCGAGCACTTCATCAGCTTCCACGACGACGTCCCGGCCCGCGTCCTCGCCATCGTCGAGAAGGCCGCCGTGCCCGCCGAGTCCCCCGCCCCGCGCTGGACGGCCGCCGAGGACGCGCAGGTCGGTCTCTCACGCGCCGAGCGGGCCCTGCACGCCGTTCAGCGACGAGTGGTCAGGCCCCGCTCGCTCGCCGTCCTCGGCCTCGGCTTCTCCTACGTCACCGGCGTGGCGATCCCCGTCCTCACCTACACCCAGGCCCTGCTCGCGCAGAGCCCAGTCGACATCCGCTACTTCGACCTCGGCGCCTACAGCCGTGCCGAGGACGTCATGGCGGAACTGGAGGGGACCGAGGTCGTCCTGGTCAACAGCCTGGCCCCGTTCTGGCGTTCGCCGCTTGCCAACGAGCTGGTGCAGGCGCTGCAGGACGCCGGGAAGTCCGTGGTGCTGTACGCCCACGAGACCGAGTACGTCATGAACTTCGAGGGCGGCCAGCACACCCTGCGCCACCAGGAGATGCTCAAGCTGCTGCCGAAGCTCAAGGTGCTGTGCGTCTCCACCTCCCAGGCCGACATGTTCCGCGCGCTCGGGGTGAGCGACCCGGTCGTGGTCTACAACACGGTCCCGCGCGACACCCACCGTGCCCGGGCCCGCCGTACGCCGGGTGAGCGGCCGCGGATCGTGATGGTCGGCTCGATGCAGGACCGCAAGGGCCTCGACCTGTTCTCACGGGTCGCGGAGCTGGCGTACACGCAGGGTCTGCCGTGGCGGTTCGCGTGGATCGGCCACAAGACGTGGCGGATCGGGCCGTCGACGCTGCTGTCGGACCGCGTCGAGTGGATGGGAGCGCTCTCCCGGGACCGGGTGCGCGAGGAGCTCGCCGCCTCGGACGTCTTCTTCCTCTCCAGCGTCGACGACCCGATGCCGCTGTCGGTGGTGGAGGCCGTGCAGCAGCGGCTGCGGGCCGTCACCTACCACCGGGTGGGCTCCCGGGAGGTCCTGGAAGGCGTGGCCGGCTACCGCTCGTTCGCCGAGTACACGCCCGAGGCGGCGCTGGACGCGCTGCGCCGGGTGCTCGACGAGGAGGTCTCGGAGACCGACTACCAGGACGTCGAGGACCTGTTCGACATCCCCGCGTTCACCGCCCGGATGACGACGGCGTTGGGTCTGCCGGGGCCGGGCGAGGGCGTGCGGACCGCGGTCGCCGACGACGTCGAAGGCACTGCGGACGAGGAGACCCCGGGTGCCTTCTCGGCCGTCCTGTCCCGGCACGGCAAGTACCTCGCGGAGGACTTCACCCGGCACTTCGACAAGGGCCAGCACGACGACGCCCTGCGGGTGGGCACCGAGATACTGCGCCGCAGGCAGCCCGTCGACATCCTTCTCGGCATGGCGGAGATCAGGGCCAGGCGCGGGCAGATCGGGGAGGCGTCCCGACTGCTCTCGGCGGCGGCGATCGCCGGCGGCGAGCGGGCCAGGGTCTGGACGGAGGTGGCCCGGGTGGCCGGACTGCTCGGCACCCGGGGGCGCTCCATCCGCCAGCTCGCCCGCAAGGAGGCGATCCGCATCCAGGTCGGCAACCGGTCCGCGCGACTGCTGAAGTCCGAGTAGGACCACGGCGGTTGCCCTCGGGACCCGGGAAAACTGCGGGAATCCTGTACGACAGCCAGGTGAACCCTTGGAGAGGACTGAGCAAAGGGCCATCTCCTCGAACACGAGTGCCCAGGGGGGTGCCTAGGCTTTTGGTGGACGCGTTTATCCCCCGAGAGGTACCACCGTGACCGAGACGGTCGTGAGCACACCCAGGTCGCAGCCCGCCGAGGCCGCGCCGCTTCAGGTTCCGGCCGCCCCGCCCACGAAGCAGGGGGGCGGCCGGCTCCGTGCCCTGGACGGACTGCGGCTGGTGGCCGCCCTGATGGTGGCGCTCTACCACTACGGCGGCCGCGGCGGCTTCGTGACGCAGGCGTGGGGCAGTTCCCCCAAGGAGCAGTTCCCCACCCTGCACACACCGTTCGCCTACGGCTGTCTCGGCGTCGAGGTCTTCTTCGTCATCAGCGGGTTCGTCATCTGCATGAGCGGCTGGGGCCGTTCCCTGCGTTCCTTCTTCGCCTCCCGGGTGTCCCGGCTGATGCCCGCGTACTGGGTGGCTGTCATTCTCGTCACCGCGGTGTTCGCGCTGCCGGTGGTCGCGTACAAGACGGTCTCGCCGAGCGACGCCCTGGTGAACCTGACGCTGCTCCAGCAGCCGCTGGGCGTCGACCGGGTCCTGGGCGTGGACTGGACGCTGTGGGCGGAGGTCCGCTTCTACGCCCTGTTCGCCCTGCTGGTGGTCCTGCCGGGGGTGACCAGGCGCCGGGTGATCATGTTCTCGGTGTGCTGGCTGCTGGCGGCGGCGGTCGCGCAGGGAGCGAACGAACCCCTGCTGGACATCGTGCTGATGCCGGAGTACGCGCCGTTCTTCATCGGCGGCATGGGCCTCTACCTGGTCCACCGGGACCGCAAGGACGCCTACGCCTGGGGCATCGCCGTGGCCGGCTTCCTGGTCGGCCAGCACTACATGGTGCGCGAACTGTGGAACGCCTCCGACCCGAACGCCTTCGCCCACCGCACCTCGTTCGGCATCATCCTCGTCGTCGCCTTCGGCTTCGTCGCCGTCGCCGCGATCGCGGTCGGCTGGCTGGACTGGGCCAACTGGCGCTGGCTGACGGTGGCCGGGGCGCTGACGTACCCCTTCTACCTGGTCCACGAGCACCT
The DNA here is from genome assembly GCF_040651535.1 of Streptomyces sp. NPDC048420. Lineage (NCBI taxonomy): Bacteria > Bacillati > Actinomycetota > Actinomycetes > Kitasatosporales > Streptomycetaceae > Streptomyces > Streptomyces sp. NPDC048420. The sequence continues at coordinate 11,585 of NZ_JBEZKG010000046.1, forward strand.
GGGCTGGGTGGTGATCAAGGCCCTCCACCAGGACCTCGGCCTCCCGTCGGCGGCGACCTTCGCCCTGACCATCGCCCTGATGCTGACGCTGGCCTATCTGCTGCACCGGCTCGTGGAGAAACCGCTGACACCACGGCTGCGGGCGGCACTGAACAAGGCCCGCTGAGGCAATGAGACAAGGCGTGCGGAGCTGTTCACCTGACGTTCGTTTCTCTGCCTGCTCGGCCGCCGTCAGGTGAGCACACTGGTCTCATGGGTGACGCACAGCAGACGTACACATACCCCGGTGAACTCCGTGACGTACCCGGGTGGTTCCCGCCGCTCGACCAGGTCCTGTTCTCCTGGTTCCTGGAACGCCAGGAGAAACCGGGAGACCTGCTGGAACTGGGCGCGTACATGGGCAAGAGCGCGATCCTGACCGCGCGGTATCTGCGGAACGGCGAGAGCTTCACCGTCTGCGACCTGTTCGGCGGTGAGGCACCGGACGGCGCCAACCGCGCCGAGACCACGAAGTCGTACTCCTCGCTCACCCGCCAGGCCTTCGAGCGGAACTACCTCTCCTTCCACGACAGCCTGCCGAGGGTGATCGAGGGCCCGACCTCGGTCATCTCCGGTGAGGTGGCACCGAACACCTGCCGCTTCGTGCACATCGACGCCTCGCATCTGTACGAGCACGTGTACGGCGACATCGGCGCGGCAAAGGAGATCCTGCTCCCCGACGGGATCGTCGTCCTGGACGACTTCCGGTCCGAGCACACCCCGGGGGTGTCCGTCGCCGTGTGGGAGGCCGTCCTGAACCGCGGGCTCCGGCCGATCTGTCTCAGCACGCAGAAGCTGTACGGGACCTGGGGTGACCCGGAGCCGCTCCAGGAGGAGTTGCTGGCCATGCTCCGGGAGCGCACGGACGTCGGGCTCAGTGTGCAGGAGGCGGCGGGGCACCGGCTGGTGCGGGCGCGGGCGCAGAAGATGCAGGCGCCGGAGTTTCCCCGGTCCCGGCACTATGTCGAGCCTGTGGTCACGCCTGCGTCGGCGCCCGCTCCGAAGCCGCGTCGGTCTCCGGCCCGGCGGATCGCCGTGGACCTGCTGCCGCCCGTCGTCACGCGCGCGGTGCGGAAGGTCCGGGCCCGGTAGACCCGTACTGCTTCTCGATACCCGCCAGCACCAGGGCCAGCCCCTCCTCGTAGTGCTGGTCCCAGTCCTGGAAGATCTCCGCGCCCGCCGCGGCCGACAAGGGGAAGTCGGCCATCAGGCGGGCGCGTTCTTCTATGTCGAAGCCCTCTCGGCGCTCGCCGGGCAGTGGTTCCACGCCCTGCTCCTCCGTCACGAAGCCGAGGGTGTAGAGGTACGTCGTCGAGGTGGCCCGGACCGCCTGCGGGAGGGTGAAGCCGGCGGCCGTGAACAGGCGCAGGGTCTCCTCCATCTGCTCGACGTGGACCAGGCCGGTGAAGCGTGAGCCGCTGTAGACCTTGGCGCCGTCGCGGTAGCCGAGCAGGGCGGTGCGCAGGCCGCGGTTGGACTTGAGGAGCCGTTCGCGCCAGGTGTCGGACGGGTCGAGCTCGGTCCCCGCGACCATGCGCCGGAACATCTCTGTGGCCATCTCGTCGAGCAGCGCCTGTTTGTCCTTGAAATGCCAGTACAGGGCGGGCGCCTTGACGTCGAGCTCTCTGGCGATGGCCCGCAGGGTCAGGCCGTCCAGACCGACCTCGTTCAGCAGCTTCAGGGCGGTGTCGGCGACCCTCGCGCGGTCGAGGGGAGGGCGTTTCTCCGTACTCACGCTTGACAGCTTAACAGCGTTAAGGGCACGCTCGACCCCAACGGCACTTAACAACGTTAAGGAGACAGGGCATGGACACGGACGTACTGGTCGTCGGCGCGGGACCCACGGGACTCGCCCTCGGCATCGACCTCGCCCGGCGGGGCGTGGACGCGCTGGTCGTGGAGAAGGCCGGCCGACTGTTCCCGGGCTCGCGCGGCAAGGGCATCCAGCCGCGCACGATGGAGCTCTTCGACGACTTGGGTGTGCTCGACGCGATCCTCGCGGTCGGCGGGACCTACCCGGTCGGCATGGTCTGGCAGGACGGCGAGCGGGTCGGCGAGCACCGGATGTTCGACCCGGCCGAGGCGACGGAGGACTCGCCGTACAACGCGCCCTGGATGGTGCCGCAGTGGCGCACCCAGGAGGTGCTGTACGCACGGCTGGAGGAGCTCGGCGGGCGGGTCTCCTTCGGCCGGGAGGTCGTGGGGTTCGAGCAGGACGCGGACGGGGTGACCGTGCGCTTCACGGCGGGCCCGGACGTCCGTGCCCGGTACGTGGTCGCCGCCGACGGCGGCCGCTCGGTCGTCCGCCGGACCCTCGGTGTCGGCATGACCGGCGAGACCGTCGACCCCAACCCGCTGCTCGTCGCGGACGCCCGTATCACCGGCCTCGACCGGGACAACTGGCACATCTTCCCGCCCCGCGGCGAGGGCGCCGGCTACCTCTCGATCTGCCCGCTGGCCGGTACCGAGGACTTCCAGGTGGTGGCGCAGTTCCCGGAGGGCACGTCGGTCGACCTGTCCCCCGGCGCCATCCGCGAGGTCGTCGCGGCCCGCTCCCACCTCGCCCCCGAGTCGGTGACGGAGATCCGCTGGGCCTCCGACTTCCGGCCCCGCGCGGCCCTGGCGGACAGCTTCCGCGCCGGCCGGGTCTTCCTCGCCGGCGACGCGGCCCATGTCCACTCCCCGGCGGGCGGTCAGGGCCTCAACACCAGCGTCCAGGACGCGTACAACCTGGGCTGGAAGCTGGGGGCGGTGCTGCGGGGCGGCGCTCCCGCCTCCCTCCTCGACACCTACGAGGAGGAACGCCGGCCGATCGCCGCGACCATGCTCGGCATCTCGACGGGCGTGCACCGGGGCGAGGTCCGCCGCGGCGAGGCGACCCGCCAACTGGGACTGGGATACCGGGAGTCGTCCCTGACGGAGGAGACCCGCACGACGGTGAACGGCCTCCACGCGGGCGACCGCGCCCCCGACGGCAAGCTCGGCGACACCCGCCTCTTCGACGCGTTCCGGGGACCGCACTGGACGCTGGTGGCGGTGGGGGTGGAGGCACCGGAGCTGCCGGATTCGGTGCGGGTGATCGAGGGCGAGGAGCAGGAGTCGTACGGGAAGGGACTGTTCCTGGTGCGTCCGGACGGTTACGTGGGCTGGGCCGGGGACCGGGCGGACGGGCTCGGGAAGTACCTGAGCCGGTTCGGGCTCCGCTAGTCGTCAGTCGTCGCCGTCGAGGAGGGTGTCGACGGAGAGTTCGAGGGTGACGCCTACGGACTCGGGGCCAGGTACACGGGGATGCCGGTTTCGGCGTAGACCTCAGGCTTTATGAGTGTGTCGTCGGACCAATCGGAGGAGGTCACCTCCAACACCATCCGGAAGACTTCCGCCCCCGATCATTTATTCGAGGGAGTCGCCCGGCTCAGAAGGCATCCGACGGGACGTACGTCCCCCAGACCTCCCGCAACGCGTTGCACACCTCCCCCACCGTCGCCCGAGCCCTGAGCGCCTCCTTCATCGGGTACAGGACGTTGTCCTCGCCCTCGGCCGCCTTCTTCAGGGCGGCGAGGGCGATGTCCACCGCCGACTGGTCGCGCTCCGCGCGGAGCCGGGCCAGCCGCTCCGCCTGCTGGGCCTCGATGGCGGGGTCGACGCGGAGGGGCTCGTAGGGGTCCTCCTCGTCGAGCCGGAAGCGGTTGACGCCGACGACGACCCGCTCTCCGGAATCGGTCTCCTGGGCGATCCGATAGGCGCTGCGCTCGATCTCGTTCTTCTGGAAGCCGTGCTCAATGGCGGCGACCGCCCCACCGAGGTCCTCGACCTTCCGCATCAGTTCCAGGGCGGCCGTCTCGACGTCGTCCGTCATCCTCTCGACGACGTACGAGCCGGCGAACGGGTCGACCGTCGCCGTCACGTCGGTCTCGTACGCCAGCACCTGCTGGGTGCGCAGGGCCAGCCGCGCGGACCTGTCCGTGGGCAGCGCGATCGCCTCGTCGAAGGAGTTGGTGTGCAGGGACTGGGTGCCGCCGAGGACCGCGGCCAGGCCCTGCACGGCGACCCGGACCAGGTTGACCTCGGGCTGCTGGGCCGTCAGCTGGACGCCGGCCGTCTGGGTGTGGAAGCGCAGCATCAGGGACTTGGGGTTCTTCGCGCCGAACTCCTCGCGCATCACCCGCGCCCAGATCCGGCGGGCGGCACGGAACTTGGCGACCTCCTCCAGGAGTGTCGTACGGGCCACGAAGAAGAAGGACAGCCGCGGGGCGAAGTCGTCGACGTCCATGCCGGTCGCGACCGCCGTACGGACGTACTCGATGCCGTCGGCCAGCGTGAACGCGATCTCCTGCGCGGGCGAGGCGCCCGCCTCCGCCATGTGGTAGCCGGAGATCGAGATGGTGTTCCAGCGGGGGATCTCCGCCCCGCAGTACTTGAAGATGTCGGCGGTCAGACGCAGGGAGGGCTTCGGCGGGAAGATGTAGGTGCCCCGCGCGATGTACTCCTTCAGTACGTCGTTCTGGATCGTGCCGGTCAGACGGTCGGCGCCGACGCCGTGTTCCTCGCCGACCAGCTGGTACATGAGCAGCAGCAGGGCCGCTGGGGCGTTGATCGTCATCGACGTGGAGACCTGGTCCAGCGGGATCCCGTCGAACAGGACCCGCATGTCCTCGACCGAGTCGATCGCCACGCCGACCTTGCCGACCTCGCCGTGCGCGATCGGGGCGTCGGAGTCGTGACCCATCTGGGTGGGCAGGTCGAAGGCGACGGACAGGCCCGTCGTGCCGTGGCCGATCAGCTGCCGGTAGCGGGCGTTGGACTCCACGGCCGTACCGAAACCGGCGTACTGGCGCATGGTCCAGGGGCGGCCGGTGTACATCGAGGGGTACACACCCCGCGTGAAGGGATACCCGCCCGGTTCACCGAGCTTCTCGGACGGATCCCAGCCGTCCAGGGACTCGGGACCGTAGACGGGTTCGATGGGCAGTCCGGACTCCGACTCACGCGTCATGTCACCACGGTAGGGCGACCCTGAGGGAAACGCCGCTCTGTCGGGTCGTTCGCGGGCTGCCGTCCGGGGGGAGACATCCCAGGGGGTTCCGGTGAGACGACAGGGGGTCCGGATGCGTAGTAGGGGCATGAGCTCGGCCAGGGGGAGAGCGTTCGCCGCGCTGCTGGTCCTGGCGGTGACCTGCGGCTGTACGGTGCAGACCGGCGACGGGGACGGCGACGGGAAGCGGCATCTGCCCGTGCGGATCGAAATCCCCAAGCGCAGTACGCCACCGGCGGACGAGGACCCGAAGCCCAGCGGGACACCCTCCTCTGCCGCACCCACCGCGCCCGCCGCGGCCGCCGTACTGTGGTCGCGCGGCGACTCCGGGCGGGACGTACGGGAGCTCCAGGCCCGGCTGCGGCAGGTCGCGTGGCTCTACGACGGGCCGACGGGGTCGTACGACGATCTCACCGAGCGGGCGGTCGAGGGGTTCCAGGGCAAGCGAGGGCTGCCGAAAACCGGGAAGACCGACACGGTCACCTGGAAGCGGCTGAAGGCCATGACCCGCGAGCCGGGCAAGTGGGAGCTGTATCTGATGGGCGGCCAGCCGGCCGACGCGCCGGACCCGCGCTGTCTGACCGGCCGGGTGCTGTGCATCAGCAAGACGAGCCGGACGCTGCGCTGGATGATCGACGGGCAGACGGTGACGACCGTGCCGGTCCGTTTCGGCTCGGTGGGCACACCGACCCGGGAGGGTGTGTTCAGCGTCTATTGGAAGTCACGGCACCATGTGTCGACGCTCTACGACTCCCCCATGCCGTACGCGATGTTCTTCAGCGGCGGCCAGGCGGTGCACTACTCGGCGGACTTCGCCGCCAACGGGTACGCGGGCGCCTCGCACGGCTGCGTCAACGTACGGGACGAGGCGGCGATCGCGGACCTGTTCGCCCAGGTGCGGAACGGCGACAAGGTCGTCGTCCACTGGTGAGGCGCTCCGGGGGGCTTTTGGGGCGCGGACGGGACCGGGGGAACGTGTCCCGCCCGCGCCGAGGTGCACGAGCCGTAGGTACGGGGGGAACCCCGGCTCTGTGCGACGGCCGATGACCAGTCGGCTCACTCAGTACTGCGCCGCAGCGGCCGAAAACGTCACACCCGCCGCGGCCGAAACCGGGGCGGGTGCGAAACATGCAGGTCAGCGGGGTTTCAGGGAGTCCCAGGGGTCAGAGCGCGCTGTACGTCGGGCTCGGGTCCGGGGTCGGTTCCTGACTCGGTGACATCGTTGCCCGGTGGGAGGCGAACGGGGTCTCGGAGGTGCCGCCGTCCGGGCCGTGGTGGTTGCGACCGGGGGCCATGAATTGGCCGCCGTTGTGGCCGCCCTCGTCGCCCTGGCCGTTCTCGTCGCCGGAGCCGCTCTTGTCGCCGCCGTCCCCGTCGTCGCGGGTGTCCTTGCGGTCGTCGGGGGCGACCCTGGGGTCGTCCTGGGTGCCGGTACCCGTGCCGGTGCCGGCCAGGACGCCCCTGCAGTACGTCCGCACCCGCAGGGGCCCGCCCGCCGCGTCCGCCAGGGACTGCGCGCGGCCGGAGCTCAGGTTCCTGCCGTCGCGCAGGTCGCGGCAGGCCGAGGCGGCTCCGTTCCAGGCGCCTTCGGGCCGTACCCCGAACCCCTCGGAGCTCGTCCCGGGGGTGGTCCTGATGTCGCCGCGTGCCGTGTCGCGCGAGCCCGTCGCGCCGGAGGGGGAGCCCTTGGGCGAAGGTGCGATCTCCGGGACCGGGGCCGTGGGCGAGATGAGCGGGCGGTCCGGGGTGACGGCCGCCGAGACCGAGGTGCCGGGGTCCGGATCGTCGTGTCCCGACCGCCCCTGCATTCCGGTTCCGGCCACGACCGCAGCTCCTCCGACCACTCCGGCGGCCAGTACGGCGGCCAGGGCGAGGTGCGCGGGACGGCGCCGGCGCGGTCGTACGGCCCTCGCATCGTCCGGGGCGCCGATCCGCACGAGACCGGCGTCGGCGGGGGCCGCGTCGGCCGGACGGGCTCCGGTGCGGTGCCTGCCCCGGGCGGGCGGGCTGACCCAGTCGTCCGCCCGGTCCGCGCGCGCCTTGCGGAACGCGGCCAGCGCGGCCTCCTCGCCGCGGAGTCCGTCGTCGGCCGACACGGGTTCCGCGGTCAGGGCCTCCAGGGTCTTCGCAAGCCGTTCGGCCTGGTCGCGGACGGCCGCGTCGACGGTTTCGAGCGACTCGCCGCGCAGCAGTCGTTCCGCTGTCCTGGCGTCCAGCCACCGGTCGGGGCTGCGGCCCGCGCCGGAGCCGCTGGAGGACTCCGCGTCCTCCGGATAGACACAGCGCTCGTCGGCCATCACATGTCCTTCTGCGTCCGCGGACGCATATGCGTCACAGTCGCGGACGTCACCGCACGGTCCTGCGGTTCTCGCTGCGGAGGCAGGGCGTCGAGGGCGCCAACCGATTCCGGATCCTCGCCGATGAGTTCGGCGAGCCGCTTCAGACCTCGGTGCGCGGCCGTCCGTACCGCGCCGGGCCGCTTGCCGAGGGTCTCGGCCGCGGTCTTGGCGTCCAGGCCGACGACCACGCGCAGGACGACGGCCTCGGCCTGGTCCTGGGGCAGCCGGGCGATGAGCGAGAGGGTGGAGTCGGTGGCCAGCGCCTCGATGGCCTCGCCCGCGGTGTCCGACTCGGCGGGCTTGCCGGTGAGCTCGGTCTCGTCGCCGCCGATGGCGGGGCGGCGGCCGCGCATCCGGATGTGGTCGAGGGCGCGGTTGCGGGCTATTCGGGCCGCCCAGCCGCGGAAGCGGTCCGCGTCACCGTCGAAGCGGTCCAGGTCACGGGCTATCTGCAGCCAGGCCTCGGAGGCCACGTCCTCGGCGTCCGGGTCGCCGACCAGCGTCCGGACGTAACCGAGCAACCGCGGGTGCACGGCGCGGTACACAGTCCGGAACGCGGTCTCGTCCCCGTCCTGTGCCGCAAGCACCGCGGCAGTCAACTCCGCGTCGTCCCCCAGCACCCGTGAGTCCTCAATACGTGGTCGCGATCGATGGTCGCCGCTTCGAGCCGTCGAGGGGGTGTGGTGATCGTTCAAGAGTCGCGTGATCAGCCACCTTCCACGCGCGGCGCGAAAGGCACGTTACGACCTGAAACCGCTGCTCGTCCATGTCCGTACAAAATGCAACTACCTCGTGATCCTGGGAGGGGCCGGGGGTGTGACAGAAACCGCACTCATGGCGCTGAAGAAAGTACGGGCCGCCGCGCGGCCCGTGCCGCGCGACGGCCGGGGCCTCTCCTGTGGGGGGTGGCGGCTCCGGCCGTCTCCGCGGTTCAAGGGCAAGCCCTCTGCGGCTCCTCGCCCGCGTCCAGGTCGTTGGTCCAGCGCGATTACCCAGACCCTGGCCCTCGTCGACGGCATGCCGCCCGTTGCAGGCCGTCCCGGCAGACCACGCCGTCGCCCCGACACCCTGCTCGGCGACAAGGGCTACGACTCCCAGGCCAACCGCCTCGAACTGCGCAAGCGCCGGATCCTGCCCGTCATCCCCCGCAGAGGAGCACCGAGCGTCCAGGGCCTGGGCAAACTCCGCTACGTCGTGGAGCAGACCTTCGCCCTGCTCCACCACTTCAAACGCCTTGCCGTGCGATGGGAACGCCGCACCGAAGTCCACGACGCCTTCGTCTCCCTCGCCTGCTTCCTCATCTGCTGGCGACGGCTTCGGAAGCCCAAGAACGACTGACCGGTCTCAGGGCAGGCCAGGACGCCAGCAGGCTGCTTCAGCACGTTGGTACGCTCCGCATCTACGGCGAGGAGGGGAGATGATCGTGGGAGCAGAGCCGTCGAGTCCTCCGAGCCGCTGGTTCAGAGGAACTGGCTTTGGGATCCTCTTCGGTGGACTGACCGCAGTGGTGTCCACTGCTGCCATTGGGAATGCATGGGCTGTATGTGACATCGGCAACGGCGTAACCAATGGCATGACCTTGCTGTTTCTTGTCCCTCTCATATGGATCGCCGCTGCGGTTCCGTGGGTGATCCTGCACAGCACCATCGGAAGACGTCATCGCAGGACAGCCCTGACTGCAGGGCTCATCTTCACCCTGTGGTTCACCTGGTTCCTTGTCACATGGCTCGGCATGCCGGACTCCTACCCTGCACCGTTGTGCCCGGGCAACGTCCCACCTTGGTGGCCGAGCTTCATCCCTGCATGACTCCGGCGAACCCTGTGAAACTTGGCAGCGGCACCCTACTCAACAGCACCCCCGACCAGCCGCTCCACGCCCGCATGATCGTGTTACGAGTTCTACAGTAAGCGGCCGCAAATACTCGGGCATCAAGAAACTGCGCCTCGTAAAACCTGACGGCTCTGTGTCCCCGCTGACAAAAGGCCACAAGCTCCCCTAGCGCCGCGGCGGTCCTTGCCGGTGCGGGCGCCCTGTTCGTTCCCCGTCGGCGGGATTCTCTGGATTCACCTGCTCGTGGCCCTTTGCGCGGTGGTGGTGCTCGTGCGACTGGCGCATCGCGAGGTCCCGTTCCCGGTGGCCTTGGCGCAGTTGCGCCTCGGCCGCGGCGTGGCTGGAGCAGGGCAGGCTCGAACTCGCGGCCCAACGGCTGAAGTCGGTCCCGCCGGACCTGGCCCGCGTTCTGGGAGCGGGCCACCCCGACACCCTGTCGGCCCGTCTGCTGAGCCTGCAGGTGCGGGGCGAGACGGGTGATACGGGAACTGATCGGCGACATCACACCGGTCCTGGGGCCAGGCCACCCCGATACCCTGGCGGCCCACCACTGCCTCGGCGAGTGGCTCAACGAGGACGGCCGCACCGACGAGGCCGAAGCGGCGTACGAGGATGTCGTCGCCACCGGCGCCGAGCATCTGGGCGCCGACCACAACCTCATCCTGATAGCCCGCAGTCGTCTCACCATCCTGCGCTACAACCGCGGCGGCCCCGACAGCGGTGCGGCCGTCGACGCCATGGCCACCCTCGTAGCCGACATGGAACGGACCCTCGGCCCCGCCCATCCGACGGCAGCCTCCACCAGGCGACTTCTCACTCAGTGGCAGAACACAGGGGCGGGCAGCGGCGTATAGGGCTTCAGTATCCCGAATCCCGAAAATGCTCTGGCTCACTGCCGCAGCACGGGCTACGGCCTGTCCGGCGTCCGGCGGGCCATCAGTGCCGCCAGCGCGACGCGGGAGGCGACGCCGGTCTTGCGGTAGATCTTGGATATGTGGGTCTCGACCGTACGACGGCTGATGTAGAGCCGGTGTGCCGTTCGGCGTCGGCGAAGCGGTTCATGAACGCTTCCGCCCAGCCCAGTCTCCCCAGCGCCTCGCACAGACCGGTCAGGTCGCTGTCGGGCAGCGCGTCCACGATCCCGGCGGCCTGACGGGCGAATCCGCCGGCCGCGGTCATGTCCCCTTCGTACGCCTCTCCCAGAGCGCAGACCGCCAGTGCTCCCGCCTCGGCGACCTCGTCCCCGAGGACGCGGGCCACCGAGAGCGTTCTGGCGATCTCGGCCCGTACGGTCGGATACGAGGTGTGATGCGGTGCCGAGGACCCCAGTTCCATCCCCAGGGCGACCATGGCGGACGGCGAGGGGCCCGGGCTCCGGGACAGTTCGCGGCGCAGCAGGGCGACGGCCTCCGCATACCGTCCGAGGTGGCGTTCCATCACGGCGCAGAGCACCACCGCCGACGCCCGCGACCCGGTGTCGGCGGCGAAGTCGGAGTCGTCGTGCCGGTCCGCCAGGGCGATCACCTCGTGCAGCAGGTCCCTGCTCTCTCGCAGCCCGCCGCACACGCCCAACGCGCGGGCCCGCAACTGCATCAGATCCCGCCGCCGCGCCCGGCGCTCGGGAGTGTGCGGCAAGTGCCGGAGCACCACCTCCAGCCAGTGCGCGCAGCTGGCCGGAGCCGTCTGCGCGGCCTGCTCCGCGGCCTCGGTCAGCACGGCGGCGGCCTGCGGGTCCCAGCCGGTCAGCGAGCGCTCCGCGTGGTGCGCCCGCTCGGCCAACGGAGCACCGATGCAGAGTTCTCCCATCAGCCGGCTCTTGCCGATCCCGGCCTCACCGGTGATGTCGACGACGACCGGCCCGCCGCCGCCCTTCCGCATCCCGTCGAGCACATGGTCGAGCCGCCGGATCTCCGCCGACCGGCTCACCAGCGGAGCACGGTGCTCGCCGGCCGCATGTTCGCCATACGGCTCAGCCACGTGCCCTCCCAAGAATCTTGCTGCCTGGGAGATTTCTATCGCACGCCACCGACAGCACCAGACCGAGGAACCGGCGCTGGTGGAACTGCCGGGATCGCTGTGCGCGGCGCCGGCCGCTGGGCCATGGCGAGAACTGGACGCCCACAGTTCGGCACGGGTGTCACCGTGGTCAGGGCCGCGCGGTCGTGAGGGCTGACCGGGACGGGTCCGGTCAGTGCTTCCTGGAGCTGTTCTTGTCCGTGTTCTTCCCGGCGTTCGCGTTCGCCTTCTGCTTCCCCGGTTTCGCGTCGGCCGTGCCACCGCCCGTCAGCGCCGCGCAGTAGGCGCTGACGTTCGCCTCCCCGCCCGCCGCAGTGGCGAGCCGCTGGAACGCCGTGGAGTCCAGCGCCTTCCCGCGGCCCCTGAGCTGCTCGTACACACGGCAGCGGGCCAGCGTGTCCTTCGCGGTGGGCGGCCGGTCGGCGGACGCGGAGGGTGTCGGGGCGCCGGGCGACTCGGCCGGGGTGCTCGCCGTGACGCTCGGGCGGTCGGATCCGTCGCCCGCCGCGCCCCTGGCCGGACCACCGCCCACCGAGCCGATCGCCGCGTAGGCGACACCGCCGAGGGTGAGACTCGCGAGCAGCACGGACAGCGTCGTCCGCAACGACCGTACGGTCCGCCGCCGTGCGCGAGGCCGCCAGTCGTCCCGCCGCCGGGTCCGCGCCCGGTGCGCCCCCGCGTCCCGGGCGGCCCGGAAGGCGTCGACGGCCCGCCGCTCCGCCTCGCCCTCGGTCTTCTCCCCGCGGATGGCCGCGCCGAGCAACGCTCCGAGGGTGCTGTCGTCGTAGGGGAGTTCCTGGTCGTACGACGGCGTCGGCCCCGGGGTGGTGCGGTCGCCGTGGGCCGGCCCCCGTCGGCCTCGGCCGCTCCGCTCGTCACCCATGCCGTGTCCGTCCCTGTCCGACGTGCCGTCCTCGCCTGTCATGTCGACTCCCCCAGCGTCCGGGGGCCGTCATCCGTCACACTCTCGGCGCCGAGCTGGTGTGCCAGCCGCTTCAGGCCCCGGTACGCCGCGGTGCGCACCGCTCCGGGGCGTTTGCCGAGGACGCGGGCGGCGGCGGGGCCGTCAAGGCCGACCACGACCCGCAGCAGGACCGCCTCGGCCTGGTCGCGCGGGAGCCCGCGGACCAGTTGCAGGGCGTACTCGGTGGACAGGGACTCCAGCGCCTGGTCGTACGTGTTGTGCGGGCCGGGCAGATCCAGCATGACCTGCTCCTGCGCCGCCGACCGCGGCCGCACCTTCAGCCGGCGCAGATGGTCCAGGGCCCGGTGCCGGGCGATGGTCGCGGTCCAGCCGCGGAAACCTGCCCCGTCCCCCTTGAACCGGCCCAGGTCCCGGGCGATCTCCAGCCAGGCGTCGGAGGCCACGTCCTCGGCGTCGTCCCCGACCAGCCCCCGCAGATACCCGAGCAGTCCGGGCTGCACCAGCCGGTAGGCGACCGCGAAGGCGGTCTCGTCGCCGTCCTGGGCCCGCGCGACGGCCGCGCCCAGTTCCCCGTCGTACGCCTGCACGCGGCGGGGTTCCCCTCCCTGGCCCAAGAACTTTCCTGTCCGTACCGGTTCGTGGCGGTTCCGCACCTTCCGGCGCGGCCGCCCTTGCCCATGTCCCCCACGGTCAACAGCGCCTGACCCCACGGAAGTGTCACAGCCTGTCGACGATCCCAGGCGCCCCTTGAGGTGCCGACTGTGACATCTGGCATCGTTCGAACGCTGTGTGAGTGCCACCTGTGTGACGGGTGGTGTTTCTGTGACCAAACAGGGGTGGGGTAGTGAGTAGTCGGAAGAGCCGTGCGTACAGACCGCTCAGCATGAAGCGGCGGGCCTGGCTGACGCTCGGCGCGGTGGTCCTCGGCGGGGGCGGGGTGGCGACCTACGCCTCGGCGAGCCCGGCCGACAACTCGACGGACACGATCGAGCAGCGGCCGGTGAAGGTCTACGACCTCGCACTGAAGGCTCCCGAGACCGGCGAGCGCGAGCTGCCGCGCACCGAGACCAAGCAGTTCTCGCTGCTCGGTATCTCCTGGACGGGGGCAACCAAGCGGCTGGACGGCAAGGCGCAGGTACGCACCCGGAGCCTCGACACCGGCGCGTGGACGTCCTGGCAGGACCTGGAGACGGACGCGGACCCGGTGGAGGACGCCGACGAGCGGGCCGGGGCACGCGGCGCGTCCGAGCCGCTGTGGGTGGGCCCCTCGGACGGTGTCGAGGTGCAGGTCGTCCACGAGGACGGCACCGCCAGCGCCGGACTGCCCTCGGGCCTCAAGGTCAACCTGGTCGACCCGGGCGTGACCGCCGCCGAAGCGGCCGACGCCGCCACCGAGCCGGCGGCCTACACGGAGGACGTGACCCCGAGCCCCACGGCCATCACGCCCACCACACCCACCGCCCCGGCATCCACGGTTCCCGAGCCGCCGATCGTCTCGCGCGCCGACTGGGGCGCCGACGAGTCGCTGAGCCCCGACCCGTCGGAGTACAACGCTGATGTGAAGGCCGTCTTCGTCCATCACACGGCCGGGTCGAACGACTACACCTGCGCCGAATCGGCGTCGATCGTGCGGGCCATCTACGCGTACCACACCGCCCCGGCCCCCGACGGCAACGGCTGGAACGACATCGGCTACAACTTCCTGGTCGACAAGTGCGGCACGATCTTCGAGGGCCGCAAGGGCGGCGTCGACCTCCCGGTCCTCGGCGCGCACACCTACGGCTGGAACCGTGAGTCCACCGGCATCGCGGTCCTCGGCGACTACACCGCCGCGGGCGCCTCGAACGCCGCCCTCACCTCGGTGGCCCGGATCGCCGCCTGGAAGCTCGGCCAGTACGGCGTCGACCCCAACTCCACGGTCCAGCTGAAGGCCGGCGCGACCCAGAAGAACCTCGCCGGTACGAGCTTCACCCAGGGCTCCCTGTACACCTTCAACCGGATCTCCGGCCACCGCGACGGCTACGCCACCGAGTGCCCGGGCAACTCCCTGTACGCCCAGCTGCCGACCATCCGCGCCTGGGCGTCAGGGCCGGTGCAGGGCCTGAAGGTCACCTCGCTGTCCGGCGCCGCCCTGTCCGGTTCGACGTACTACACCAAGGGCGCGATCACGGCGAAGTGGTCGACGACCACGCCCGGTTCGCTGATCAAGAAGTTCGAGCTGCTGGTCGACGGCAACGTCGTGACCTCCGTCGCCGGTACGGCCACCTCGGCCGCCACCACCCTCGCGGCGGGCACCCACAAGGTCGCCGTACGGGCCGTGCACCAGTCCGGCAAGACCGCGACCACCACGGCCCTGACCGTCGTCGCCGACACCACCGCGCCGACCTTCTCCACCACCCCGAAGATCACCCTGCGCACCGGCACGGTGAGCACCACCGCCGTCCCGGTCACCCTGGGCTGGAAGGCCGCCGACAACGCCGCCCTGAAGCAGGTCGGCCTGCTCTCCCCGACGACGGCCACCTTCGGCCCGACCACCACCAGCTCCAGCCGTACCGCCAAGCCCGGTACCGCGAGCACCTGGTCGATGAAGGCGTACGACTTCGCGGGCAACACCCGTACGTCGTCGCCGTCGTACACGCCGATGATCCTCCAGGAGACCTCGGCGACGAAGTCCGGTAGCTGGACCACCCGTTCGTCGACCAGCTACCTCGGCGGGAAGTCGTACTCCAGCGGTTCCAAGAACGCGAGCCTGACCTGGACGTTCACCGGGCGGTCCGCGGCCTGGGTGGTCTCGCGGGCGTCCACGTCGGGGCAGGCGTACGTCTACGTGGACGGCACGAAGGTCGCGACCGTGGACCTGAAGTCCTCGACCACGAAGTACCGCCAGGCGATCTGGACCAAGTCCTGGTCGAGCAGCGCCAAGCACACCGTGAAGATCGTGGTGGTCGGCACCAGCGGCCGCCCGACGATCACGACGGACGGCCTGGTGTACGTCAAGTAGCCCTCTAGAGCGCCGAATCCACCGGCTCGGGCGCCCGCTCCCCCGCACCCTGGGGAGTGGGCGCCCGTTCCGCGTTCACCACGACTCCCGCGATCAGCGCGGCCAGCAGCAGTGCGCCGAACGCCCACCAGGTGGCCACGTTGAAGCCGTGCACGGTCGCCTCGGCCTGCAGCAGCTTCCGGTCGACGCCGGGACCGGCGTGCGCGGTCAGGTAGGTCGCGGTCACGCTCGCCGCGATCGTGTTCAGCAGGGCCGTACCGATCGAACCGCCCACCTGCTGCGCGGTGTTGAAGGTTGCCGAGGCCGCCCCCGAGTCGCGCGGCGCGACACTTCCGGTGGCCAGCGAGATGGAGGTCATCATCGCCGTACTCATACCGAGGCCCAGCATCAGCATCCCGGGCAGCACGTGCGAGGCGTACGCCGGCTCCACGCCGACCTGCGCGATGACCGACAACCCGCCTGCGGCCAGCAGCAGTCCGGGCACGATCAGGACCCTGGGCGCCACCCTGGTCAGCAGCCGGGCGGCGATCTGCGTCGAGCCGACGATCATGGCGGCCGACATCGGCAGATAGGCGAGCCCGGTCTTCAGCGGCGACCAGCCGAGGACGCCCTGGAGGTAGTACGTCAGGAAGAGGAACACGCCGAACATCCCGACGGTGACGAACAGGACGGTCAGGAAGGCGCCGACGCGCTGGCGGTCCTTGACGACGGACATCGGCAGCAACGGCACCCGGGCCCGCGTCTGCCACAGACCGAACGCGGCGAGCAGGACGACTCCGGCGACCAGCAGGGTCACCACCAGCCCGTCGCCCCAACTCCTCGACTCCGCCTCGGAGAAGCCGTACACCAGCGACAGCATCCCGCCCGAGCCGAGCAGGGCGCCCGGGACGTCCAGATGCGCGTCGGGGTGGCGGCCACCGGAGTCGAGCAGGACCCACGCTCCCGCGAACGCGACCAGCGCGATGGGCACGTTGACGTACAGGCACCAGCGCCAGTCCAGGTACTCGGTGAGAACTCCGCCCGCGAGCAGTCCGATCGCGGCACCCGCCCCGACGATCGCCCCGAACACCCCGAAGGCCTTCCCGCGGTCCTTCGGGTCGGTGAACGTCGTCGCGAGCAGCGACAGCGCGGAGGGCGCGAGCAGCGCGGCGAACACGCCCTGCAGGGCACGGGCCCCGAACAGCATGCCCTCGCCGTTCGCGGCGCCGCCGAGCGCGGAGGCCGCGGCGAAGCCGACGAGCCCGACCATGAAGGTGGTCCGGCGCCCGGCGAGATCAGCGATGCGGCCGCCGAGCAGCAGCAGGCCGCCGAAGGCGAGGGTGTAGGCGGTGATGACCCATTGCCGGTTCCCGTCCGACATGTTCAGGTCGGCCTGGGCAGACGGCAGGGCGATATTGACGATGGTCATGTCCAGCACGACCATCAACTGGGCGAGCGCGATGACGACTAGAGCCCACCAACGACGGTTGTCGGCCATGTCCCCATCGTGCTCCCGCCCTCACCCCTTTGGGAACGACAGCGTCTCTTATTACGGTGTTTTTGCCTCCGCGGTCAGTGCCGTCCGACGCTCGTCGCGTCCCGGCACAGCAGCCGCAGCGAGCCGTCCCCGGCGTAGCAGCGACGCGCCTCGTCCACGGGATCCCACAGCCGGCCGTCGGGTGTACGGACCCAGTGCTCACCCCCGCTCGTCCACCACTCGGCACCGGTCTGCCGGACGACGACCTCACCGGCGTAGGCGCCGAGTCCCCGCAGCACGGTCTCCACGGCCGCGTACGGCGCCCCCTCCCGCCGTATCTCCTCGATCAGCCGGTCGACGCGCCACAGGCTCTGCGCCGAGTAGTCGAGCCGCACGCGCGCCCCCTCCCGCAGGGCCGACACCGCGTCGGCCGCCCAGCGCACGGGCTTGGTGGCGGCGGAGGGCCTGGGGGCGGGCTCGGGGGTGGTCATGGGGCTGGTCATGGGGGCGGTCGTGGGTGCGGTCGCGTATGCCTGGCGGGGCGTCACATCAGTCGTCACATGGGGGACAGCGCTTCGGCGGGGTGTTTCGTCACGCGGATCGGGGGCTTTCAGCGGGACCGGTGCAGGACCGACGCACCTTCACCGCATCGCTCCCCGGACGGTCACAGGACCCTTGCGGTACCGAGGTTGACGCCGGAGTGACGATTCCCCCCTCCCGTGCGCTCCTGTCTCTGATGAGCGACTACTTCCATCTCCGCGCGGTGCCGCCCTCGGCCCTGCGCAACAGCGCGAACTGGTTGCAACGGCTGTTCGAGGACGACTGGGACGCCGTGCGCGAACGCATCGGACGGCACCGGGAGGAGGTCCTGGACAAGTCCTACCTGGACCATGAACTCCTGTACGCCGGCGCCGAGGTGGTCCTGGGCGGCCTGCCGGTCTACCCGGGCGACCGGGACAAGCCGCCGTTCCTGCTCCTGACCGCGGCCCGGGCCAACCGGGTCTCGGCATACCTCGGTTCGGCCGACTTCGAGACGCTGTGGCGCCTCGCCCGCGAGGAGTTGCTGCCGAGGCACGGCGGGGCGGGCGCGGAACGGGAGGCGCGGGGGGTGTTCGCAGCGGCGCACCGGGATCTGACGGCGTTCTACGGGCAGACGGCGGTGTACGGGGATGCGGTGGTCAAGTGGCTGATCCAGTGAGGGGGTGAGCCACGGGGGCGCTGGGCCGGCGGGTTGGTTGATTGGGTTGGTGGCTGGGCCACTGAGCCGTGGGCGAGTGGCTGAGCCAATGAGCCACTGAGCCGCCGGACCACCGGGACTGGTGGCTGAAGGTGAGCCGCCAGGCCACCCGAACCGCCAGGCGACTGGACCCCCGCGCCACCCCACCGTGGACTCGTGGCTGAGCCAGTGAGTCGCAAGGCCACCGGACTCACCAACCGCCGGCAACCCGCCCCCCTCACCCCCTCACCCCCTCCGCCGGCTCCTCCGTGACACCACCGCCCGCAATACCCGGCGGCCCTCCGTCGAGACCTCCAGCGCGGGGCGCAGGCCCGCCGTGCCGTGGCCGGCGAGGAGTTCGAGGACGGTGATCTGGCGGCGCAGTTCGGCGGCGACGAGCGGGGACATGCCCTCCGTACGGCCCTCGCGGCGGGCGTCGACCGAGTCGCCGGCGTCCTTCAACGGGTCGAGCAGCCGGTGGATCCGCAGCGCGGCGACCGAGCAGGCGTCGGCCCACACCCGTACCTCGGCGGCGGACCGCTCGACCGGCGCGGCGGCGAGCATCCGACGGGCCAGCAGCACGGCCTCGTCCTCCCCCGACTTCGCGTCGGCCGCTCCGAACTCCGCGTCCCCACCCAGCTTCCCGCGCACCTGCTCCAGCCGCTCGCCCCACTCCTCGGCCCCGGCGTCGTCCGCGAGCCCGGCCCACAGCGGGCGAAGGACCTCGTCGTCGCCGCCCAGCAGCGACACGCAGCGATCCAAACAAGCCAACCCGCTGGCGGCCAGGCCACGTTCGTCGGCCTGGCCGATCAGCTCCACCAGACTCATCCACGCCTCCCTCGCCGAGCGGTATCCCCTAACGGAACCCGCACTTCCCCTTACTGCGTGCGACGGCCCGGGAGTGTCACAGGGGCACCACGCCGAGCCGGTCGAGCAGATGGAAGAAGAGGTTTTCGGCCTGGGGGTCCCCCCGCTCGAGCGAAGTCGAGAGTGGGGGAGGGTCGGGGTCGGCGCCCAGTACGTCGAGCAGTGGCTCTTCGGCCACCTCGTGCCCCGCCTCCGCGGCCCAGGCGACGGCCCGCGCGGCCGCGTCCCGGGGTTCGAGGAAGTAGTCCTCCAGGGTCAGCCCCTCGTCACCGCCCCCGACGAACTCCGCCATGGCGGCCCGCGCCAGACAGGTCGTCCAGGCCCCGCTCTCCGGCCCCGCCGCCTCGACCACCACCGCCGCGCTGTCCATGACGTACCCGAAGAGCGCGGGCGAACCGGTCTCCAGGGCGAGCGCGTTCATGTTCCCGACGTCGCCCTCGCCGCTCGCGTACTCCCAGACCTGCCATCCGCCGGGCGCCGACTCGCGCAACACCATGCCCTCGGCGCCGGCCAGCGCGTCCAGCTCGGCGAGCGGTCGCTCCCCGCGGCCCACGACGAAGTAACCCCAGTAGCCCATCCCGGTTCCCCCTGGCTGCTCGGTACGGCTAGGGCGCCGAATACACCACAGTCGTACGGCAGTTCGCAGCAGGAAGGACCCGTTCCGTCACACGGCGAGGGGTACCGCGGGTCCCCGGCGTGCCTTCTCGTCCTGCATCCGGGTCAGCCGCAGCACCAGGGCGGCGGCGAGCAGGGCGGCCACGAGGTCGAGGGCGTCCGCCGCCATGATCTGCGTCATGGAGTCGTGGATCTCCCGAGAGGTGTCGGCTTCCTCGAACGCCGCGTACAGCACCTGCCCGACGGTGTTCGAGATGAGCCACAGCGTCCACCAGGCGTTGATCAGGGCGTGCCCCGCGGGCTTCTCCCCCGTGCTGCTCGCGTCCCAGATGTCGACCACGACCCGGCGCGGGTACCACAGGTTCGCGATCGGCACGACCCAGCCGGCGATCACCCAGGCGCGCGCCTTGCGGTGCCCCTCGAGGGCGAAGACCTCGGCGTTGCGCCGTACCCGCCACAGCCAGATCACGAAGACGACGGCGCAGACGAACAGCATGAGCCCCTGGGCGACACCGGCCACGTCGGTCAGCACGTCCGCCAGGTCGGACCGGTCCCGTACGGCGTCCCCGGCGCCGCTTGCGAGGAGGTCGCCCGTGGCGTCGTACAGGTAGAGGTCCGTTCCGAGGGCGAACAGGTCGACGGCCGCGGCCACCGCGAGCAGCACCACGGTCGCCCACCCGAGCCCGACCGGCGAGCGCAGCCAGACCTGCGGTGCGGCGGCGCACTGGGCACACAGGACGCCGTCCGGTGCCGCTTCGAATTGATGGCAGCGCGTGCAGAGCACGGTGAGGTCCCCCCGGAGACTTGGATGATCAGCGAGCCGTGGATGTTCCACAGGCCGCGCGAGTTCTCCCCAAAGCCTCACGCGCGGCATGCGGAACATACGATCCGCCAGGCTGGTACGTCCAACGCGAATCCCCGGAACCTCAGCTCAGCCGGTCTCCGAGCGCCTTGAACTGCGTCCAGGTCAGCGCGGGCTTGTCCGGGTCCCACAGTTTCTGCACGGTCGCCCGCAGCGGCATCCGGATGCCGGCGGCGATCTGGTCCTGGGTCTGGGCGTTCGGGAAGTCGCCCCACACCGCGAAGGTCCCGCCGAGGATCTGGCCGTCGTACTTCGAGGAGACGGCCACGGTGCCGCGTACGACCCTCGGGGTCCACTGTTCGTAGATCCGCTGTCCCGTCGGGTAGTAGAACTTGTTGGGCTGCCCGAGGACGTAGTAGAGGAACTCGTCGTTGTAGTTGACGACCTTGCGTCCCGCGCTCAGGTACTCCACCGGCTTCCGGGCACCGATCTCCTTGCCCGTCCAGTATCCGACCCGGATGTCGCCGGCGGGCCGCACGGACGTCCCCCGGAAGAAGCCGTCGTTCCACGCCTGCGGGGTCTTGCCGTGGGCGCGGACGGTGTCGGCGCGGTCGTTGAGCCAGCCCGTGGTCAGGTCCTCGACGGTGGCGCCGGTGCCGTAGGCCTTCCGGGCGGCGGTGGCGAGCTGCGGATAGGTCCCCTCCGGGTTGGACACCATCAGCGCGCGGTACTCGTCACCGCCCAGGTTCCAGTCGGCCCCGGGGAACAGGTCGGCGTACTCGTTCAGCAGGTCGTCGACCATCCTGGCGGAAGCGGGATTGGAGATGTCGACGGCCCCGCGCGCCACGTACCCCGCCGCGCTGCGCAGTTGCAGCTCGGGGTGCGCGGCGAGGACGGCGCCCAGATGCCCGGGCGAGTCGATCTCCGGTACGACGGTGATGTGCCGCTGGGCCGCGAGCGCGATGATCTTCCTCACCTGCGCCTTGGTCAGGTGCTGCTCGGACACGATCTCCGGGTGCGAGTCGGACTCGATCCGGAACCCCTGGTCGTCGGAGAAGTGGAGACCCAGCCGGTTGAACTTCAGATCACCGAGCTCCCGCACCCGGTCCTCGATCCACCCGGCAGTAAAAGGCTTGCGCGCGATGTCCAGCATGAACCCGCGCACCGGCTTGGCCGGCTCGTCGCGCACGACGCCCTCCGGCGCCGTACCGCCGCCGTGCACCTCCTGCTTGAGCGTGCGGGTGCCGTAGAACACCCCGGCCTCGCCCGGCCCGCTGATGACGACCCGCCCGCCGCGCACGGTCATGCTGTACGACTCCGGGTCCGCTCCTCTGCCCTTGCTGAGCGCCAGTCGTACGTCCCCGGCTCGGGTGTCGGCCTTCTTCCCGGCGTACGTCATCCCGAGCTCACCGGCGAGCAGCCGCCCCTCGTCGGCGAGGCCGGCGTCGTTCACGACGACGCGGAGCCCGGCGGCGGGGCGCCAGCCGGGCCCGCGGGCCGGGGTGTGCGCGCGGACGGCCGGGATGGTGCGGGGGGTGGTGGAGAGGGGGTAGGACCGGGTCGGGCTGGGGGTGGGGGTCCGGCGGCCCTGTGAGGCGGCGGACTCGGCGGCGGAGGGGGCCCGCGACTGTGCCTGTGCCTGCGTCTGTGCCGATCCGCTGGGTTCGCTGTCGTCGCCCCCGGCCCACAGTCCGAGGCCGACCCCGGCCGCCACGGTCACGGCGACCGCTCCCGCGATCAGCCCACGCGCCTGCTTCTCCGGTCGCTTTTTGTGCTGGCTCACACCGTCCACGCTAGGGCCTCGGTAAAACGTCCGCGTCCACGGCACGTTCCGAAACTCTCCCGTCCGGGTGAAATCCGGGCATCCGTCGGACAGGTCATGTCCACTCTCGATAACGTGACGTCACATCGCTCACAGCTTCCCCTGCCGAAACACACGTGACGCCCACACATTCTCCCGGCCGACTGGCCATACCGTCCCTGCCCCTCATGCTGGACGCCTTCAACTCCGCCCCCGCCGACGAGGCCCGGGGCCTCCTTCTGGACTGCCTGCGCAGCCTCCGCTGGGCGGAGCGGGTCGTGGCCCACCGCCCCTATCCGACCGTGGACGCGCTGCTCGCGGCCGCGGACGAGGCGGCGTACGACCTGACCGTGTCGGATCTCTCCGAGGCCCTGGCGGCCGAGACCCTGCCCGCCCTGCCGGACGGCGCCTACTCGGCTGCCCACATGGCCATGGACGCGGCCCACGCGGCCTACGAGGCCCGTTTCGGACACGCGTTCGTCATCTGCCTGGACGGTCTACCGCCGGGCGAGGCCCTCGACCACGTCCTGGCAGGCATCCGGTCACGATTGACAAACGATCCGGAAGAGGAGCGGGTGGTGGCGGCAGAGGAGCTCCGCCGCATCGCAAGGGGCCGGTTGGTGTCTTCACTCAGGGGTGCGGGGCTCTAGTCCATTTGCGGCTACCGCCGCGTGGGCGCGACCAGCCACCACGAGCCCGCACCCGGCGCATAACAGTCGAGACCACCCTATTTGCCGCCCAGTTACCCCATCCGCGTGCCACTTTGATCACACAGATAGGCCCGGCGTAAGCGTTCCGACAACACGTCGCTACGATGCTGGGGGCCGGTGGACCGTACCCGGCCGGGCCGACCGACAGCACAAGCCGGCAGGCCCTGATACCCCGCTCCCGGAGGGACTTCCGTGCCGGCTGGAACGCTGTACCGCGGCCGGGAAGGAATGTGGTCCTGGGTGGCTCACCGAGTCACCGGCGTCCTCATCTTCTTCTTCCTGTTCGTTCACGTGCTGGACACCGCTCTCGTCCGTGTCTCCCCCGAGGACTACGACAAGGTCGTAGACACGTACAAGACCCCGATCGTCGCTGTGCTGGAGTACGGCCTCGTGGCCGCCATCCTCTTCCACGCGCTCAACGGCCTGCGCGTCATCGCCGTCGACTTCTGGTCGAAGGGACCGCGCTACCAGAAGCAGATGCTCTGGTCCGTCGTAGGCCTGTGGGTCATCCTCATGATCGGGGCGATCTACCCCGTCCTCGGCCACGCCGCTCGTGAACTGTTCGGGAGCTGATACCGATGGCGACCACTGAAACCACCGCGTCCGGCATCGGCCCCGTCGAGGGCGGTTCCGGCATCGGCGTCGACAACCCGGCGCCCCTCATCGAGGCCCCGCGCAAGCGCACCAAGAAGTCCCCCAAGTCCACCCGGGGCAACTTCGAGATGTACGGCTGGCTGTTCATGCGCCTGTCCGGCATCGTGCTGGTCGTCCTGGTCATCGGCCACCTGCTGATCCAGCTGGTGCTGGACGGCGGCGTCTCGAAGATCGGCTTCGCGTTCGTCGCGGGCCGCTGGGCGTCCCCGTTCTGGCAGGTCTGGGACCTGTTGATGCTGTGGCTCGCGATGCTGCACGGCGCCAACGGCCTGCGCACGGTCATCAACGACTACGCGGAGCGCGCGAACACCCGGCTGTGGGTCAAGGGCCTGCTCTACACCGCCACGGTGTTCACCATCCTGCTGGGCACGCTGGTGATCTTCACCTTCGACCCGAACATCCGCTAGGCACGGGGCTGAGGAATTCCTGATGAAGATCCACAAGTACGACACCGTCATCGTCGGCGCGGGCGGCGCCGGCATGCGCGCCGCGATCGAGTCGACGAAGCGCAGCCGTACCGCCGTGCTCACGAAGCTCTACCCCACCCGCTCCCACACGGGCGCCGCGCAGGGCGGCATGGCCGCCGCGCTCGCCAACGTGGAGGAGGACAACTGGGAGTGGCACACCTTCGACACGGTCAAGGGCGGTGACTACCTGGTCGACCAGGACGCCGCCGAGATCCTGGCGAAGGAGGCCATCGACTCGGTCCTCGACCTGGAGAAGATGGGCCTGCCGTTCAACCGCACCCCGAACGGCACGATCGACCAGCGGCGCTTCGGCGGTCACTCCCGTAACCACGGTGAGGCGCCCGTCCGCCGCTCCTGCTACGCGGCCGACCGCACCGGCCACATGATCCTCCAGACGCTGTACCAGAACTGCGTCAAGGAGGGCGTGGAGTTCTTCAACGAGTTCTACGTCCTGGACCAGCTGATCACCGAGGTCGACGGCGTCAAGAAGTCGGCCGGTGTCGTGGCGTACGAACTCGCCACCGGTGAGATCCACGTCTTCCAGGCGAAGGCCGTGATCTACGCGTCCGGCGGCTGCGGCAAGTTCTTCAAGGTGACGTCCAACGCGCACACCCTGACCGGTGACGGCCAGGCCGCGGTCTACCGTCGCGGGCTGCCGCTGGAGGACATGGAGTTCTTCCAGTTCCACCCGACCGGCATCTGGCGCATGGGCATCCTGCTGACGGAGGGCGCCCGTGGTGAGGGCGGCATCCTCCGCAACAAGGACGGCGAGCGCTTCATGGAGAAGTACGCGCCGGTCATGAAGGACCTCGCGTCCCGTGACGTGGTGTCCCGCTCCATCTACACGGAGATCCGTGAGGGCCGCGGCTGCGGTCCCGAGGGCGACCACGTCTACCTCGACCTCACGCACCTCCCGCCGGAGCAGCTGGACGCCAAGCTCCCGGACATCACCGAGTTCGCGCGGACCTACCTCGGTATCGAGCCGTACACGGACCCGATCCCGATCCAGCCCACCGCGCACTACGCGATGGGCGGTATCCCGACGAACGTCGAGGGTGAGGTCCTGTCGGACAACACGACGGTGGTGCCGGGCCTGTACGCGGCCGGCGAGGTCGCCTGCGTGTCCGTCCACGGCGCGAACCGTCTGGGCACCAACTCCCTCCTCGACATCAACGTGTTCGGCCGTCGGGCCGGTATCGCGGCGGCGGAGTACAGCCAGAAGGCGGACTTCGTGGAGCTGCCGGAGAACCCGGCGGAGCTGGTGGTCGGCCAGGTGGAGGCGCTGCGGTCCTCCACGGGCACCGAGCGTGTGTCGGTGCTCCGCCGCGAGCTGCAGGAGACCATGGACGCCAACGTCATGGTGTTCCGCACCGAGCAGACGATCAAGACGGCGGTCGAGAAGATCGCGGAGCTGCGCGAGCGCTACAAGAACGTGGCGATCCAGGACAAGGGCCGGCGCTTCAACACGGACCTGCTGGAAGCGATCGAGCTCGGCAACCTGCTGGACCTCGCCGAGGTCATGGCGGTCTCCGCGCTGGCCCGCAAGGAGTCCCGCGGCGGTCACTACCGCGAGGACTACCCCAACCGCGACGACGTCAACTTCATGCGCCACACCATGGCGTACCGCGAGGTGGGCGACGACGGCGCCGAGTCGATCCGTCTCGACTACAAGCCGGTCGTCCAGACCCGCTACCAGCCGATGGAGCGTAAGTACTGATGGCAACCCCTGTTCTGGACAAGAAGGACGCGGCCGGCGAGCCCGAGCCCGGCTTCGCCGACTCCCCGTACATCACGGTCACCGTCCGGGTGCGCCGCTTCAACTCCGAGGTCTCGGCGGAAGCGGTCTGGGAAGACTTCCAGCTGGAGATCGACCCGAAGGAGCGTGTCCTCGACGCCCTCCACAAGATCAAGTGGGACCTGGACGGCTCGCTGACGTTCCGCCGCTCCTGCGCGCACGGCATCTGCGGCTCGGACGCCATGCGGATCAACGGCAAGAACCGTCTGGCCTGCAAGACCCTGATCAAGGACATCAACCCGGAGAAGCCGATCACGGTCGAGCCCATCAAGGGCCTGACGGTCCTGAAGGACCTCGTGGTCGACATGGAGCCGTTCTTCCAGGCGTACCGGGACGTGATGCCCTTCCTGATCACGAAGGACACGAACGAGCCGACGCGGGAACGCTTCCAGACGGCGGAGGACCGCGAGCGCTTCGACGACACCACGAAGTGCATCCTCTGCGCCGCCTGCACCTCCTCGTGCCCGGTCTTCTGGAACGACGGCCAGTACTTCGGCCCGGCCGCGATCGTCAACGCCCACCGCTTCATCTTCGACTCGCGTGACGAGGCGGGCGAGCAGCGCCTGGAGATCCTGAACGACCGCGACGGCGTGTGGCGCTGCCGCACCACGTTCAACTGCACGGACGCGTGCCCGCGCGGCATCGAGGTCACGAAGGCGATCCAGGAAGTGAAGAGGGCGCTGATCACGCGCCGCTTCTGATCTTCCAGCTCTGACCTCAGGGCCCTGTTTCCGTCACTGCGGAAACAGGGCCCTCTGGTGTTTTTGGCCGGTTCGCGCTCCTACCGTTGAGCAGGTTTCACCGGCACACTCCGAAGCGCGTGTTCTGCAGCGCTGCCGGAGGGGGAGGTGTGGCGGAATACCTGGCGCCGACAGGCGAGAGAGATCCTTGGGCTGCGCCTGAGCCGTACGGCTACGGACAAGGCAGCACATCAGCCCTCTTCATCGCAGCACCTCTCCTCACGGCCGCTGCCCTCGGGCTGGCCGGCGTGGTCGGGGGTGCCGACGACGAGTTCCAATGGCCCGGTCCCACCCTGCTCCTCCTTGTCATCGCAGCCCTTGCGCTGATCGCGAGCATTCAGTTCGCCTATCACGCCCGCCTGTATCTCTATTCCTACGACGATCTGGAGTGCTGGCTGGGGCCCGCGCACGTCAAGGCCTTCGCTTCGGACCTGCGGGTGAAACAGGAAAAGGATCAGGAGGTCTGGGCCAGATATCAGCTGTGGGCAGTTCACGCCTTCAATTTCGGCACCATCTTGTTGGGGCTCGGCATCGCTGCCGCGCTGGTACCGCCGGACTGCGGCAAACAGATCGAGTGCCGGTGGGCTGCGGCCGCAGTCGTGTTGACGGCCACGCTGGCCGATGCGGTCTGGGTGCTTTACATGCACATGAGCGCATTCGGAAGGACGAGTAACTGGTTCTACACAACCGTGCGACGACTCGCCCGGATACGACTGAGAAGGAGGGGATGACATTTGTTCATCCACACCGAGCTACCAGGATTCCCGCCGCCCTTGCCTCCACCGAATCAAAGGAAGCAACCCGTCTGCTTCCAATGTCAGCGGCTCATCGTCCCCGACGAACCAGCGGACTGGCCCGGTTACCAGCCGCAGCATCTCCAGGACTGGGAAGCCACACTGTCATCGCCCGGTCCGGTGTTCCCGGACCCGCTCGGCAAGGAACCAAGGCACCATCCGGAGTGCGAATACGGTGAACTCCCGCCTGTCGTCATGTGGTTCATGCACAGGCCGACCGCCCTCCACTACCGCCAAAAACTCTGGGAAGCCCGCCAACGCTCCACCGGATGACGCCCCGACCCGCTGCCCGTCCCGTCTCCCCGCCCCGCTACGATGACGCCGCGCCGCCGCAATGCGGCGAGAGTGGGAGTCGGCCGGCAATGGTGGAGGACGCGCAGCGGGCGTCGCGGGCGAGAAGGAGGCTCGGACTGTTCGCGGTGGTCGTCGGCTGCTATCTCATCGGCGCCCCCGCACAACGCGCCCATTCTGCTTGGGAGTTCAGTGCCAGATGGTGGCCCTGGGCGCTGCTCGGCCTGGCCGCGTTCAATCTGTTGCGCGCTGCCGTGTCTCCCGCCTCCCTCATCGCTCCGCTTGTGCTTGCTGCCGTGTCCACGGCCGCATTGCTGTCGGCCGGCGATATCAGCACCCGCATCATCATCGATTTCGGGCTGCCCGCAGTGCTGGCACTCGGCGGTGCCCTGCTCATCGGCTCGGCGGTTCCGAACCGCCGGAACAACTGCTGGAGTCGGACTCTGACGACCGGAAGGGTCGTCATACCCGCGGACGCAGGCGAAACCCTCACGCTCCGGTCTGTGCTCGGTGAGCTGAGGGCCGATCTGACACGAAAGTCGGCGGGAAGCCTGACCACAGTGAATGTCACCACTGTCGTCGGTCATGTGCGGGTGGACATCCCTCGCGACCGGTGGGTCAAGGTGAACACCTCGGGAGCCCTGCTGACGCACACGACCGAAACGGGACCCGCACCTGGTGAACCGCCTGATCCCTCAACCGGATTCGTCATCCATGTGCTGGGCGTATGCGGATCGGTCGGCATTGTGCGCGTGTGACCGGGCCTCGCCGTGACGGTAGTCGCCGTGAAGGTGTCCTTGTCCTGTGAACTGGGCAGTGACCTCGGCGAAGGTCTCCTTCTCGGTCACCGTGTCCTTTGGCAAGGGGCGGTGCAGTGCGTCGAGCAACTCGAACCGGTGCAGATCGTAGACCACATGCATCAGCCCGGAGTAGGCCTGCGCCGCGATGACCGCTCCCTTGTAGGCGACACCCGCGAGTATCACCGCCCCACCGCACAGCCACCATGAGTTCGGCTCGTCATAGAGAGCCACTCCGTATGTCAGAGCCACAGCCAGGAAGCTCCAGCAAAGATTGACAGCGGTGTCCAGAGCGTCCCTGGTCGAATTCAGTGCTTCGGACATGCGGTCCGAGATCTGCATATAGATGCGCGGCCACGAGGCGAGTGTGGAAAGACCGTACCGCTCACCGGCACTCAGCTCACCGGCCCGCAAGGCATTGCCGAGCGCAGTCGGCAGCAGAAGATCCACCGGTGGGCGGGCGCCCAGTCGGCGACCGGCGTCCGCGCGCACCTCACGGGCGGGTGCGCTTGGCGCCGATTCCCCCACTCGCTGGCGCAGCGCCTCCCATCGCCTGCGCTGCACTTCGACCAGCACGCCGGCCAGCCCGGCTGTCGCAGACCAGCGGTACCAGTACCCCTCCAGCACCCGCACCGCCCGTACCTGAAACGGTGTGAGCAACAAGGCCAGGACCGACGTACACCCGACGAGAACCGTCAGGGTTCCAGCCATGGCCGCCGGCGTTGTCGGGAGCACTCGCTGCCAATGGCTGGGCCCGCTGAAGGCATCTGCCTGAAGAGCAGCCCAGAAAGACACGACGAAGAGAGCGCACGGCACGAAATGCACCGCCAACACCCTCCGCACGAAGTCCCCCAGTGGTCCGGCTGACTTGCTCACCTGTCTCACACGTCACTGAACACTCATCAGTATGACTTCAGGACACAGCTGGTGGCATGGACGGAACAACGACTGGTGAGATCGTCCGCGGTAAGGGAGTCTCACCAGTCAGTTCTGCGTATCCAGCGGGGTCAAGTGCTCTGCGGTTGTTGTGACTTGTGGGGCTGAAGTCGCAGACTGCCCCCATGGCACTCATGAGAAAAGCCGCCGCCGCGCTCTCCGTCGCCGTGGCCGCGCTGCTCGCGATACCCCCCACTGCCTCCGCAACCCCCACCCCCTACGGCACCCTGGCCCGGGAGAACTTCGACCGCCTTCCCCTCGGGCAGGTCACCGAGGGACGTGGCTGGACCGCCGACACCGACAACGGCACGCTGACCGTCGCTTCCAGTTCCACCGGGCGCGGGCGTGAGCTTCGGATTCGTACGGAGGGGAACGGGCGGGCCTTCCTTGTGTTCGACGGGCTCTCGGCGCCCGGTAACAGCTTCTGGGGGCGGGTCCGGTTGCGGGTCGGTGGGTTTCCCACCGCTCCCGACTGGGCGCACTGGACCATCGCGGAGGCGTCGGGGGCGGATTCGCCGACGCTGGTGCGGCCGCTCGGCGGGCAGTACGCGCCCACGGACGGCGGCAACTTCTGGGGGGTCGGGTCGGATCTCGGGCCGACCGGTGACTGGACGTCCTGGAAGACGTCCGCGCCGGCCGTCGGCGGGGGCTGGCAGTGCGTCGAGTTCCATCTCGATGCCACCGACAATCGCGTCACCGTGTACCTGGGCGGGGTGCAGCAGTCCGATCTCACCGTGTCCACCAAGGTCCACGGCGGTTCGGCGGACGACTTCGTCTTCCCGGGCTTCGACAGGCTGAAGCTGGGCTGGCAGCTCTATCAGGCCGACCCGACGCCGTCGTCGTACGACATCCGCATGGACGACATCGCGCTGTCCACACGGCGAGTGGGTGGCTGCGGAAACGGGAGCTGAACCGAGGATTGCGCCCGCTGTGCCGGGCGTGATCGTACTGCTGCACCCAGGGACGGCACGAGGGTCACTGGCCTCCGCTTCGGCCGGTCACAGTTGGCTCAGGATCGTCGGGTCCGTGATCTTCGTGTCGTCGGCCAGCATCATCGCCTTGCTGAGGATGACCGCGAGCATGCGGTCGCCCTCGTAGGGGAGGTAACCGGCCTGCGGGCTGGACGGGTTGGACGGGTTGGACTTCGGGACGATGCAGAGGTACTGGTCGTTCGGCGTGCGCAGGATGTTGCCCGAGCCCAGGTGGATCTTGTACGTGTGGCGGTCGCCCTTGACGTGGAGGAAGCGGCCTTCCAGGGTGCAGCGGTCGGCTATCGCGAGCCTCGGGATCAGGCGGTCCAGGAGGAGGCGGCGGGTCTCGGCGCTCTGGTTGAGCTCTCCGAAGCCGTACGACGTCCAGTACTCGCGGAAGCGGCCGCCGGGGCCGCCGTCCTGCCAGGTGGGGTCGTTGCCGACGCTGGCCACGCCGACGAACAGGTCCACGTCGCGCAGGACTTCGGAGAGGACCAGGGGCGGGATCTCCGTCAGCGGGAGAGGGTCCACCGGGTCGGCTCCGTCGCGGAGCCACATGCGGTACTCGCCTCCGCAGCAGTGCGCCGAGTTCTCCGGGGCGTCGATCGGGTAGAAGCGGACCTGGTCGGTGCGCAGACGCAGGAAGGTGCCGGAGTCGGTGATGTCCGTGTAGTCCTCGCCGCCCTCGCCCTCGACCCAGTACTCCGCTCTCAGGCCCCAGCGCGGGAGGTCGCGGCGGGGCGGCGGAGCCTCGTCGTCGACGGCAAGGCGGAGTTTGTCGCGCCAGCCCCTGGCGGCCGCCAGGGAGTGGAACTGGTGCTGGCGCAGGACATGGGCGGCGAAGCGGTTGGAGTAGGTGCCGGTGGTGCGCTCGGCGTCCGTCAGCAGGTAGACCTCCCGGTGGGCCTGCTTGAAGGGCTGGGTGACTCCGTGCCGCTCCAGCCAGTCGCGCCAGGCGACGATCTCGACGGGGGTGTGGTCCACCGGATGCCAGAGACGGACTTCCGCGCCGTCGGTGACCGGGGCGCCCGTGACGGTGCGCAGGGAGCCCTCGGCGTATCCGACCGTCGTGCCGTCGACCGTCCACAGGAGGCGCCGGGCGAGGGTGCCGACCAGAGGGTGGTCGAGGTAGCGCTCGCGCCAGGTGGCGTAGGACCAGGTGCGGTCCGCCAGGAACTGGCGGTCCAGGCGCTCGCTCTGGGCCGAGAGCATCTTGTCGATGTCCTTGACGGCCGCCTTGAGCTCCTTCAACTCCTCCGCGTGGTCCCGTCGTACGGCCGCGGGCACGCTCCTGACCGGCTTGCCGCTCGCGTTGTGCCAGGTCAACACGGCTTTGGCGCCCTGGACTTCAAGGACGGCGGTGGCCTCGCCGAGCCGGTGCTCGGCGTGTCCGACCTCGGTGAGTCCGTACGCCGGTACGGCCAGTTCCTCGATCTCCTCGCGGCTCAGGCCGAGGGCGACGGCGCGGGCCTCCAGGGCCGTGTCGAGCAGCTTGGCGGTGTTCTTGTAGGTCACCCGGGTGGCCAGCCGGGCCAGTTCGGCGAGGGCGGCCTCGCTGTCGATACGGGCGAGGGCGTTGACCCCGGCGTTGGCGACCTTCGGGTTGCGGGGTCCGAGCCCGGCGACCTTCTTGAGGGAGGTCTCGACGAGGGCGCCGAGCGCACGGGCGGTGTGGGGGTGCGGTGGGAGGAGGGAGAGCAGCCAGGCTAGACCGCGCAGGGCGTTGGCGTTGTAGGGGTCGTAGGCGCTGTTGACGTCGGGTTCGTACCGCCCGCGTTCCAGTTCGAAGGTACGGGGGCGGCCGACGAGGGCGAGCCAGGGCAGCGCGGTCTCGCGGACGCGGTCGGCTCCGAGGGCGTCGATGAGGGCGGCGGCCTGCTTGTCCCACTTGGCGTTGGGCTTGGCCGCGGTGGCGGTCGCCATGTGGGTCAGTAGCGCCTGCCAGGCGGTGTCGGTCTCCCGCAGGGCTGCTTCGGCCCACTCCTCACCGACGTTGAGGGGCGGCTCGGTCAGCTTCTTCGCCGTCCTGGGCAGGTCCTCGTTCTGGTAGGCGTGGAGAACGGCCCGGCGGACGGTGGCGACGACGGCGGGCGCGATCGGGCGGCCCGCGGCCAGCTCGGCCTCGATGAGGGTCTCGTAACGGGCGCCGTACCAGAAGGAGTGCTGCCGGGAGATCCTGTCGAGCAGGGCCAGGCGTTCCGCGGCCAGGCGGTCGTGGGGTGGCAGGTCCCGGGAGACGATGCCCAGCAGGATCAGCGCGTTCTCCCGGGCGTTCGGGCCCGCCTGCTCCGAGTGGTACTGCGTGACGAGGCCGTCGGCGACCCGCGACCGCGCGTCCGGCGGCAGTTCGAGGAGCCGGGTCAGCACGCCGCCCCACAGGCCGGTCCAGTTGCCGTTGTTGGCGATGGCGGCCTTGAGCAGGTCGACCGCGAGTTCCTCCAGGTCACCGTCGGTGGCCCGCTGCCCGATCAGGTCCTTGATCCTCTGAATCTGAGCCATCGTCAGCCACCCACCAGCGGAACGAGCTTCAGGAACGTGACCTCGGTGCCGAGTACGAGGTCGATCTCCTCGTCGAGCTCGGTCACCTGACGGTCGCCGACGAGCACCAGGAAGCCGTTGCCCGCGAAGGCCCTGAGGGCGAGCTCGGTCTGGGTCTCGGGGTCTATGCGGCGGGGCTCGCGCAACGCGTAGCCGTTCAGCACGCGTTCGGTGTCCTCGGGCTGGACCAGGCCCTGGAAGACAGCGGGTGTGCGCGCGTTGAACTCGGCGACCTCCTGGAAGACCCGGCGCCGGATCAACTCGCGCACGGCGAGCCGCTCCTCGGCGATCTCCAGACCCCAGCCGTCGCTACGGCTCCCGCTTGTCGTCTCGTCGACGAACATCACGATTCCCATGCCGACGACAGTACGAGGCACCACTGACAACGGGGTCCGGACGAGAGGGGGCTAGGGCCTGTCCGGCGGATCAGGCCGGCTCCAAGGAACGGCGCCTTGTCAGTGCAGGTGAGCGGGGTCTGGTGCGTGCAGCTGCAAGGCGGAGG
>NZ_JBEZKG010000047.1:0-8199 GCF_040651535.1 Streptomyces sp. NPDC048420
GAGTTGGCGCCGCCGACGATGTACACGTCGTGGCCCTGGCAGCCGGCGGCCTCGGTGAGCGCCGACCCGTAGAACACCCCGCGGCCCGACAACTCGTCGGCACCCGGCGCCTCCAGCTGCTTATAGGACACACCGGTCGCCAGGATCACGCTGTGCGCCGCGATCTGCGACCCGTCCGCGAACCGCACGAGCCGCGCCGCCCCGCTGCTCTCCAGACCGGTCACCTCACGGGCCGTGAGGATCTCGGCGCCGAACTTCGTCGCCTGCCGGCGGGCCCGGTCGGTGAGCTGGCCGCCGGACACCCCGTCCGGGAAGCCGAGGTAGTTCTCGATCCGCGAACTCTGCCCGGCCTGCCCGCCGGTCGCCGACCGCTCCACCAGCACCGTCCGCAGCCCCTCCGAGGCCCCGTACACCGCCGCGCCAAGACCGGCCGGCCCGCCGCCGATGACGACCAGGTCGTAGAAGTCGGCCGTGGGTGTCGTCGCCAGCCCCACCTGCGCGGCCAGTTCGGGCACCTCCGGCTCGACGAGCGCCGTACCGTCCGCCGTGATCACCACCGGCAGCCGCTGCCCGTCCTGCCCCGCGGCCGTCAGCAGCCGCTGCCCCTCGGGCTCCTCGGTGGAGTACCAGCGGTAGGGCACCTGGTTGCGGGCCAGGAACTCCCGCACGTCCGAGGAGCGCGCCGACCAGCGATGCCCGATCACCTTGGTGGCGGGCACCGGCCGGTAGTCGCTGCAGCGCCACGCCTCCAGCAGGTCGTCCAGGACCGGGTAGAGCTTCTCCTCCGGCGGGTCCCACGGCTTGAGGAGGTAGTGGTCGAGGTCGACGACGTTGATCGCGTCGATCGCCGCGTCCGTGTCCGCGTACGCGGTCAGCAGCACGCGCCGGGCGCCCGGATAGATGTCCAGGGCCTGTTCGAGGAACTCGATGCCGTTCATCTGCGGCATCCGGTAGTCGGCCAGGATCACCGCCACGAGGTCGCCGCGCAGCTTCAGCTCGCGCAGCGCCTCCAACGCGGACTCACCGGACTCCGCGCGCACGATCCGGTACGACTGGCCGTAGCGCCGTCGCAGGTCACGGGCGACGGCCCGGGACACCCCGGGGTCGTCATCCACGGTCATGATGACGGTCCGCGCAGCGTCCGCGGTCTGTGCCATACGTCTCCCACCCCGAGTGATCGGATCACCGGTCGGCGCCGGCTCGGTGCCGTGCCGCCTTTGAGCCATCGTATGTTCGATGGCCCTGCTTCGCTCCTGTCAGCTCCGCCGCGAACCCAGCACGCAGAACTCGTTGCCCTCGGGATCGAGGAGCGTCACCCACGACTGCTCGCCCTGCCCGATGTCCGCGTGCCGCGCACCCAGCGCCAGGAAACGGGCCACCTCGGCCTCGTGGTCGTCCGGCCGGAAGTCGAGATGGAGCCGGTTCTTGACGGTCTTGGCCTCCGGCACCGGCACGAACAGCAGACCCGGCATCCGGTCCTTCTCGGGGCGGATCTCGAACTCGTTCGGGTCGTCCTCGACCACCACCCAGCCCAGCGCCTCGGCCCACCAGCGCCCGAGTGCACCGGGGTCGGCCGAGTCCACGATTACCTGTTCCCATTCCAAGGTCATTTCGTCAGCGTAGTGAAGACTGGGGCCGGACGTCACCGCGATAAGGGGAGGCCAGCGCATGACGCGCCCGATCACCGCAGGCATCGACGGAACCGAGGAGAGCCTCGCCGCTCTGGGCTGGGCCGCGCGGGAGGCGGTCCGGCGCGGGACGGGGCTGCGGGTGGTGCACGCGTGGCGGTTCCAGCCGTACGAGGGGATCGAGGCGGGGGACCGGGACACCCAGGCGGGCTGGGCGCGGGACGCCACGGCCGAGGCCGTGCGGGCCGTGACCGGGCGGCACACGGGACTCGAGGTGTCCACCGACGTCGTGGAGGGCGGCAGTGTCGATGTGCTGGTCGCCGCCGCGGCCGAAGCGGAGCTGCTGGTGCTGGGCTCCCGTGGACACGGGCCGGTCGTCGGCTTCCTCGTCGGCTCGGTGGGCCAGCAGGTGATCGCTGAGGCGGAGCGGCCCGTCGTGCTGGTGCGCGCCGGTGACCAGGCCACCGCGGAGGCCGCCGGACGCGAGATCGTCGTCGGCCAGGAGGGCGACCCGCAGGACAGCGCCGACGCCCTTCGGTTCGCCTTCGAGACGGCGGCGGCACGGGGAGCATCAGTGCGGGCCGTACGGGCCTGGACGCTGCCCCCGGTGTTCGCCTACAGCCCCGGCTCGCTGAAGCTCCTCGACGAGGCCGGAGGCCTGGAGCCGTACGAGAAGAAGGCCCTCGCGACGGCGCTCCAGCCGTGGCGGGAGCGCTTCCCCGACGTGCCCGTCGTCGAGCACGTCGAGATGGGCAGCGCGGGGCAGGTACTGCTGTCGGTGACCGCTCGGGCCCAGCTGATGGTCGTGGGCCGGCGGGCCCGCCGTACCGCGGTGGGCGCCCGGATCGGCTCCGTCGCCTACGGGGTGCTGCACCACGCGGACTGCCCGGTCGCCGTGGTGCCGCACTCCTGAGTCACTCGGCCCCGGTGGGTTCGAGGGTCTCGCGCGCCTTGGGGAGGATGTTCTCGATGTAGTCCTTGACCGCCGTGTCGATCCCGATGTCGTGCTGGGCCCGCTCGGACAGGTACCAACGGTGCTCAAGGAGCTGGTGGTAGATCTCGGCCGGGTCCATCGAGCCGCGGAACTCCAGCGGTACGGCCCGCACGGTCGGCCGGAAGACGTCCCGGACCCAGCGGTGCGCGAGGACCTCGGGGCGGGCACCGAGCGGGTCGCCCGGGGCGTAGTCGTCCTGGGTGGCCATCCAGCTCTCCAGGTCGTTCAGCAGCCGTCGGGCCTGGTTCTCCTCGGTGTCCAGGCCCGTCAGGCGCAGCAGCTGGCGCTGGTGGTGCCCGGCGTCCACGACCTTCGGCACGAAGGTCACCGAGTCGCCGTTCGGTGCGTGCTCGATCTGCATCTCGGCCACGTCGAAGCCGAGGTCGTTGAGCCGCCGGATCCGGCGCTCGATGAAGTGGTACTTGCCCGCCGGGTACACGGACCTGCGGGTCAGCTCGTCCCACAGACTCCCGTACCGGGCGCAGATCTCCATGCCGAACTCGATCGGGTCCACGGAGGGATGCAGCGCGCCGGAGGCCTCCAGGTCGAGGAGTTCGCCGCTGATGTTCACCCGGGCCAGGTCGAGGTCGTAGTCCCGCTGTCCGGGGCTGAGCTGCGGATGCAAATCGCCGGTCTCGGCGTCCACCAGATAGGCGGCGTAGGCGCCCGCGTCGCGCCGGAACAAGGTGTTGGACAGCGAGCAGTCGCCCCAGGCGAATCCGGCCAGGTGCAGACGGACCAGGAGCACGGCCAGCGCGTCCATCAGTCGGTGCATGGTCGCGGGTCGCATGGTCGTCTCGAACATCGAGCGGTACGGCATGGAGCCGCCCAGGTGCCGGGTGACCAGCACGGACTCCAGCGGGGCGTCCTCAGTGTTGGTGCGCCCGGTGACCACCGCCAGCGGGTCGACCGCCGGGATGGCGAGCCGGTCCAGGTCGCGCAGCAGTTCGTACTCGCGCAGCGCCGGGCGCTCGGCCAGCTCCTTCACGGCGATGACCTCGTCGCCGGCGCGGGCGTAGCGCACCACGTGCCGCGAGATACCGCGCGGCAGCGGGACCAGGACCTCCTCCGGCCACTCCTCCAGCGGCAGGTGCCACGGCAGTTCGAGCAGGAGCGCGGGGTGCTCCGGGTTCGTAGCGCTGATCTGCAGTGCCATGGCTGGTCTGTCCTTGTCTCGCCGGTGATCGTCACCTCACCTTAGAGCGCGCGGTCCCTGGCCTGAAGTGCCGCTTCACGGACTGGACCGCGGTGCGCCGGGCCGTGCCCGGGCAGCAGGACGTCGCCCTCCAGCTGTGCGAACACGTCCAGTGAGGCGACCGCCCGGGCGCGCTCGTGGTGGAACATGTCCGGCAGCAGTTGGGGCCCCTTCACCCGGGAGGTCGGGTGAGCGCTCACCAGGCCGTCGCCCGAGATCACCACCCCGCGATCGGGGAGGTGGAAGGCGCAGTGTCCGTCGGTGTGACCCGGTGTGTACACGGGCACGGGTCGGCCCGGCAGATCGAGGGCGCCCTCCGCGGGGAACGGCTGCGGGGAGGCGACCGGCACATGGGCCGTGCCGCCCGAGCGGATCGCGTGCACCGCCCACGGCAGGACGCCGGGCCGCCAGCCGTTCTTCACGACCGTCCCGACCGACACCTGGTGGAGGAACTCGCGCCGTGCGTGCGGCAGTTCGGCCTCGTGCAGATACACGGGAGGGCCGTAGGTGCCGCGCAGGAACTCGGCGGAGCCCAGGTGGTCGTTGTGGGCGTGCGTGACGAGCACGGCTGTGACCGCCTCCGGTGAACTGCCCACCTCAGCGAGGGAGGCGAGTACCTGTTCGCGGTCGCCCGGGTAGCCGGTGTCGATCAGCGTGGCGGAGTTCCCCTCGGTCAGGATCACCCAGTTGGTGTTGCTGCCGTGCACGAGATGGATGCCGTCCGCGACTTGCTGCACGCCCGCGTTCATGGATGCCCCGCTTGCTGAGTAACTGCCCGACGGCACACAGCAAAGCAGACGCGGAGGCGATCCGGAGCGGCGGGTACCAGTCTTCCAGCACTCAACTTCTCCTGCCCTCCCGCGCCCAACTCCCACCGGGCTTCCGTACCGGACCCCTGGGCGTTCAGCGCGGGCCTTCGGCCTTCGCGTCGTCCCCCTCTGTCTTCTGTGCTGCCGCCGGTCTCCGGTTTGTCGGCGTTCACCCTGCCCGGTCCTTCCGGCTCAACTCCCGCCGGGGTTCCGTCCAGTCCCCTGGGTGTTCGGCGCGGGCCTTCGGCCTTCGCGTAGGCGTCCTCTGTCTTCCGTGCGCCGCCGCCCCCGGTTTGTCGGCGCTCACCTCCCCGGTCCTCCCCGCCCAACCCCCGGAGGGAACCCCGCCCAACTCCCGGAGGCAGCCCCCGCGTGCAGCCGAAGCAGCCGCCTCTCTGCCTCAGCGCACGCCGTGCGGGCGGAACTGGATGCTGATCCGCGGTCCTGTCGCGCGCGTCGTCTTAGGTACGGCGTGCTCCCAGGTGCGCTGGCAGGAGCCGCCCATCACGATCAGGTCGCCGTGGCCCAGCGGTCGGCGCACGGTGTCCAGGCCGCCGCGCACCGGGCGCAGCACCAGATCGCGGGGCGCGCCCACGGAGAGGATCGCGACCATCGTGTCCTCCCGGTTGCCCCGCCCGGTCCGATCGCCGTGCCAGGCCACGCTGTCCCGCCCGTCGCGGTAGAGGCACAGCCCCGCCGTGGCGAACGGCTCGCCCAGCTCGTCGGCGTAGTGCGCGGTGAGCTCCTCCCGCGCCTCGGTGAGCACGGGATGCGGCAGCTTGTCCTCCGCCCCGTAGAAGGCGAGCAGCCGCGGTACGTCGACCACGTGGTCGTACATCGTGCGGCGCTCCGCGTGCCACGGCACCTCGGCGGCCAGGTGTTCGAACAGGGCATCGGAACCGCTGAGCCACCCGGGCAGTACGTCGATCCAGGCGCCGAAGCCGAGCACGGTACGGCGGATCCCGTCGAGGGAGCCGAGCCGCACCTGGTCGGTCTGGTCGAAGAGGGAGCCCTGGAGGTGCGCGGTCATGCATACAGCGTACCCCTCATTCGAATATCTGTTCCAATAAAAAACCGGCGACGCGTTCGACTCTTTCGATACATCGCTGTATCCGATACATTCCCGTATCGAACGGAGGGGCCAACATGGCGATCGACGACACGACCAGGCGCGTGACCAGGCGCCGGGTCCGGACGCGGGCCAACCTTCTCGACGCGGCCTTCGCGGTCTTCGCCGCCAAGGGCTTCGGGCGGGTGTCGATCGAGGAGGTCTGCGAGGCCGCCGGATACAGCCGGGGCGCCTTCTACTCGAACTTCGACAGCCTGGACGAGCTCTTCTTCGCCCTGTACCAGCAGCGGGCCGACCTGATCGCGGAGCAGGTCTCCGGGGCCCTCGCCCTGGACGGGCCGGGCCTCGACGTACCGGCCGCCGTCGACCGGGTCACCGACGTGCTGCTGCTCGACCGGAACTGGCTCCTGGTCAAGACCGACTTCCTTGTGTACGCCGCCCGCGCGCCCGAGGTCGCCGAGACCCTGCTCGAACACCGGGCGCGGCTCAGGCGGGCGATCGCCGACCGGCTGGCACGCACGCGTGGGGACGCCGAACTGCCCGCCGTGCTGGTGGACGTGGAGGGCGCCGCCCACGCCGTGGTCGCCGCCTACGACGGGGTCACCGTGCAACTCCTGCTCGACCGGGACGTCGAGCGCGCCCGGGTCTGGCTCAAACAACTGCTCACCGCGCTGCTCACCGACGGCAGCGACACCACCGTATGAGGGAAGGGACGGTCGCCATGGATGCCGACGTCATCGTCGTCGGAGCCGGGCTCGCGGGCCTGGTCGCCGCGCACGAGCTCACCAGCCGCGGCAGGAGGGTCGCGCTCGTCGACCAGGAGAACGCCGCCAACCTCGGCGGCCAGGCCTTCTGGTCGTTCGGCGGGCTCTTCCTCGTCGACAGCCCCGAACAGCGGCGTCTCGGCATCAAGGACTCCTTCGACCTCGCTTGGAACGACTGGCAGGGCAGCGCCAAGTTCGACCGCGTCGACGACGAGGACTCCTGGGCGGTGCGCTGGGCGCGCGCCTACGTCGAGTTCGCGGCGGGGGAGAAGCGGTCCTGGCTGGAGGGGCACGGCATCAAGTTCCTGCCCACCGTCGGCTGGGCCGAGCGCGGCGACCTCACCGCCCACGGACACGGCAACTCCGTGCCCCGCTTCCATATCGCCTGGGGCACCGGCACCGGGGTGGTCGAGCCGTTCGTCGGATACGCCAAGCAGGCCGCGCGCGACGGACTGCTGACCTTCTACCACCGCCACCAGGTCGACGAGCTCGTCGTCGAGGACGGCGCGGCGCGGGGCGTGCGCGGGACCGTGCGCGCCGAGGACAACTCCGCGCGCGGGGTTGCCTCCAACCGCGACCGGATCGGCGACTTCGAACTCACCGCCCAGGCGGTCGTCGTCACCACCGGCGGCATCGGCGCCAACCACGACATGGTCCGCCGCCACTGGCCCGAGCGGCTCGGCAATCCGCCCGCCGAGATGGTCACCGGCGTGCCCGCCTACGTCGACGGCCGCATGCTGGACATCAGCGCGGGAGCCGGTGTCCGCCTGGTGAACCGGGACCGCATGTGGCACTACACCGAGGGCATCCAGAACTGGGACCCGATCTGGCCGGGGCACGGCATCCGTATCCTGCCCGGGCCGTCGGCCATGTGGTTCGACGCCCTCGGCCGCAGGCTGCCCGAGCCGTGCCTGCCCGGCTACGACACCCTCAG
The DNA here is from genome assembly GCF_040651535.1 of Streptomyces sp. NPDC048420. Taxonomy (NCBI): domain Bacteria; kingdom Bacillati; phylum Actinomycetota; class Actinomycetes; order Kitasatosporales; family Streptomycetaceae; genus Streptomyces; species Streptomyces sp. NPDC048420. Next base: position 7,394 of record NZ_JBEZKG010000047.1, read on the forward strand.
CACCCTTGAGCGCCTGCGCACCACCGAGGACATCGCGGAGCACGACCACTCCTGGTTCATCCTCACCCAGAAGATCATCGAGAAGGAGTTCGCGCTCTCCGGCTCCGAGCAGAACCCCGACATCACCGCCAAGGACCGCGCGGGCTTCCTCAAGGAGCGTGTCCTCGGCAAGGGCGCCCCGGGGCCGGTCGACGCGTTCCTGCGCAAGGGCGCGGACTTCGTGACCGCCCCGAACCTGGAGCAGCTCGTCGAGAAGATGAACGGGCTCACCGACAAGGCCCTCCTGGACGCCGCCACGATCCGCCGCCAGATCGAGGCCCGCGACCTCCAGATCGCCAACTCCTACAGCAAGGACGCCCAGGTGCAGGGCATCCGCAACGCCCGCCGCTACATCGGCGACCGCCTCGGCCGGGTCGCCACCCCGCACCGCATCCTCGACCCCGCCGCGGGTCCCCTGATCGGCGTCAAGCTGCACATCCTGACCCGCAAGACCCTCGGCGGCATCCAGACCGACCTCGACTCCCGCGCCCTGGGCACCGACGGCAAGCCCGTCGAAGGCCTCTACGCGGCAGGCGAGGTGGCCGGCTTCGGCGGCGGCGGCGTCCATGGCTACAACGCGCTGGAGGGCACCTTCCTCGGCGGCTGCCTCTTCTCGGGGCGCGCGGCGGGACGGGCGGCGGCCAAGCAGGTCGGCTAGGGTCACGCGGGCCGATCTGGCGGGCGCGAAGGTACGGCGTAGCGGGAGCGCCGGGGAGCGGGTTGGCGGGTGATCGGGGTCCGGTGAACCGTAGATCGGCGTGCTGGGT
>NZ_JBEZKG010000047.1:8297-39210 GCF_040651535.1 Streptomyces sp. NPDC048420
GTGCCTGGGGCGTCGGCGCAGGGCCCGCCGATCCGACTGGGGCTCGTAGGTGCGTCGGCGTCGGCGTCGGGGTGTGGGAGTGCGGGTGGTCGGGGTTCTGTGGGGCGCAGTTCTGCGTGCTGGGTGCCTGGGGCGTCGGCGCAGGGCCCGCCGATCCGACTGGGGCTCGTAGGTGCGTCGGCGTCGGCGTCGGGGTGTGGGAGTGCGGGTGGTCGGGGTCCGGTGGGCGCAGATCCGTGTGCCGGGCCCCTGCGCTGGCCCACCCCGCCGGACAGGTCTAGGCCTCCAACAGCCGCACCAGCACCGTGGCGTGGCTCTGCTCCGGTGTCTTCGACGCCGTCAGGAGGGTCACGTCCCCCTTGGCCGCCAACTCCCGGACGCGGTCGAGGAGTTCGGCCGCCTCGGGATCGGCCAGTTCCGCCTCGTACCGCTCGGCGAACTCCTCGTACGACCCCTCGCCGGCGTGGTACCAGCGGCGCAGCTCGGTCGACGGGGTGAGCGCCTTCGGCCACTCGTCCACGCGGGCGGCGCCCTTGGACAGGCCGCGCGGCCACAGCCGGTCGACCAGGACGCGCACGCCGTCCTCCGGCTCCGGGGGTTCGTAGACGCGACGGATGCGAACGCTCACGGGAGGCCTCTCGACGAAGGGTGAGTGCGTCGGAGCGTACTGCGACCCGCGCCACGACTTGACCTGCCGCAGGGTGAGTTGCGGATGAGGCGGCCTTTAGTGTGAAGCCGTTGCCCGCCCCCCCCACCTGGAGGAGTGCACGTGCCGCAGGCCGTCAGACGCACTTTCGTTCTCGTCACCACCCCCGTCGCCCTCGTGGCGGTGCTCGGCGCCGCGTCACCCCCGTCGCCGGGCGCGTCCGGAGCCGGGGACCCCTACTTCCCGCTCGCCGGCAACGGCGGCTACCACGTCGGCCACTACGACCTGGCACTCCGTTACGACCCCGGCAGCGGACACCTCGACGGCAAGGCGGTCCTCACCGCCCGCGCCACCCAGCGCCTCAGCCGCTTCGACCTCGACTTCGAGGGACTGACCGTCACCGGCCTGACAGTCGGTCACACCAAGGCCGACTTCCGCCGGGACGGACAGGAACTCGTCGTCACCCCGAAGCACGCCCTGCGCAAGGGGGAACGGTTCACCGTCACCGTCTCCTACCAGGGCAAGCCCGGACCCGTCACCGACCCCGACGGCTCGCTCGACGGCTGGATCCCCACCGACGACGGCGCCTTCGTCGCCGGGGAGCCACAGGGCGCCATGACCTGGTTCCCGGCGAACAACCACCCCACGGACAAGTCGTCGTACGACTTCACCATCACCGTCCCCGAGGGGCGCACCGCCGTCGCCAACGGCGTCCTCCTCTCGCAGCGGACCGCGCAGGGAAAGACCACGTTCCGCTGGCGCCAGAGCGAGCCCATGGCCGCCTACCTGGCCACGGCGACCGTCGGGAAGTTCGAGGTGGAGCAGTTCACCACCAGGAACGGCATACGCGTCTACAACGCCGTCGACCCGCGCGAGGCCTCCGCCGCGGCCCCCGTCCTGAAGCACCTGCCGTCGGTCCTGGAGTGGGAGAGCAAGCTGTTCGGCCCGTACCCGTTCCGCGCCGCAGGGTCGATCGTGGACCGAGCCCCGAACGTCGGCTACGCGCTGGAGACCCAGTCCCGACCGGTCTACGACCGGGCCCCCGACCTGAGCACCCTCGTCCACGAGAGCGCCCACCAGTGGTTCGGCGACTCCGTCTCGCTGACCTCCTGGAAGGACATCTGGCTCAACGAGGGTTTCGCGACCTACGCGGAGTGGCTCTACGCCGAACAGCACGGTGGCGACAGCGCGCAGAAGACCTTCGACGACCTCTACGCACAACCCGCGAGCGACGACCTGTGGGAGTTCCCGCCGGGCGACCCCGGCAGCGGCGCCAACATCTTCGGCACCCCCGTCTACGCCCGCGGCGCCATGACCCTGCACGTCCTGCGCACGACCGTCGGTGACCGGGCCTTCTTCCGGATCCTGCCCGCCTGGGCCGCGGCACACCGCGACGGCAACGGAACCACCGCCCAGTTCATACGACTGGCCGAACAGATCTCGGGGAAGAAGCTCGACGGGCTGTTCCAGACCTGGCTCTACACGCCGGGAAAGCCGAACAGGCCCTAGAACCTGACGAGTTCCTTACAAGTATCGGCCAGAGTCGGTCCATGATCACACGCAGAACCCACCTGGCCCTGCTCGCCGCACCCCTGCTTCTCGCGGGGTGCGGCGGCGGTGCCGTGGCCAGTACGGAGGGCGCACCCGCGCCTTCCCGGGAGACTCCGGAGCCCACACCCTCGCCGGAGATCTCCGTCGAGGTCGCGCCCCAGCAGATACCCGGACTCGGTCCGAAGACCTGGGCGAAAATACCGGCCGGCACCCGGCAGGCCGTGGTCGTCACCGGTAAGGGCCGCGACTCCTCGGACTCGGCCGTCGTCCTGTACGAGCGCACCGAGGCCGGCTGGCAGGCCGGCGCGAGCTGGCCCGCGCACAACGCCCTCAGGGGCTGGACCGACCACCACCTCGCCGGCGACCTGCACTCACCGATCGGCGTCTACACCCTCACCGACGCCGGAGGGCTGCTGAAGGACCCCGGGACGAAGCTGCCGTACGACCGCTCCACCAGCTTCACCGCGCCGGGCACAGGCTTCGAGGGCGAGCCGCTGGCCGGTTCCTTCGACTACGTGATCGCCATCAACTACAACCGCCGGCCCGGCACTTCACCCCTGGACTGGACCCGGCCCATGGGCTCGGGCCGCGGGGGCGGGATATGGCTGCACGTCGACCACGGCGGACCCACACACGGCTGCGTCAGCGTCGCCGAGAAGCACATGAAGGACCTGCTCCGCGCCCTGGACCCGGACCTGCGTCCCGTCGTCGTCATGGGCGACGCGGCCTCCCTGTCCCGCTGAACCGCCTAGGATCCGCCGGGTGTGCGCACATGTGCTGGTAGCCGAGGACGACGAGATGCAGGCCGAACTCATACGACGGTCCCTGCTGGCGGAGGGTCACACCGCCACCGTGGTCCACGACGGCCGGGCCGCCCTGGACGCGGCCCGGCGGCTCGCCCCCGACCTCGTCGTCCTGGACCTGATGCTGCCGGTGATCGACGGCTTCGGGGTGTGCCGGGTGCTGCGGCGGGACGACGGCATCCCCGAGATCCCCGTGGTGATGCTCACCGCGCGTTCGGCCGAGGACGACGTCCTGCTCGGCCTGGAACTGGGCGCCGACGACTACGTGACCAAGCCCTACAGTCCGCGCGAGCTGATGGCCCGCATCCGGACCGTTCTCAGGCGCAGCGGACGGGGGGAACCGGCGAGCCGACGTGAGGATCCCGTCGTACGCGCGGGAGATCTCGCGGTCGATCCCGTGCGGCACGAGGTGCGCTGCGACGGAGCGCCCGTGGAGTGCACCCCGGCCGAGTTCGAGATCCTCCTCGCCATGGTCGCCGAGCCGGAACGGGTGTTCTCCCGGCGGCAGTTGCTCGAGGTCACCCGGGGCACCGACCGGGCCTCCACCGAACGGGCCGTGGACGTCCACATCATGAACCTGCGCCGCAAGATCGAGGCCGATCCGCGGCGCCCGGTGCGGCTGCTGACGGTGTTCGGCGTCGGCTACAAGCTGAGCGGCGGGCGCGGATGAGCGCGCGTATACCGCTGCACAAGCGGCTCTTGGTGCGGCTGCTGATCACGTCCGGGCTGATCGCCGTGTGCTCGGTGGCCGCGACCGCCTGGCTGGCCGTGGCGACCACCACCCAGGCCCTGCGCGAGGAGCAGGGGCAGGCGCTCGCCGACGACATGGAGGTCCTCGCCGAGCTCAGTGGTTACGCGGCGACCCATCCCGACTGGTCCCAAGTGGCGGAGACGGTACGGAAGCTGTCGGCCAGGACCGGCCGCCGTATCGCCCTGACCACCTCGACGCGCCGCATCATCGCCGACTCCGCGCGGGCGGGCACTTCCCTGCCACCGAGCGCGGCCGCCGCCGTCGACCCGCTGCACACCGACACCTACAGCGAGCGCGGCGCCCAGATCCCCGGCATCGACCCGCGAGCGGTGGGCCCGTACCGGCTCACCGAGGCGGAACGCGTCAAGGTCGACGCCCTGGCACGCAAGCGGCAGCTCTGCTTCTCCCAGGTCGGTCTGGAGACGGACCTGAGCCGCACTCCGAGCGGGCGGACGGTCCTCACCGACCCGGACAGCGGCTCCGCGCCCGACTACGTGCCCGACGCCTGCGCCGACGGACGGCTCAACACACCGACCCCGACGGAGGAGAAGGCGACGAAGGCGCTCATGGAACTGGCCAGAGGCTGCCTGACCAAGGCCGGACTGAACCCCGGATACGCCGCGCTGCTGGGCGGTGGACCGGTCGGGCTGGATGTGCGCGACCCTCTGGGAGGCAAGCTCGGTGACAAGGAGGCGCGCCTGGCGCAGCCCTGCCGGGACGAGGCCCGGCGCACCCAGCTCGACCCGTACGTGGCACCGGTCGCCGAACTCTTCCTCGGGACCGGCGACACTCCCGCGGTGCTGTTCGACATGTCCCCGGCCAACAAGGCCAAGGTCGTCGGCACCGCCGGACTCGTCCTCGCCGTCACCGTCGCCGCGACCGCCCTGGTCGCCACCAGGCTGGTGCGGCCGCTGCGCGCACTGACCGCGGCGGCCCAGCAGCCGCCGGAACTCCATGTGCGCGTGCCCGTCACCACCCGGGACGAGACCGGCATTCTCGCCGCCGCCTTCAACGACCTCACCGAACGCCGCGAACGCATCGAGGCCCAGCGCAAGGAGATGGTCAGCGACATCGCGCACGAACTGCGCAGCCCGCTCACCAACATCCGCGGCTGGCTGGAGGTCACCCGGGACGGCGTCGTCGACCCCGACCCCGCCCTGCTCGGCTCCCTGCACGAGGAGGCCCTCGTCCTCCAGCGTGTCATCGACGATCTCCAGGACCTCGCCGACGCCGACGCCGGCACCCTGCGACTGCACCGGGAGCCGGTGCGCTGCGACGAACTCCTCCAACAGGTCGCCGCGGCCCACCGAGTCGCGGCCGGTGCGGCCCGGGTCGAGTTGCGCACCGACGTCGGCGGCGAGGCGTGGCTGGACGCGGATCCGGTGCGGATGCGGCAGGTGCTCGGAAACCTGGTCTCCAACGCGCTGCGCCACACCCCGCCCGGCGGTTCCGTCACTGTGTCCGCGCGCCGCGACGGCGACGACGTCGTCCTGGAGGTCGCCGACACCGGCACCGGCATCGCGCCCGACGACCTGCCGCATGTCTTCGACCGGTTCTGGCGGGCGGAGAAGTCCCGCAGTCGCCGTACCGGAGGCAGCGGCCTGGGTCTGCCCATCGTCCGCCACCTGGTCGCCGCCCACGGCGGCACGGTCGAGGCGACGAGCGAGCCCGGCACCGGCAGTGTCTTCACCCTGCGGCTGCCCGGGGGCCCGACATCGTAGCCGTACCTCCGATTCCCTTTGTGGCGAGCGCGTACCCAGGAGAACTCCTGGGGTCCACTGCGCCGTACGGGCCGCTGAACGGTCTCTCAGCGGGCCCTTCTCCTCGCTGCCGCCGCGCGCCGGGCCAGCGCGCGGCGTTCTGTCTCGCTGGTGCCACCCCAGACACCGATGCCCTGCCCGGTGTCCAGGGCCCACTCCAGGCACTGCTGCTGGACGGGGCAGCGTCGGCAGACCGACTTGGCCTGCTCCGTCTGTACCAGTGCGGGGCCGGTGGTGCCGATCGGGAAGAAGAGGTCGGGGTCCTCGTGGCGGCACGCGGCATGGTTGCGCCAGTTGTCCATCAAAGTCACCTGCGATCGAGTCGTACGTGCCCTCGTGGATGCCTTACTCGATTTCGGGTCACCTGTCGATGCGCGGTGAAACAACCGGGTCCTGTGGGACGGCCCACGGATCACTGCTCGCGAACGCCCCACGGGGAGCCGTACGCGGTCAGCAGGTCCAGGAAGGGGCGGGCCGGGAAGGCCTCCGGGCCGAGGACACCCGTGCCCGACCAGGCGCCCGTGGCGAGGAGTTCGAGGGCGACGACCGGGTTCACCGCGGTCTGCCACACCACCGCCTGACAGCCGTACTCCGCCATCGACCACTGGTTGTCGACCACGTGGTAGAGGTACACCTCGCGCGGCGCCCCGTCCTTGACGCCCTTCACCCAGGTGCCGGCACAGGTCTTGCCGTGCATCCGGTCGCCGAGCGTCGCCGGATCGGGCAGACACGCGGCCACGACGTCCCGGGGTGAGACCGCGACCGGCCCGGCGGCGCTCGGCACGGTCACCGGCTCGGTGCGGTCCAGGCCGAGCAGGTGCAGCGTCTTCAGCGTCTCGATGAACTCGCGGCCCAGGCCGTACTTGAAGGTCACCCGGCGCGCGCCCACCCAGCGGGGGACGAGCAGCACCTCCTCGTGCTCCACGTTCACACACTCGACGGGGCCGATGCCCTCGGGGAAGTCGAAGACCTCGGGCTCGCTGAAGGGTTCCGTCGTGAACCAGCCGCGGTCGGCGTCGTAGACAACGGGCGGGTTCAGGCACTCCTCGATGGTGGTCCAGATGCTGAAGGACGGGGCGAAGTCATAGCCGTCCACGGTGAGGTTCGCGCCGTCGCGGATTCCGATCTCCTCGATCTCGTCGAACAGTTCGTCGGCCGCGTACCGGGCGAAGACGTCCGACAACCCCGGCTCCACACCCATGCCGACCAGAGCCAGCGCGCCCGCCTTCTCCCACTCCTCGGCCTGCGCGAACTGCTCGTCGCCGAGCTTGACCCCGCACTCCTCGTACGGCCGCTCGGGATGCGGATACGACAGGGACATCGCCATGTCGACGTAGGCCGCACCGGCGGACCGCGCCGCCCGGAACAGCGGCATCACGAACCGCGGGTCGGTGGCGTTGAGCAGCACGTCACAGGCGTGCCGCTCCAGCAGCGCGGTGACGGCCGGCTCGTCGCTCGCGTCCACGCGCTCGGCGGAGAACCGGCCGGCCCGCTCACCGAGCGCGGCCACCGCGGACTCGGCGCGCGCGAGGTCGTAGTCGGCGACGACCATCGCGTCGAAGAACGGCCGCCGGGCGGCGATCCGGGTGATGGCGGTACCGACGCCTCCGGCGCCCACGAGCAGTACACGCATGACAAAACACTCCCTGTCGGGTCGAAGGTCGCAGATGTACGGGGCCCTGGCGGAGATACAACGCCGTGTGCTGGTTTAAGGTCAATGGCGTTGGCATAAGGAGGCCTGCGATGCCGAAGCCCGTGGTCCCCGAGGAGAAGCGCCGTCGGCGCAGGCCCACCAAGAGCGGCACGGTGCTGTCGGAGCGGCTGATCGTCGAGACGGCCCTGCGCATGCTCCGCGAACACGGCAGCAGCGGCCTCACCGCCCGCCGCCTGGGCCTGGCTCTGGACGCCGACCCGAGCACGCTCTACCGCTACTTCCGCGGCATGGACGAACTGACGCTGGCCATCGGCGACGCACTGATCGGACAGGCGTTGGAGGGCTGGGAGCCGACGGGGGAGTGGCGGGACGATCTGCGCTCCACGGGTCTACGCATCCACGCCGCCTACGTGGCCCACCCCCAAGCCGCGCTGCTGACGACCAACAGGGTCACGGGCCGAGCGAACGAACTGGCGGCAGACGAGGCGGTCCTGGACATCCTGCGCAGGGCGGGCTTCCCGCTCGCGGACACGGTCCGCATCTACCACGCCTTCATCGACCAGACGCTGGCTTTCGCGGCCCTGGACGCGGCGTCCCTGGCCCTGCCGAGCGAGGCGCTGGACGCGGACGAGTCCATGTGGCGCTCGACCTACGCCCACTTGCCCGCCGACCGCTACCCGCGCATCGCGGAGGCAGCACCCCTACTGGCGACCCGCATGGTCACCAGCGCATACGAGACGGCGCTGGACATGCTCCTGGACAGTGCAGAGGTACGGCTCCGGAAGGCGCCCTGAAGGGGCGCGGGACCGTGGCACATCCTCAGGCGCGCAAAATCTCCCCGGCAGCCGAGACCACCGCCTCCGCCACTACCCCCAACGCCGGCGAATCCAGCTTCCACTGCTGCCAGTACAACGGAACATCCACCGGAAGATCCGGCGCCAGCGACACCAACCGCCCTGCCCGCAGCAGCGAACCCGCCTGAATCTCCGGCACCATCCCCCACCCCAACCCCAACACAACCGACTCCAGGAACCCCTCCGACGTAGGCACCGCATGCCGCACCCGGCTCGCCCCACCCCGCCCCAGCTTCCGCAGGAACCCGTCCTGGATGTCGTCACTCCGGTCGAACGTCATCACCGGAGCCTCGGCCAGCGCATCCCCCAACGACCCCCCGAGACACCGCTCCACGAACCCCGGACTCGCCGCCGCGAGATACCGCATCCGCCCCAGCGTCCGCACGGAACACCCCGCCACCGCCTCCGGTGACGACGTCACCGCCGCCATCACGAGCCCCTCCCGCAGCAGTTCGGCGGTACGCGTCTCGTCCTCCCGCCGCAGCTCGAAGCAGAGCCGCTCCCGCTGCGGAACCCGCCTGAGCGCCCCCAGGAACCAGGTCGCGAGCGAGTCCGCGTTCACCGCGACCGACACCCGCGTCACCTCGCCCTCACCCGGCATCCCGAGCTCGGCGAGCGCGTCCCGCTCGAGCCGGGCCAGCTGCCGGGCGAACCGCACCACCACCTCGCCCGACTCGGTCGGCCGGACCGGCTTGGTGCGCACCAGCAGCACCCGACCCGTGCGCTGCTCCAGCGCCTTCACCCGCTGACTCACCGCGGACGGCGTCACATGCAACGCGGCCGCCGCCGCGTCGAACGTGCCCTCGTCGACAACCGCGAGCAGAGTCCGTACCTGATCCAGGGGAAGCTCGGTCATCATCACGACAACTAACGATACTTAAGAATCTTTAGCTGTACGCGAAGTGATCGTCTCCGTACCGTCGAAGCCATGCCAGCCTCTCTGTCCGCCGCTGCCGCAGGCTTCGGCACCGGTCTCTCGCTCATCGTCGCCATCGGCGCCCAGAACGCCTTCGTCCTGCGTCAGGGCATCCGGCGCGACGCGGTCCTCGCCGTCGTCGGCATCTGCGCCCTGTCCGACGCCCTGCTCATCGCTCTCGGGGTCGGTGGTGTCGGGGCCGTGGTGGTCGCCTGGCCGGGCGCGCTGACCCTGGTCGGCTGGATCGGCGGTGGATTCCTGCTCTGCTACGGCGCCCTCGCCGCCCGCCGGGTCTTCCGGCCGGGGCAGTCGGGCCTGCGGGCGGAGGGCGAGGCGGCGGGCTCCCGCAGGCGGGCGGTGCTGACCTGTCTGGCGATGACCTGGCTCAACCCGCACGTCTACCTCGACACCGTGTTCCTGCTCGGCTCCGTCGCCGCCGACCGCGGCCCACTGCGCTGGACCTTCGGACTCGGCGCGGTGCTCGCGAGCCTGTGCTGGTTCGCCGCGCTCGGCTTCGGGGCCCGGCTGCTCAGCCGCTTCCTGGCCAGGCCGGCCGCCTGGCGGGTCCTCGACGGGCTGGTCGCCGTCACGATGATCGTCCTCGGCGCGGCGCTCGTGGCCGGAGCATGAAATCCATCGAGGCGGAGTCCGCAGGATGAGACACCGCGTCCCGAACTCCCGGACGGTACTGCGATAGTGAACCCTGGATCCGTTAGATGTAACGAGCAACCAGGAAGCGCGTGGACACCGGCGAGAGCAGCACCGAACCCCAGACCCCGGCCGCGGAAGCGGCGCCGCCCCGCCGCGGCTGGCGCCGCTGGGCCATGGACACCCGTCCGCTGCGCATTCCGGCCTACCGCAGGCTGTGGAGCTCGACCATCGTCACGGCCGTCGGCAGCCAGCTCACCGCCGTGGCGGTGCCCAAGCAGATCTACGACATCACGGGCTCCTCGGCCTGGGTCGGCGCCGCGAGCATGGCCGGACTGCTGCCGCTCATCGTGTTCGCGCTGTGGGGCGGGGCGGTCGCCGACACCATGGACCGCCGCAAGCTGCTCCTGATCACCAACACCGGTATCGCCGTCACCTCGGTGCTGTTCTGGCTCCAGGCCGTCGCCGGGCTCGACTCGGTGGCGGCCCTGATGGTCCTGCTCGCGGTGCAGCAGGCGTTCTGGGGCCTGAACGCGCCCGCCCGCAACGCCTCCATCGCCCGTCTGGTCCCCGAGGGGCAGCTGCCCGCCGCCAACGCCCTCGGCTCGACCGTCATGCAGACCGGTCAGGTGATCGGCCCGCTGCTCGCGGGTGTGCTGATCCCGGTGATCGGCCTGCCGGAGCTGTACCTCATCGACGCCCTGGCACTGTGCGTCACGGTGTGGGCGGTATACCGGCTGCCGTCCCTGCCGCCGCTGGCGAGCACGGTCGCGCGACGGGCCGGTGTACGCGAGATCGCGGAGGGCTTCCGGTACATCTCCGCGCACAAGGTGCTGCTTCTGTCCTTCCTCGCCGACATCGTCGCCATGGTCCTCGGCATGCCCCGGGCGCTGTTCCCGCAGCTCGCCTCCGAGACCTACGCCCCGTACGGCGAAGGGCTCGCGCTGGGCCTGCTGTTCGCCGCGATCCCGATCGGCGCGGTGGTCGGCGGGCTGTTCTCCGGCACCTTCTCCCGGGCCCGCCGGCACGGCTGGATGGTCATCGGGGCGGTCGTCGCCTGGGGCGTGGCCATCACCGGGTTCGGGCTGAGCGGCAGTCTCTGGCTCGCCGTGGTCTTCCTGGCCGCCGCCGGGGTCGCCGACATGGTCTCGATGGTCTTCCGCGGGGCGATCCTGCTCTCCGCCGCCACCGACGAGATGCGCGGCCGGATGCAGGGCGTCTTCACCGTCGTCGTCGCGGGCGGCCCGCGCCTCGCCGACGTCCTGCACGGCACCGCCGGCTCGGTCCTCGGTGCCCGCACCGCGGTGGCCGGCGGTGGCCTCCTGGTCGTCGCCGTCATGCTGAGTCTCGCCTTCGCGGTCCCGGCACTGCGCCGATACCGCGTCTGAGACCTACAGACGGCCCCTGTGGTGCGAGCCGTACTGCTCCATCAGCTTGCCCCGGGTGGTCTCCAGGCGGTGGGCGAGGATCTCGGCCACGCTGCGGACCAGGATCATCCCGAGCTGCCGGTCCGTCTCGCACAGCCGCAGCACCGCCGCCGCGTCGAACTCGTAGGCCCGCACCGGGCTGAAGGCCTCCGCGCCGAAGTCCCACTGGTACGGCGGGAACAGCCACGACCAGCCGAGCAGGTCGCCGGAGCCGAGCCCGGCGACGGTGACCCGCTGGTGGGTGGTCACCTGCTGGGTCAGGGAGACCGCCCCGGAGCGGATGACCCAGAACCGGTCGGCCGTACCGCCCGCCTCGAAGATGTGGAAGTCCTCGGGGAAGGACACCTCCCGGGCGAGCGTCATCAGGCTCTGGCGCTGCGGCTGCGGAAGTGCGTTCAGCAGTTTCGTCGCTTTGGTCATGACGCGGGGCTCCTCGCCGGCGGTGGATTCCGGTGTTGTGCCTACGCCCATTTCAGCGGCTGCCGCCGTTCGGGGCACCTCGGCGGATGTGAGGATCTGCGCACGGCATGGAAAAGCCCTGGCTGGACGGGGGAGGCCAGCCAGGGCAGTCAGGGGTGGTGCCGGAGGACGGTGCGTCGACTCCATCACCACGTGTATGAACCGTAAACCATCCATGGCGATTTCGCGCAATCGGATCCCGGTCGAGTGACCGGTTTCACTCGTTGGATCCGTTTACGACCCTGATCGTCTCCAACTTCGCGTCGGCGGGATCGGGGAGGTTCATGCCGGCGGCCAACCCGGTGCGCAGATACCGCAGTACCGGTTCCGTCAGCCGCTCCCCGGGCAGCACGGCCGGGATACCCGGCGGATACGGCGTGATCATCTCCGCCGCGACCCGCCCGGCCGCCTCGGCGACCGGCACGTTCTCGGCCGGGCCGAAGAACGCGTCCCGGGGCAGCTCGACCTGCTCCATCCGCAGCGCGGACGCCGACGGCACCTCCACCCGCGGGGCCGGGCCCAACTCCGGCGCCGCCCGGGCGAGATCCCTGAGCGCCGCGAGCAACTCGGCGGTCGTCTCCTCGTCGTCGGCGTGGGTGATCTGCGCGCCGATCCTGCGATGGTCGGTGAGGTGCGCGTCGATGTTCCGGTGCTCGCGCAGCCAGTCCGCGGCCTGGAATCCGGTGATCCCGAGGCCCGTGAGGTCGATGACCCCGGGCAGCGGATCGAGGTCGTCGGCCAGGCCGGGCCCGCAGAAGTCGTCGCGGTCGTTGACGTGCAGCCCGTCGATCTCCTCGATCGCGGACCGGACCCGGGCCGCCAGATCGAGCGCCCCGCCCATCAGCTCCTTGCCGTGCAGAGCCATCTGCCGACGCCAGCCGTCCAGACCGGCGTAGATCAGCACCGAGGGACTCGTGGACCCCAGCAGGTCGGCGCGCATCTTCAGCAGATCCGGCGGGACGAGATCGCCCTGGAGATGGAAGACTGAGCCCTGCTCAAGGCCGCTGCCCATCTTGTGGATGCTGGTCACACAGATGTCGGCGCCCGCGTCCATCGCCCAGGACGGCAGATCGGGATGGAAGGGCAGATGCGCGCCCCAGGCCTCGTCCACGATCAGGGGGACCGAACGGCGGTGGCAGACCGCGGCGATGTCCTCCAGGGCCGCGCAACCACCGTACGGAGTCGGGCTGACGACGAGAGCGCCCTTCGCGTCGGGGTGGGCGTCGAAGGCCTGCTCGAACTCCGCGGCGGAGGGCGGGTGCGCGAGATGGCGCTCGGGGTCCCACCTCGGTTCGACCCAGACCGGCTCGATCCCGGAGAGGATCAGCCCCGAGACCACCGACTTGTGGGCGTCCCGCCCGATCAGCAGCTTCTCGTGCGGACCCGCGACGGCCAGCATCGCCGCCTTGACCGAGAGGGAACTCCCGCACGTGGTGAAGAAGGTGTGCTCGGCGTGCACGGCGTCGGCCATCAACTCCTCGGCCCGCTCCAGCACCCGCCCCCGGGTGAGCCGGTCGTCCAGGCCGCCCGACGCCAGTACGTCCCCCAGGAAGACCGCGTCCCCCAGCGCCTCCCGCACCGCGGGATCGGCTCCACGGGCCTGTTTGTGTCCCGGCGGCGCGAAGGACAGCCGGCCCCGGCGGTGGTAGTCGGCCAGGGCTTCCAGAACCGGTGCTTGGGTGTGGTCGACGGTCATGGGCCCCGGGTGCCCTGCCGGGGCGCCGGTCAATCAACGCGCCCCGGACCGCTGGTCAGCGGCTGCCCGGCCGGACGACCTCGTCCAGCACCCGCACCACGGCCTCGTAGGCCAGCGTGCGTACGGCGGCGTCCCGGGCCGCGTCCGGATCGGTGGGGCGCAGCTCCTCGCTCTGCGCCCGCCAGGACCGTTCCTCCTCCGCCGCGCAGGCCCGGGCACGCTGGATACGGCGCAACAGTTCGTCTGAGTCCACAACATCCGTCATGTGGTCCGCGTACCCCGGGAACGCGATCGAATGACCGGGCGATCCGCCCGAAACGGGAAGGTTTGACCTGGCGTGGAGGGGTCAGCCGATTAAGGAGGCCCACGGAGAACGCGCACCTCACCACGCGGTCCCCGTGTCGTGGGTCGGCCGGGCCCGGCTTCTGCTGCACCGACCAGACCGTAAGTCGTTCCTTCGATCAGGAGCCACGTCATGTGCGAGGAGCACAGGACCCAAGCCACCCCCGACCTCTTCGTCGTGGACCGGCGGCCGCGGCCGCGCAGGCCGGCCGAGGCACGCCGGGCGGTGGAGCGGGCCGTGTCCGAACGCTGCCGCGTCACGCACACCCCGTGCAACGCGCAGGCCCTCTCGGACGCGCTGCTCGTCGCCTCGGAACTCACCACCAACGCGATCCTGCACGGTGGCGGGATCACCGACTTCCGCGTCTCCGTCCAGGGCCGGCTCGTGTGCGTCTCGGTCAGCGACCGCAGCGCCGCGCTGCCGGTCACCAAGGATCCCGTCGATCCGCACGGCAGGTGGCGGCCCGGCGGCCACGGCTGGCCCATCGTGTGCCGGCTGGCCCGGGACGTCCGGGTGACCGACCTGCCCTCGGGCGGCAAACGCATCACCGCCATGGTGCCCCTGGGCTGATGCGGCACCGCTGGGGAAGCCTCCGAAACGGAGTTTCGCCAGCGGTGTTTGGGCCCCATACAGCAGGGCAGACGCAGTTTCGTGCTTCGGACCGGAGGCGCGCCAGCGGGAGCGGTATGGCTGCTGGGGCCCCCTTTCGGTGGTCCGGCGGCGTACCCCCCGCGGTCAGTCCCTGAACCCGTTCTTCAGGAGCGAATCCGCATGCTCACCGACACGTCGACCAGCCGTCCCACCACCCACGACCGTCCCACCACCCACGACCGTCCCACCACCCACGACCGTCCCACCACCCACGACCGTCCCACCACCTCCGGCAGGCGGCGGCACGACGACGCCCCCGACACCATGGCTCTCTTCGCCCGGCTGGCCGGGCTGGCGGAAGGCCCCGAGCGCGACGCGCTGCGCGACGAGCTTGTCACCGCCTGGCTGCCCATGGCCCACCGCATCGCGGGCCGCTTCCGCGACCGCGGGGAGTCCCTGGAGGACCTGCGGCAGGTCGCGGCACTCGGCCTGGTGAAGGCCATCGACCGGTTCGAACCGGAGCGGGGAGCCTTCGAGAGCTACGCCGTACCGACCATCACCGGCGAGGTCAAGCGTCACTTCCGCGACCGCATGTGGGCCCTGCGGGTGCCCCGCCGGGTGCAGGAACTGCGCAACAAGGTGCGGGTGGCCCGACGCGAGCTCACCCAGAACCCCGGTTCCCCCGAACCGACCCCCGCCGACCTCGCCGCTCACACCGGTCTGACCGAGGAAGAGGTCACCACCGGCCTGGAGGCCCTCGAAAGCTTCAGCACCCTGTCCCTGGACGCCGAGCTCTCGGCCGGCGACGACGGCTACAGCCTCGCGGACACCCTGGGCGGCCCGGACGCGTCGTACGACGTCGTGGTCGACCGCGAGTCCGCCAAGGAGGGCCTGCGCCGGCTGCCCGAGCGCGAGCGCGCCATTCTCTACATGCGCTTCTTCGAGGACATGACACAAAGTCGCATCGCCGACCAGCTCGGCATCTCGCAGATGCACGTCTCCCGGCTCATCAGCCGCAGCTGCGCGCGCGTGCGCGACGAGGCCCTGGCCGACCGGTCGAGGCGCCAGGCCACCGCCGACGGCACGCCCGCGGCCGGGGCACACGAGGAGTGAGCCGGATGCTGATACCCGACCCCGCGTTCCTGCGCCGCCTCGTCGACGCGTACGAGGCACTGCGGTCCAAGGAGGCCGCCGCGGCGGCCGAACCCAGCCCACGGGCCCGGGACCTCGCCTACACGCTCTGTGTGTCGACCGGCACCCGGGACGTACGGCTGGCCCTGGAGACCGCCCACCGCCTGCTCGCGGCCATGCCCGAACGCGCGCGACTGGCGGACCGACCGCACCCTGTGTGACCGCCCGCCAGGACGGCATCCGGACCAGAAGGAGTCGACATGACCACGAGCTCCACGGCACAGCCCGGCCGGATGCAGGTCCGGCGCGCGGCGCGCGGCTCCGTCACGGAGGGCGCCGCCCGCGCGGGTCTCACCGCGCGCGGGGTGATCTACCTGCTGGTCGGTGTGCTGGCGCTGCAGATCGCCTTCGGCGACGGCGACCGCCAGGCCGACCGCGGCGGCGCCCTCGCCGCTCTCTCCGACAAACCCTTCGGCTCCGTCGTCCTGTGGGCACTGGGCATCGGACTCGTCGGCATGGCCCTGTGGCGGCTGTCCGAGGTCGTGTTCGGCGCGGTCGGTCCCGACGGCCACAAGGCGAGCAAACGACTGCTGTCGGCCCTGCGCTGCGTCTTCTACGCGTTCGTCGCCTACTCCGTGCTGTCCTTCGCCGTCGGCTCCGGCGGCGGCGGATCCAGCGACAAGCAGTCCCGGGACATCACCGCCCGGGCCATGGAGTGGCCGGCCGGACAGTGGCTGGTGGGCGCGGCCGGGGTCGGCGTCGCGGTGGCCGGCGTGTGGATCGCGGCGCAGGCACTGCGCCGGCACTTCCACGAGGAGATGAAGCTCGCCGAGATGAGCCCGCGCGTCAGGAATTTCGTCGACGTGACCGGCGTGGGCGGCGGACTGGCACGTGGCGTCGTGTTCGCCGCGGCGGGTGCCTTCGCCGTCAGTGCCGCGATCGACTACGAGCCCAGGAAGGCGAAGGGCCTCGACGACACGCTCCGCTCGTTCGCCGACACCCCGCTCGGCCCGTGGCTGCTCGTCCTGGTCGCGGCAGGGCTGGTGCTGTTCGGGGTGTTCTCGTTCGCGATGGCCCGCTGGCGGCGGGTCTGATCGGTGGCACACGGGGAACCCGAGCCGCATGAACGAACCCGAGCTTCCGCCCGACGGTAGGCCCGTGGACGTCTACCTGGACCTTCTGCGCATCCGTATGGCATCGGAGGACTACGAGCTGCTGCTCAGCGTGGTCGATCCGGTCCTGCGGGCGATCGAGGAACAACACCTGCCCGCCCTGGACTTCGCGCTCGAGGACAGTCAGCAGGACGGGCTGCCCCAGGAGATCCGTGACGAGGCCGCCCTGGTCATCGCCACCGCCGTCACCGGCCGACTGGACAACAAGGTGATCGAGCTCCGCGTCGACGACACCGGCCCGGTCCGGGTGGTCACCGACGCGGACACCGCCGCCGACCCGGTGCGCCTCGGCGAGATCGCCGACTACATCCGCGAACGCCGACGGCTCGACGACGAGCTGCGCGGCATCGCCGAGGTGAGCGACCTGCCCACGGACCTCTGACTAGCGTTTCGGCGGCGAAACCGGCACGTTCAGCGGCCGGGCCAGGCCCACCAGGGTCTCGTCCAGCCGCTGGACGTGCCGCAACACCCGGTCGGTGACCCGGCCGAAGCGCGGAGTGCCGGGGACCTCGGTCTCCAGGAGCGACGCGATGCTCGGCCCGGTCTGGACGGCGGCTGTGGAGCGCTCGTCGGCCACATGGGCCGCGATCGCCGCGATGTTGTCCCCGATGCGCCGGCCCGCCCGGCGCAGCCGGGGATCCGCCGCGATCGAGGGGTGCGTGGGCAGCAGTTCGGCCGTGGCCGCCAGCGAGCGCGCGTGGTAGGCACAGGTCTCAAGGAGCGCCACCACATAGCGGGCCGTGTCACGCCGGGCCCGCAGTGGCGTGATCGGATGTGTGAGCGGCTGGGTGGCCGCCCGCAGATCGGCCAAAGCCTGGTCCAGGTCGCGCGCCTGGTCGAGCAGTTCGACGGGGGAACCGCCGCTGAGCTGGTCCACGGCGGCCTCGGTGACCTCGTCGAGCCGCTCCAGGACGGTACCGAGCAGGTCGTTCGTCCGGCGGTCCGTGCGCACCGGCAGGACGAACGCCGCCGCGATCACCCCGCAGGCCGCGCCGAGCGCGGTCTCCTCCACGCGCAGCAGCAGCACCGAGAGGCTGTAGGTGTGCAGCAGGGTGTAGAGCAGGCCCAGGGCGGCGGTGACGAAGAACGACATCAGCGTGTAGGACAGCGGCGCGGTGTAGAACATCGCGAACACCAGCACCAGGACCAGGGCGAACGCCGTCCAGGTGTGCTGCCCGACCGCCCCCGCCAGCACGATCCCGGCCAGCACACCGAGCACGGTCCCCAGCAGCCTGCGGTAGCCCTTGACCAGGATCTCCCCCGTGGACGCGGTGTTGATGAAGACGATCCAGCAGGTCAGTACCGCCCAGTACCAGCGCTGGCTGGAGAGGAACTCGCCGCCGACGATGGCGAGCGACGACCCCACGGCCACCTGTACCGCGGCCCGGGTGGTGGGCCGCCTGAGCCCCGTCAGCTCCTCCTGCGCCTCGGTGCCGTCCCCGTCGGCGTCGATGACGGCGTCCTCGGCGTCCAGCTCCTCGCGCGAACGCGCGGTCGCGGGGGAGTCGTCCGACTCGTCCTGCGGACCGTCCAGGGCGATCCTGAGGCCCAGGACCGCGCGGGCGGTCTCGCCGATGCCCCGGAAGACGTCCAGGACGGCCGGCGGGGCGGCCGGCAGGTTCTCCTCCTCGCGATAGCCCAGCAGGCGGTTGCGGACCTGGGACAGCGCGGTACCGGTCCGGGCGGCGACCGGACGCAGCACCAGCAGGCGCAGCGCCTCCAGATCGCGGCGCACCCTGCCCATCGCCTCGTCCCGGCCGGGCATCCGACCGGCACGCGGGGCCGGCGCGCCCGGCAGGTGCAGCGTGAGTGTGTCGGCCCGCTCGGCGCTTCTCGCCGTCAGCAGCAGCAGGCCGAGCCGCTCGGCGGTGATCTCGGCGTCCGCGATCCGCCGCTGCACGAGCCGCGCCGCGCCCGCGTCGGAGGTCCCCTCCTCCAGCCGCCCCTGGATCATCAGCGCCGTCTCGTGCAGCCGGGCCGTCCTCTCGCGTACGTCCGACAGCGCCTCGTCGATCTCGTCGGGCCCCGCGTCCAGCAACTGGAGCTGCGCGGACACCAGCTGGGCCAGCCGGGCCCGGAAGGCCTCCCGCAGGCGTTCGAGAAGGCCCGCTGGAGTCTCCCGCACCAGCAGGAAACGCGCCGCCGCACTGCACAGGAAGGCGACGCCGAGGACGCCGTACAGCTCGGGCAGTCCGGAGACGGTGGCGCCGACGAACAGCGACACGAAGTAGACCTGGAAACCGATCAGCCCGAGCGCGGTGCCGCGGTCGCCGAAGCGGCGGCCGTAGACGGCGCAGAAGATCAGCGCGACGAAGAAGAGGTCGCCGGCCACGACACGGGAACTCAGGAGCGCGCCCAGGGACATCGAGACCAGCGCCACCGGCAGGCCCAGGGCGAGGGTCACGGCCTGCGGGGCGCGCTGCTTCTCCCGGATGGCGAAGGTCGCCACCATCGCCGCGATGGCGCCCGCGACCAGATGCCGGACGCTCACCCCCACCAGACCGAGCACGGCCAGCGTGAGCGCGATCGCGCCGACCGTGCGCAGACCGGCGGCCAGCCGGAGCAGCCCCGGGTCCGACGCCGCGACCCGATCCCGCACCCTCGCCGTGTTCACTGCCCCGCACTCACTCCCGTGTCATGTCATGATCCGTTTCCAGCATGGCACGGCGGAGCAGGATCACGACCTACTCGTCCAGCCGCTGCGTCCCGTCGACGTGCGCCTTGACCTGTTCCGGCGTCAGATACGCGTCGGTGTACTCGAAGTCCTTCAACTTGGCGGGCTTGCGGGCCTGGAAGCCGGTGCGCACGAAATCGTCGCCCGCGACCGCGTTGAGCAGCCAGTTGGTCATCACCCGTGTCTTGGCGACGTTGGTGCGCAGCGCCGACCAGTGGTAGCCGCGGGCGACGGCCTGGGCGGGCAGGCCCCGCAGTTCGATGCCGAGCGGCTTGGACACCGCGTCCTTGCCGCCCAGGTCGACCACGAGACCGAGGTCCTTGTGGACGTACGGCGTCAGGGCCTGGCCGCGCAGGGTGGCGATGACGTTGTCGGCGACGTGCCTGCCCTGCCGCATCGCGTGCTGCGCGGTCGGCGGGCACACCGCGTCCTCCTGCTCCTTGGCCTTGTCGGGCACCGCGGCCGCGTCGCCGAGCGCGAACACCCCGTCGTGGCCGGGGAGGTTCATCTCCGCGGCGACCGCGAGCCGGCCCCGGACCGTCTCCGCGCCGAGCGTGGCGATGAGCGGGCTCGCCACCACACCGGCGGTCCAGATCAGGGTGCGGGTGGGGATGACCCGTCCGTCGGTGAAGGTGACCTCCTCCGGGCCCGCCTTCGCGATGGAGACGCCGAGAGAGATGTCGATTCCGCGTTTGCGCAGCACCTCCTGGGCGCTGCTGCCCAGCTTGTCCCCGAGTTCGGGCATCAGCTTCGGCGCGATGTCGATCAGATGCCACTTGATGAGCGCCGGGTCGATGCGCGGATAGCGCTTGACGGCTGCGTGGGTCAGCTTCTGGAGGCAGGCGGCCGTCTCCGTGCCCGCGTATCCGCCGCCCACCACCACGAACTGCAGCCGCGCGGCGCGCTCGGCCTCGTCCTGGCTGGCGTCGGCCAGGTCCAGTTGCGAGATGACGTGGTCGCGGACGTAGGCGGCCTCAGCGAGGCTCTTCATCCCGAACGCGTGGTCCGTGAGGCCCGGGATGTCGAAGGTGCGGGTGACGCTGCCGGGAGCCAGCACGATGTAGTCGTACGACACGTTGACGATCTCGTCCGTGATGGTGCGGACCACGCACACCTTGGACTTGAGGTCCACGCCGATCGCACCGCCCGGGATGATCCGGGTGCGGTACTTCTTGCTGCGGCGCAGCGACACGGCGATCGACTGGGGTGTCAGGACGCCGGAGGCGACCTGGGGCAGCAGCGGGAGATAGAGCTGGTAGGCGAACGGCGTCACCAGGGTGACGTCGGCTTCGTCCGGGGAGAGTTTGCGCTCCAGCCGGCGAACGCACTCGACACCGGCGAAGCCGGCGCCGACCACCAGGATCCTGGGTCGTGTCACGGTGTTCATCCCTTTCTGCGGCTCCAGGCGGTCTGCCTCGAACGCCCTTCGTCTGCCCGTGCGGGCGCGACGAATGCGTTCGAGGACCACCATGCCCGTCCTGGCCTGAAAACGCACCGGGAGAAAGGTGAAGGAGGTGAGCGGACCGGACCCGTGAACACCGCTTGTGAGGGTGCCGGTCGCCGAATGCGCGTGCGACAGACGGGTATTTGGTGCTGTGGGCCCGATCGCAGCGGACCATCGGGCCCGGGCAGTGCTCAGGACGGAGGGAGCAGCGTGACCACCGACAGAATCTGGTCGTACCCGCCGGACAGCGGTCATGTCGAGGGACAGGACCTGACGGGCTTCGGCGTCGTCGCCAGCGACGGGACGATCGGACATGTGGACCGGCAGGCCGCCCCGCACGGGTTGGCGCACCTCGTCGTCGACACGGGCGTGTGGGTCTTCGGCCGCAGCGTCCTGGTGCCGGTGGGCGTCGTCACCGGCATCGACACCCACGACCGCAAGATCACGCTGGCCTGCACCGGGGCGGAGGTGAAGGCCGCCCCCCGCTTCCGGACCGACAGCGAGACCAGGGACCGCGACTACCTCACGGCGGTCGGTACCTACTATCTGCGGCTCGCGGCAACGGCCTGACCGGGCCCGGGGTACGTCACCACGGCAGGAACACGTGCACGTCCTTGCCGCGCTCGTCCGTCACCACGCTGACCTGGTCGCACAGCGCGTGGATCAGATGCCAGCCGACACCACCGCCACCGGTGCGGGGATCGAAGGACCGGGGCGCGGGCGGGGTGGTGTTGGTGTCGCGCACCGTGACGTGTACGCCGTCGAAGGTCCGGCGCATGCGCAGCGCGAAGGGGCCGGGGGCGTACTGGACGGCGTTGGCGGCGAGTTCCGTGACGACCAGCAGGATGTCGTCCCAGTGCTCGGGGCTCGCGGGCGGGGCGCTCTCGGAGAGGTCGGAGAGGAATTCCTCCGCAGCGAGCCGTGCACCCGTCACGCAGTGCGGTTCTCCCGCGAAACGGGTGGTGCGACTAGGGATCGCCTCGGAAGTCAGTGTCTCGTCCCAACGCGGCTCGGTTGCCATGCCGCAGTCACCCCCGTGCCGTCGGCGTGGCTCTTGTCCTTATCAGTGGCATCGCCATTGTGCTGTGTTCCCGAAGGGACGCGGCCCAATCGTGTCCGGGCGCCTCGGGTGCGACCGTCACCGGAACACGTTGTCCGAGTCGTCCCAGCTCAGCAAGTCCTCTGTCGGCGTACGCCGGGAGCCGGGCGAGCGGGCCTGGTACATCGCGTCGATCTCCAGCGCGTACCGGCGCACGATCTCGTCCCGGCGCAGCTTCATCGACGGCGTCAGCAGCCCGTTGGCCAGGTCGAACGGCTCCGGCAGCACCCGGAACACCCTGATCGACTCCGAGCGTGAGACAGCGCTGTTGGCGGCGGCCACCGCCCGCGCGATCTCCTCCCGCAGCGCGTTCTCCTCCCGGGCCTCCCGCACCGAGGGGTCCTGCTGGGTGCCGCGCCAGTGGGCCAGGAACACCGGGTCCAGAGTGAGCAGGGCGCCCACACAGGGCCGGTTGTCACCCACCACCACCGCCTGGTGGACGAGCGGGTGCATCCTCAGCCGTTGCTCCAGGGCGGCCGGGGCCACGCTCTTGCCGCTCGCGGTGACGATGATGTCCTTCTTGCGGCCGGTGATCGTCAGATAGCCGTCGGCGTCCAGCCGCCCGAGGTCCCCGGTGGCCAGCCAGCCGCCGTACAGCGCGGCCCGGGTCGCGGCCTCGTCGTTGACGTATCCCTGGAAGACCGACGGCCCGCGCACCAGGATCTCCCCGTCGTCCGCCACCCTCAGGTCCACCCCCGGCAGCGGCTGTCCCACGGTCCCCGACCTCTCCCGGCCCAGCGGCTGCATGGTGATCCCGCCGCAGGTCTCGGTCAGGCCGTACCCGTCGTGGACGTAGACGCCGATGCCCTCGTAGAACAAGGACAGTTCACGGTTGAGGGTCGAGCCGCCCGAGGTGGCCCGGCGGGCCCGGCCGCCCAGCGCGGCCCGCAGCCTGCGGTACACCGTCCGCTCGTACAGGGCGTGTTGGAGCCGCAGGTCGAAACCGGGGCCGGGGCCCTCGCCCAGCCGCTGCCGCTCGCAGGCCAGGGCGAAGTCCCGTGCCGTGTCGGCGGCCCGCTCGAACAGGGCGCCGCGGCCCGACTGCTGGGAGGCGCGCAGGAAGTTCTTGTAGATCTTCTCGAAGACCGAGGGGACCGCGTACAAGTAGGTGGGCCGGAAGGACTGCAGGGACGCCGCCAGCGCCTCCTCGCTCAGGTCGGGCTCGTGGGCCATGAGCAGACCGCCCCGGATGCACACGCCCTGGATCATGAGGCCGTACACATGCGAGAAGGGCAGGAAGGCGAGGACGGACGCCTGCTGTCCCTGCGGTGCCGTGATCCGGCGCCACCCCTCGATCAGCGTGTCGACGGGGCTCGCGAGGCCGCGGTGACTGAGCGCGCAGCCCATCGGATGCCCCGTGGTGCCGGACGTGTAGGCGACGACCGCCGTGGAGTCCGGCAGCACGATCCGGCGCAACGACTCGACCGTCGCCAGCGGTATCGGCTCACCCCGCTCGGTCAGCTCCTCCAGCGCGCCCGCGTCCAGCTGCCAGACGTGACGCAGCCTGGGCAGCGAGGCGCAGACCGAGCCGACCGTCATGACCGCCGGTTCGTCCTCCACCACCACGGCCACACAGCCGGCGTCCCGCAGGATCCACTCGACCTGGTCGCGCGAGGCCGTCGGATAGATCGGCACGACCTCGGCGCCGACCGCCCACAGCGCGTAGCTGAGCACCGTCCACTCGTACCGGGTGCGCGCCATGATCGCCACGCGGTGGCCGGGCGAGATCCCGGACGCGACAAGGCCCTTCGCGAGGTCCATGACCTCGTCCCGCAGCTCCACGGCGGTGACCTCCTGCCAGCCGCCCGAGGAACCCTCGGGTCTGCGGGCCAGCACCGGCAGGGTGGGGTCCTGCTCCGCCCTCTCGAAGACGCTGTCGGCCAGGCCACCGCTGGAGCGCGAGATGGTCCGGGGAGCGAGGGCGAAGTCGCGCATGCGCTGCTCCTGATGTGTACGGGCTGTGACCGGGTCGGCGGTTTCGGTCATCTGCGGTGCTCGAATCTAGCCCAGGTGACAGCAAGGGGTACCTGGAATACGGAAGTAAGCGGTCAGCCGTGATCTCGTCGAGATCGGGGGACTCGGACCCCATGAGTTGCACGAACCCTGATCCCGAACCCGAGCGCACCACCGGACTGGAACCGGGCGGCGGCGTACCCCCGGGCGAGACCCCGCCCGCCGAGAGCAGCCTGCCCGAGGCCGGCCCCCGGGAGACGCACAACCCGACCAAGGGGTGGGCCAAGGGCCCGCTGGCCCTGATCCTCCTCCTGGTCGTCCTCGTCGCCGCGTTCTTCCTGGTGTACGCGATCGTCCTGGCCCTGTGACGGCTACGTCTGGGTCAGCCGCACGCACTCGGTGACCACGTCCCGCAGGCTCCCGGTGCGCTCCAACAGTTCGCGCTGCACGCGGGCACCGTTGCCGTGCCGCAGCAGTTCGGCACAGGACTCGCGGGCCCGGTCCAGGTCACCGGTGTCGGCGAGGGCGTCCTCGACGTGCTCCAGCAGGGCCCGGACCACGGTCTCGGCGGGCACGCGGTGCATCGTCGCCGGGTGGAGCAGTTCCTCCGACAGACCGGACCGCGCGGCCCGCCAGGCCGCCAGCCGCAGCAGGCTCACACTGTGCGTCGCCGGCTCCCGGTCCGCCCGCCACTCGCGCGCGGCCGTCTCCACCAGACCGCGGGCGAGGGCCGCCAGGAGTACGGCGGTGTCCGCGTGCAGACAGACGTCGGCGACCCGGATCTCCACCGTCGGGTAGTTCCGGGACAACCGGGCGTCGAAGTAGATCATCCCCTCGTCCAGGATGACACCGGTCGCCACCATGTCCGCGACCCGCCGGTGATAGCGCTCCGCCGAACGGAACGGCTCGGTCGGCCCCGCCGAGGGCCAGCGCTGCCACACCCGGCTGCGATAGCTGCTGTAGCCGGTGTCCTTGCCCTGCCAGAACGGCGAGTTGGCGCTCAGCGCGGCCAGCACGGTCAGCCAGGGCTGCATCCGGTCGACGACGGCGACGGCCTCCTCGTCGGACTCCACGGACACATGGACATGACAGCCCATGACGAGCTGCTCGCGGGTGGCGATGCCGTACTGCTCAGCCATCCACTGGTACCGGCGCCCGATCCCGACGGAGGGGCTGACGGGCAGCGGTGAGGTGGCCAGGGCGGCGACCGTGCAGCCGCTCCCCTCGGCGTGCCGGGCGGCCTCCTTGCGGCAACGCACGATCTCCGCGCGGAGCTCGTCCATGCCCGACTGCGGGTGGGTGGCGAACTCCAGCATCTGGTTGTGCAGTTCCTTCTCGAAGACGTCCTGGTCCGCTTCGTCCTGCGCGGCCCTGGCGAGTACCGCGGCGGACAACGCCTGCGGTTCCCCGCTCTCCGGGTCGACCAGGAGGAGTTCCTCCTCCACTCCGACGGTGCGCACGTGAGCCGCCCTTCTGCGGAGACGACGGTGTTGTTCGTACGCCCCGACTGCCCAGGGGACGCCTGATCACACGGGCGTCAGCCACACGGTGGCCAGTGGCGGCAGGGTGAGCCGTACGGCACCGTCCTGCGGCTTGACCGGATCGGGCGTGACGAGGTCGCTGCCGCCGTAGCGGCCCGCGTCCGTGTTGAGGACCTCCTGCCAGGCGGGGATGTCGTCGGGGACGGCGAGCCGGTAGTCGTGCCGGACGACGGGGGAGAGGTTGGAGACCGCGAGCAGCGGGCCGCCTTCCGCGTCGAACCTCAGGAAGGCGAAGACGTTGTCCTCGGCCGCGTCCCCGGCCACCCACCGGAAGCCGCCCGGGTCGGTGTCGCGCTGCCACAGGGCGGGAGTCGCCCGGTAGACGGTGTTCAGGTCGCACACGAGGTCGCGGACGCCCCGGTGATCGGCCTCGGCGCCGTACGCCGGGTCGAGGAGCCACCAGTCCGGGCCGTGCGCCTCGGACCACTCGGCGCCCTGGGCGAACTCCTGGCCCATGAAGAGCAGTTGCTTGCCGGGGTGGGCCCACATGAAGCCGAGGTACGCACGATGGTTGGCCCGCTGCTGCCACCAGTCGCCCGGCATCTTGGACACCAGCGCCTGCTTGCCGTGGACGACCTCGTCGTGGGAGATCGGCAGGACGTAGTTCTCGCTGTACGCGTACACCATCGAGAAGGTCATCTCGTTGTGGTGGTACTTGCGGTGCACGGGTTCATGGCTGATGTAGCCGAGGGAGTCGTGCATCCAGCCCATGTTCCACTTCAGGCCGAAACCGAGCCCCCCGCTGTCCGTGGGCCGGGTCACGCCGTCCCAGGCCGTGGACTCCTCCGCGATCGTGATGACACCCGGCGCCCGCCGGTACACGGTCGCGTTCATCTCCTGCAGGAAGGCGACCGCGTCGAGATCCTCCCGGCCCCCGAAGACGTTGGGGCTCCACTGCCCGGAGTCGCGCGAGTAGTCGAGGTAGAGCATCGAGGCGACCGCGTCCACGCGCAGCCCGTCGATGTGGAACTCCTCGCACCAGTACACGGCGTTGGCGACCAGGAAGTTGCGCACCTCCACACGCCCGAAGTCGAACTCGTACGTCCCCCAGTCCGGGTGCTCGGCCCTCCGCCAGTCCCCCGGCTCGTACAGCGGGTCCCCGTCGAAGCGGGCCAACGCCCAGTCGTCCTTGGGGAAGTGGGCCGGCACCCAGTCCATGATCACACCGATGCCGGCCCGGTGGAGGGCGTCGATCAGGTACCTGAAGTCGTCGGGGGTGCCGAGCCGGGAGGTCGGGGCGTAGAAGCCGGTGACCTGGTAGCCCCAGGAACCGCCGAAGGGGTGCTCGGCGACCGGCATCAGCTCGACGTGGGTGAAGCCCAGCTCCTTCACGTACGTGGGGAGCTGATCGGCCAGTTGACGGTACGTCAATCCCTTGCGCCAGGTGGGGAGATGGACCTCGTAGACCGTGAACGGCGCTTCGTGCACGGGGACGTCGCCACGCCGGGCCATCCACTCCTGGTCGCCCCACTCGTGGTGCGAGGCGGTCACCACGGACGCGGTCGCGGGCGGTACCTCGGTGCTCCGGGCCATCGGGTCGGACTTCAGGAACCGGTGACCGTACCGGGAGGTGATCTCGAACTTGTAGCGGGCGCCCTCGCCGATGCCCGGCAGGAACAGCTCCCACACCCCGGACGAGCCGAGCGAGCGCATCGGGAACGCCTGTCCGTCCCAGAAGGTGAACTCCCCGGCGACCCTGACTCCTTGGGCGTTCGGCGCCCACACCGTGAACCGGGTGCCGGTCACGTCCTGGTGGGTCATCGGCTCGGCACCGAGCGCCTTCCACAGTTGCTCGTGGCGTCCCTCGCGGATCAGATGGAGGTCGGTCTCGCCGAGCGCGGGCAGGAAGCGGTACGGGTCGTGCACCTCCTGCTCCCCGTCCGCGTACGACACCAGCAGCATGTAGGCGGGGATCCCGGCGAGCGGGAGCAGGCCGGAGAAGAGACCGTCGCCCTCCGAGGCCAGCTGTCTGTGCTCGCCGTCCACCACGACGCTCACCCCGCGGGCGAACGGGCGCAGCGCCCTGAAGACGACCCCGCCCGCGACCGGATGGGCGCCGAGCAGTGCGTGCGGGTCATGGTGGGCGCCCGCCAGCAGCCGGTCCCGGTCCTCGGGTTCGAGCGGCGGGGCCGTATCGCAGCGGGCCGGTCCGGACGGCTCGGGCAGTGAGGTGTCGCGCAGGGCCACGGCTCAGTCTCCTCTCACGGCGAGGCGCTCGATCGCAGCCATCGGTACGGGCAGCCAGTCGGGGCGGTGCCGCGCCTCGTACAGCACCTCGTAGACGGCCCGGTCGGTCTCGTACGCGCGCAGCAGACCGTGTTTCTTGCGCGGATCCCATCCGGCGAGGGCGGCATAGCCCCCGCAGAAGGCCTCCCGGCAGCGGCGCGCCCACTCGGGACGCCAGGGCCGGCGCTGCCGGGCCGCGTAGTCGAAGGAGCGCAGCATGCCCGCTATGTCCCGCACCGGGGACTGCGCGGTGCGGCGCTCGGCCAGTGGCTTGGACGGCTCGCCCTCGAAGTCGATGACGAACCACTCGCGCCCCGCCCGCAACACCTGTCCGAGGTGCAGATCTCCGTGCACGCGCTGCGCGGGCGGCCCGGCGTCGCAGGTGGCCAGCGCGCCGAACGCGTTCCGCAGACCGGACACGAACGGCCGTAGCGCGGGCACGCTGTGCGCGGCGGAGTCCAGGCGCTCGGCCATCGCGGCGGCCGTGCAGCCGTTGTCGCCGGGGGAGTCGTTGGTCCCCTTGTCGCCGGGGAAGGCGGCGGCCAGTGCGAGGTGCACCTCGGCCATGGCCCGCCCCAGCTCGTGGGCCTGCACGGTGAAGTCGTCACCGGAGGCCAGCGCGTGCAGGGCCAGCGTCCAGCCGTCGGAGGCGTTGCGCAGATACGGCTGGAGCACGCCGAGCGTGGCCTCCTGCGGATGCGCGGTCCGGAACCAGGCCACCGGCGCGGGTACCCGGCGGCAGCCCTGTCCGGCCAGCGCGACCGGCACCTCCAGGTCCGGATTGACCCCGGGCTGGATCCGGCGGAAGACCTTCAGGATGAACTCGTCGCCGTACACCAGCGAGGAGTTGGACTGCTCGGCCTCCAGCAGCCGCGGCGGGAGTCCGGCGGGTACCGGCACCGACGGGTCGCACTCGAAGCGCAGGGGGCCCGCCGTGCCGGGCCGCCGCAGCCGCTCCAACAGCAGCTGCGCCGAGCGCGGATCGTGCAGGGCGTCGTAGATCGTGAGGCCGGCCAGCGGCCCCTGTTCCGCACGGCCGACGAGGGCGCGGCCGAGACGGGGGGAAAGGTGCTTCCGTACGCCGAGGAGCAGCTGGTAGCAGTCACCGGCGGGGGTGGCGCCGCCCGGCGCGGGGACCCCGCCGTGACCGGTGTGGACCAGCAGATGCAGACAGCCCGGGAACAGCTCGGTCATCGACAGCAGACCGAGTTCGCTCACCGGCCGGTCCTTGCCCGCGAACCAGCGCTGCCGGGGCAGCCACTGGCGCAGCAGTGCGTCCAGTGAGGCCATGAGATCGGTCGCGAGCGCCGGCCCGGGGCTGAGGGATGCGGTCTTCGGCATGGTGACGCGTCCTTTCGTCGGCACGCTCACCGGCGTCGGCCGATGCGCGATGCGACTCGGGAGAGCCGGAACCAGTAGAAGCCGTGCCCGCCGAGGGTCAGCAGATACGGCAGCTCACCGATGGCCGGGAAGCGCACCCCGCCGAACAGCTCGACCGGGTGCCGGCCGTCGAACTCACGAAGGTCCAGTTCCGTGGGCTGGGCGAACCGGGAGAAGTTGTTCACGCACAGGACCAGGTCGTCCTCGTACTCCCGCAGGAAGGCCAGCACGGCGGGGTTCGACGACTGGAGCTCGGTGAAGGTGCCGAGCCCGAAGGCCGGGTTCTGCTTGCGGATCTCGATCATGCGACGGGTCCAGTGCAGCAGCGAGGACGGCGAGGCCATCGAGGCCTCGACGTTGGTGACCTGGTGCCCGTAGACGGGGTCCATGATGATCGGCAGGTTGAGGCGGCCCGGATCGGCCGTGGAGAAGCCCGCGTTGCGGTCGGGGGTCCACTGCATGGGGGTGCGGACGGCGTCGCGGTCGCCGAGCCAGATGTTGTCGCCCATGCCGATCTCGTCGCCGTAGTAGAGGATCGGCGAGCCCGGGAGGGACAGGAGCAGCGCGGTGAACAGCTCGATCGTGTCACGGTCGTTGTCGAGCAGGGGGGCGAGCCGGCGGCGGATGCCGATGTTGGCGCGCATCCGCGGGTCCTTCGCGTACTCGGCCCACATGTAGTCGCGTTCCTCGTCGGTGACCATTTCGAGGGTGAGCTCGTCGTGGTTGCGCAGGAAGATGCCCCACTGGCAGTTGGAGGGGATCGCCGGGGTCTTCGCGAGGATTTCCGAGACGGGATACCTGGATTCCCTGCGCACCGCCATGAAGATCCGGGGCATCACCGGGAAGTGGAACGCCATGTGGCACTCGTCGCCGCCGGACTCGTAGTCGCCGAAGTAGTCGACGACGTCTTCCGGCCACTGGTTCGCCTCCGCCAGCAGTACCGTGTCCGGATACATGGCGTCGATCTCGCGGCGCACCCGCTTCAGGAACTGGTGGGTGGCGGGCAGGTTCTCGCAGTTGGTGCCCTCCGCCGCGTAGAGGTAGGGCACGGCGTCGAGGCGGAAGCCGTCGATGCCCAGGTCCAGCCAGAAGCGCAGGGCGGCCAGGATCTCCTCCTGGAGCGCCGGGTTCTCGTAGTTGAGGTCCGGCTGGTGGGAGAAGAAGCGGTGGAAGTAGTACTGGCCGCGGACCGGGTCGTGGGTCCAGTTGGAGACCTCGGTGTCGACGAAGATGATCCGGGCCTCGTCGTACTGCTTGTCGTCGTCGGCCCACATGTAGTAGTCGCCGTAGGGGCCGTCGGGGTTGGCGCGGGACTCCTGGAACCACGGGTGCTGGTCGCTGGTGTGGTTCATGACGAAGTCGATGATGACCCGCATGCCGCGCTGGTGGGCGGCGTCGACGAACGCCACGAAGTCGGCGAGGTCACCGAACTCCGGGAGGACGGCGGTGTAGTCGGAGACGTCGTAACCGCCGTCCCTGAGCGGTGACTTGAAGAACGGCGGCAGCCACAGGCAGTCGACACCGAGCCACTGGAGGTAGTCCAGTTTGGCGGTGATGCCCTTGAGGTCGCCGACGCCGTCGCCGTTGCTGTCCTGGAAGGAACGGACCAGCACCTCGTAGAAGACCGCTCGTTTGAACCAGTCAGGGTCCCGGTCCTTCGCCGGGGTGTCCTCGAAGGTGTCGTGGACGGGCTCGTTGACAGTCACGCTGTGGACCCTCCGATCTGGGGCGCGGACCTCCGCACCTGGAACACGTGCGCGGGTGCCCGGCCGGGCTCCAGGCGCACATAGTTGCTGCTGCCCCAGTGGTGGGTCTCACCCGTCAGTTCGTCGTGCACGGACAGGGACTCGTGCCGTTCCAGGCCGAGTTGCGGCATGTCCAACGAGACCGTGGCCTCCTGGGTGTGGTGCGGGTCGAGGTTCACGACCACCAGAACCGTGTCGTCTCCGCTGCGTTTGCTGTACGCGATGACCGCGTTGTTGTCGGTCGCGTGGAAGCGGAGGTTCCTGAGGCGCTGGAGCGCGGGGTGCCGGCGCCGGATCGTGTTGAGGCGGGTGATGAGGGGGGCGAGGCTGTCGTCGGTGTCCCAGTTGCGGGCTTTGAGCTGGTACTTCTCCGAGTCGAGGTACTCCTCGCTGCCCGCGCGCAGCGGGGTGTTCTCGGCGAGTTCGTAGCCGGAGTAGATGCCCCAGGT
>NZ_JBEZKG010000048.1:0-38681 GCF_040651535.1 Streptomyces sp. NPDC048420
GTACCGCTTCGTGTACTTGCTTCCCACCTGGTGCTACTTCCTCTGGAACCTCAAGATCCCAGTCTCCAGGTGTCCACGATCAAGGGGAAGCTTCAGGGCGGGCGAGCAACGAGGCCGCGTTCCTCTGCCAGCTCTTCGTGCGCGCCTTGGGTACCAACAACCTGCCGGACTGCTCCAACATGTGTCACGAGTCCAGCGGCTCGGCCCTTGTGGAGACCATCGGCATCGGCAAGGGCAGCGTCAGCCTGGATTCTCTACGAGGCCGATCTCATCCTCGTGGTGGGCCAGAACCCCGGCACCAACCACCCCCGGATGCTCTCCGCGCTGGAGAGGGCCAAGCAGCAGGGTGCCCGCGTCATCGCCGTCAACCCGCTGCCCGAGGCGGGGCTGCTCCGGTTCAAGAACCCGCAGAAGGCCTCCGGTGTCATCGGCGGCGGCACCAAGCTGGCGGACCAGTTCCTCCAGATCAGGCTGGGCGGCGACCAGGCGCTGTTCCAGGCTTTCAACCGCATGCTGCTTGAGGCGGAGGACGAGACGCCCGGCACCCTGGACGCCTCCTTCATCGAGCGGTACA
The DNA here is from genome assembly GCF_040651535.1 of Streptomyces sp. NPDC048420. NCBI lineage: Bacteria > Bacillati > Actinomycetota > Actinomycetes > Kitasatosporales > Streptomycetaceae > Streptomyces > Streptomyces sp. NPDC048420. Next base: position 575 of record NZ_JBEZKG010000048.1, read on the forward strand.
CGCATGGCTTCGAGGAGTTCGCCGAGCACGCCCGCAAGGCGTCGTGGGACGAGATCCTTACGGCCACCGGGTTGCCCGAGGCGGAGATCCGGGAAGCGTTCGACCAGGTACTGGCCGCCGAGAAGATAGTCGTCTGCTGGGCGATGGGACTCACCCAGCACAAGCACTCCGTGCCCACCATCCGTGACGTCGTCAACTTCCTTCTGCTGCGCGGCAACATCGGTCGCCCCGGCGCCGGTCTCTGCCCGGTGCGCGGCCACTCCAATGTGCAGGGCGACCGCACGATGGGCATCTACGAGAAGCCGGACGACGCGTTCCTGGACGCGCTCGGCGCCGAGTTCGCCTTCACGCCGCCGCGGCACCACGGGCACGACGCCGTCGACAGCTGGCCGCCGGGTCCTCTTCCTGCACCCCGACGACCTCGCCGAGCGCGGCCTCGCCGACGGGGACCTCGTCGACATCGTCAGCGAGTACGGCGACGGAGTGGAGCGCAGGGCGCCCTCGTTCCGGACCGTGTCGTACTCGACGCCCCGAGGGTGCTGCGCCGCCTACTTCCCCGAGACCAACGTCCTCGTACCGCTGGACTCCACGGCGGCCATCAGCAACACCCCCACGTCGAAGTCCGTCGTCGTCCGGCTGGAACCGCGGTCCGCCGACTCATAGACCACTTCTCGCCCGGCGGGTGTGAATCGGCCCGCCGGCCGACCGTTCCCTGCCGGAGAGGCGGTGACCGGTGGGCGGCCCCCTGTACGACGCTGCCCCGATGGCGCGCTTCGGCGACCTCCTCGCCACCGATCTCCGGGACGTGACCAGTGATCCCGCGGCCCTGGACTCCACCGGTTCCTGGGCCGTCGTCGCCGACTTCGAGGGGCGCCTGGTGTGCGCGCGTTTCGGGGACGTACGCCGTGCGCCCGTGCCCACCGCCGAACCCGCGGCGTGGCGCGGCCCGGATCCGGACACCTGGACGTCCTCCCTCGACCGGGCCGCCTACATCGCCGGGGTCCGGCCCCGCGGCGGAGCCGCATAATCGATGCTGCCGTAAGCACATCGCGGCCGGCGAGGTCTACCAGGCGAACCTGTGCCGGGTCCTGTCCGCGCCGCTGCCCGACCCGGAACGGGCGGACGCCGACGCCCTCACCGCGTTACTGGCCCGGGGCAACCCGGCGCCGTACGCCGGCACGGTCCGCCTTCCGGCGCACGGTGTGGAGATCGCGACGGCCTCGCCCGAGCTCTTCCTCCGCCGCGACGGCCGTACGGTGGAGTCGGGCCCCACCAAGGGCAGCGGCCGGACCGCCGCGGACCTTCTGGAGAAGGACCACGCCGAGAACGTCATGATCGTCGACCTGGTCCGCAACGACCTGGGACGTGTGTGCGCCACCGGCTCGGTGACCGTTCCCGACCTGTGCGCCGCGCATCATCGCGGCGCTGGAGACCGCGCCGCGCGGCCCGTACTGCGGTGCGGTCGGCTGGGTCGACGCCGAACGCTCCACGGCTCAACTCGCCGTCGGTATCCGGACGTTCTGGATCGACCGCACTGCTGTCGGCGTCCCGTCACTGCGCTTCGGTACCGGGCCGGGGATCACCTGGGGTTCCGACCCCGAGCGCGAGTGGGCCGAGACGCGGCTGAAAGCGCGGCGGTTGCTGACGGTTCTCCCTGCCGGGGCTCCGTTTCGCTGCCGTTAAAGGTGACCGTTTGGGTTGCGGTAGGGAAACTCTGCACGTCCGCCCCCTTGACAGCCCTCCCCAAGGCCTTGAGGGTTGTTGCTCATAGTGAATCACACTGCATTATCCGCAACAACGCATGTCGGCGGCCGCTCCGCCACTCCTTCTCTCGTCGTTCTCCCATCCGCTCCGGCGTGTCAGTCGGTCAGGCGGCACCGACGAGTTCCCCTGCCGCCGTCCGCGACAACGACTCCACCGCCGTCTGTGGAAAGGACGAGTTGATGAACAACGCCCGCGAAAGAGACGGGAGCCGCAGCCATCCCGTCGACGCGGATCTGCCAGGAAGCCCAGCGGTATCCGCCGGCCCCCGGACCGACCTGGTCGTCTTCGGTGTCGCCGCGGCCCTCACCCTCGCCTTCGTCGTGTGGGGGGCCACCGCGACCGACTCGCTGGAGAGCGTGTCCGGCAAGCTCCTCGACGGGACCATCCGAAACGGTGGCTGGGCCTTCGTCCTCGCCGCCTCGGGCTTCGTGGTCTTCGCCCTGTGGCTGGCCATGAGCCGGTACGGGCGGATCACCCTCGGCGAGGAGGGGGAGCGGCCCGAGTTCCGCACGGTCTCGTGGATAGCCATGATGTTCAGTGCGGGCATGGGCATCGGCCTGATGTTCTACGGCGTGAGCGAACCGCTGTCGCACTTCGTCACACCGCCGCCGGGCACCGACCCTGCCGACGCCCACGAGGCCATGGAGACCGCCATGGCCACCACCCTCTTCCACTGGACGCTCCACCCGTGGGCGATGTACGCGGTCGTGGGTCTGGCCATCGCCTACAGCACCTTCAGGCGCGGCCGCCGGCAACTGATCAGCGCCGTGTTCACCCCGCTGATCGGGCAGGAGCGGGCGAACGGCTGGGGTGGCCGGATCATCGACATCCTCGCCATCTTCGCCACCCTCTTCGGCTCCGCCGCCTCCCTGGGGCTCGGCGCCCTGCAGATCGGCAGCGGCTTCACCGAACTGGGCTGGCTGGGATCCGTCGGCACCGGCCTGCTGGTCGTCGTGATCGCGGTGCTGACCGTGGCGTTCGTCGCCTCGGCGGTGTCCGGGATCGAGAAGGGCATCCAGTGGCTGTCCAACATCAACATGGTGCTGGCGGTGACCCTGGCGGTCTTCGTGTTCCTGGTCGGACCGACCATCTTCATCCTCGACCTGCTGCCCACCTCGATCGGCGCGTTCCTCGGCGACCTGACCCAGATGGCCGGGCGTACCGAGGCGTCGAGCGGTGAGGGCGTCGCCGACTGGCTGGCCGGCTGGACGGTCTTCTACTGGGCCTGGTGGATCTCCTGGACGCCCTTCGTCGGCATGTTCATCGCGCGCATCAGCCGGGGCCGTACCATCCGGCAGTTCGTGGGCGGGGTGATCCTGGTGCCCAGCAGCGTCAGCCTGCTGTGGTTCGCCGTCTTCGGCGGCTCGGCGATGCACCTCCAGGACGAGAAGCGTCTCAGCGACGCCTCGACCGCCCAGGGCCAGCTCTTCGACGTGCTCCAGCAGTACCCGGTGGCCACGATCACGAGCGTGGTGGTGATGATCCTCGTCGGGATCTTCTTCGTCTCCGGTGCAGACGCCGCCTCGATCGTGATGGGCACGCTCTCGCAGCGCGGATCCCTGGAACCGACGCGGGGTGTCGTCGTCTTCTGGGGCGTGCTGACCGGAGCGGTCGCCGCGGTCATGCTGCTCATCGGCGGAGGCAAGGGTGACGCGCTCACCGGCCTGCAGAACCTCACGATTCTCGCGGCGGCCCCCTTCACCCTGGTGATGGTCGGCCTGTGCATCGCGCTCACCCGGGACCTGCGCCAGGATCCGCTCATCATCCGCGGGCGGATCGGCGAGGAAGTCGTCGAATCGGCCGTCATCGCCGGCCATGAGAAGTACGACGGCGACTTCGAACTCCGCATCGGTCCCTGCGCGCCCTCCGACGGCACGAACGCCGACCACTCCCAGCAGTCCGTACAACCCGCGCAGTCCACTTCCACCCCGGCTCTCTGAGAGCGGCCGGACCTGCGCCCGGCGGGGTGGTGGCACCGACTTGGTCGGCCACGGCCCCGCCGGGCGTTCGTGCTGCTCCGGCCGCGATCCCGGTCGGCTGCGGGAACCTCGTCGCGCTGCTTGACCCCCGGTCGGCGCTCAACGATGCTGTGTTGCGACACGTGAGATGTGTGCCGTAATGAGCAACATCTGATTCAAGTCTCGACCAGCCGAGGAGTGGCCATGACGCACCAGGTCCGTGCTGTCGTCGCGCGGGGCAAGGGCGCCCCCGTCAGCCTGGAAACGATCATCGTGCCTGACCCGGGCCAGGGTGAGGCGCTGGTGAAGATCGAGGCCTGCGGGGTCTGCCACACCGATCTGCACTACCGCGAGGGCGGCATCAACGACGACTTCCCCTTCCTGCTGGGCCATGAGGCCGCGGGTGTCGTGGAGTCGGTGGGGGAGGGGGTCACCGACGTCGCGCCGGGCGACTTCGTGATCCTCAACTGGCGTGCGGTGTGCGGTCAGTGCCGTGCCTGCCGGCGCGGGGAGTCGTGGTACTGCTTCAACACCCACAACGCCAAGCAGAAGATGACCTTGCTCGACGGCACCGAGTTGTCGCCGGCGCTGGGTATCGGCGCCTTCGCGGAGAAGACGCTGGTCGCTGCCGGGCAGTGCACCAAGGTCGACCCGACCGCGTCGGCGGCCGCCGCCGGTCTGCTGGGGTGCGGTGTCATGGCGGGCATCGGAGCGGCCATCAACACCGGCAACGTCGGGCGAGGTGACTCGGTCGCCGTCATCGGCTGCGGCGGTGTCGGGGCCGCGGCGATCACCGGGGCGAACCTGGCGGGGGCGGCGAAGGTCATCGCGGTCGACATCGACGACCGCAAGCTGGAGACCGCCGCGAAGCTGGGCGCGACCCACACCGTCAACTCGAAGAACGCCGACGCGGTGGAGGCGATCCGGGAGCTGACCGGCGGCCACGGCGCCGACGTCGTCATCGAGGCGGTCGGCCGCCCGGAGACGTACAAGCAGGCGTTCTACGCCCGCGACCTCGCCGGCACGGTGGTCCTGGTCGGTGTGCCCACCCCGGATATGAAGCTCGAACTGCCGCTGCTGGACGTCTTCGGCCGCGGCGGCTCCCTGAAGTCCTCCTGGTACGGCGACTGCCTGCCCTCCCGCGACTTCCCGATGCTCATCGACCTCTACCTCCAGGGCCGGCTCGACCTGGACGCCTTCGTCACGGAGACGATCGCGCTGGACGAGGTCGAGAAGGCCTTCGAGCGGATGCACGGCGGCGATGTGCTGCGCTCGGTGGTGGTCTTCTGATGGCCGCCCGCATCGAACACCTCGTCACCTCGGGAACGTTCTCGCTGGACGGCGGCACCTGGGACGTCGACAACAACGTGTGGATCGTCGGCGACGACAGCGAGGCGATCGTCATCGACGCCGCGCACGACGCCGACGCCGTCGCCGAGGCCGTCGGCGACCGGCGCCTCATCGCGATCGTGTGCACCCACGCGCACAACGACCACATCGACGCCGCGCCCGAACTGGCGGCGCGCACGGGCGCCCCGGTCCTGCTCCACCCGGACGACCTGCCGCTGTGGAAGCAGACCCACCCCGACCGGGCGCCGGACGCGGAACTCACCGACGGCCAGGGCCTCTCGGTGGCCGGTGTCGAGCTGACCGTGCTGCATACGCCGGGCCACGCCCCCGGGGCGGTCTGCCTGTACGCCCCGGCCCTCACGGCGCTCTTCAGCGGCGACACGCTGTTCGCCGGCGGGCCAGGGGCGACAGGACGGTCGTACAGCCACTTCCCGACCATCGTCGAGTCGATCCGGGGCCGGCTGCTGACGCTGCCCGCAGACACCGTCGTGCACACCGGCCACGGAGACCCGACCAGCATCGCCGCCGAGGCCCCGCACCTGCAGGAATGGATAGACCGCGGCTTCTGACGCCCTCGGGCGCCCTGTTGAGCGCCCGCCCTCGGCTCGCCGCGCCGCGAGCCGATGTGGCGGGCTGCCGTTTCCCTATGTGAGTTGAGTTTTTTATTACGCAACAAAGTGAACGGCCTCAGAGTGGCCTCTGAATGCCTTGACAAGGGTTCAGGCCGACCTCAGACTGATGTTGCGCTTACCGCAATCCGTTTCGCTATACGCACCCGAGGTGTCATGATGATTCCCGCGTGCCGTCTTGAGGATCTCCCCCCGGGCGAGGCCCACCGGCTCGACATCGATCCGCCGGTCTCGGTGTTCCACACCGACGACGGCGAACTCTTCGCCATCGACGACACCTGCACCCACCAGGACGCGTCGCTCGCCGACGGCTGGCTGGAGGGCTGCGAGGTGGAATGCCCGTTGCATGCTTCCAAGTTCGACCTGAGGACCGGCGCGGTCGACGCCCCGCCGGCCAAACTCCCGGTCCGGACGCACGAGATCCTCGTCGAGGACGGCATGATCTACGTCCGCGTGTCCACCGACGCGCCCAACCTGCCGCCCTGCATCTCGGCCCGGCTTGCCGGGGGTCCCGCGTGAGGACGGTCGCCGTGGTCGGCGCCTCGCTGGCCGGACTGTCGGCGGCGCGCTCACTGCGCAAGCAGGGCTACGACGGTCGGCTGGTCGTCATCGGGGACGAACTCCACCGTCCGTACGACAGGCCCCCGCTGTCCAAGGAGTTCCTGGCCGGCACACTCGGCGAGGCCGAACTCGCCTTGGAGGCCGACGGCGAGGACCTCCGGGCGGAGTGGCTGCTCGGCGTCCGTGCCACCGCACTCGACCACGCGGCGCGCACCCTGCGGCTCGCCGACGGACGGAAGGTGCAGGCCGACGGCGTCGTCATCGCGACGGGCGCAGCGGCACGCACACTGCCCGGCTCCGAGGGTCTGGCCGGAGTGCACACCCTGCGCACCCTGGACGACGCCCGAGCCCTGCGGGACGAACTGTCCCGCGGAGGACGGCTGGTGGTGATCGGCGGCGGCTTCATCGGAGCCGAGGTCGCCTCCACCGCGTACGCCCTCGGCCTCGACGTGACCGTTGTCGAGGCCGCCCCGACACCGCTCGCCGGACCGCTCGGCGAGACCATGGGCGCCATCGTCTCCGCTCTGCACACCGACCACGGCGTACGGCTGGAGTGCGGTGTGGGCGTCAAGGGGCTGAGCGGGGAGACCCGCGTCGACGCCGTCCTGCTGGAGGACGGCCGCACCGTCCCCGCCGACATCGTCGTCGTCGGTGTGGGCGCCCGCCCGAACGTCGAGTGGCTGGAAGGCTCCGGCATCGCCCTCGACGACGGCGTCAAGTGCGGCGCCGACGGCCGCACCAGCCTGGCCGGCGTGGTCGCGGTCGGCGACTGTGCCAACTGGTACGACCCGCGCGCGGGCCTGCATCGCCGCGTCGAGCACTGGACCGGCGCGCGGGAACGGCCCGACGCCGCGGTCGCCACCCTGCTGGCGGGCGGTGCGGTAGAACCGGGGGTGCCCCGGCCCCCGTACTTCTGGTCCGACCAGTACGGAGTGAAGATCCAGTTCGCGGGTCACGCGGTCGGCGCCGACACCGTCACCGTCGAGGCCGGCACCGCGGACCAACGCGACGTCCTGGCCGTCTACCGGCGGGCCGGGAACCCGGTCGCCGTGCTCGGGATGAACCAGCCGCGGCTGTTCACGCGGTGGCGCAAGCAGCTCGTCGCCACCGCATCCTGACGCCGCCCGCATCTTGACACCGCCCCAGCGGCATCCCATGCTGCGTTGCATATAGCACGCAGCGTTGCTCTATGTACAACACCCGTCCGGAGTCGCTCTTCCCGGCGCGTGAATGACCCCTCCACGACGTTCTCCCGAGGAGTGCACCGTGACCTCGACCAGTCTGCCGGACAGCCTGATCGCCACTCTCCCCGGCTCCTCCTACACGGACCCGGAGTTCTTCGCCCAGGAGCAGGAGCACATATTCGAGACCATGTGGTTCTGCGTCGCGCGGGCCTCCGAGCTGGCCAAGCCCGGCGCCTTCCGCACCGTCGACGTGGGCCGCGAGAGCATCCTCGTCACCCGGGCCCGGGACAACGGCATCCGTGCGTACTTCAACGTGTGCCGGCACCGCGGCGCCAAGCTCTGCACCGAGGAGACCGGCGAGGTCAAGAGGGCCTTCCAGTGCCCGTACCACGCCTGGACGTACGACCTGAACGGCAAGCTCGTCGCCGCGCCCAACCTCACCAAGATGCCCGACGTGGGCCGTACCGAGTACGGACTGGTGAGCGTGGCCGTGCGCGAGTGGCTCGGCTATGTGTGGGTCTGTCTCGCGGAGAACCCGCCCTCCTTCGAGGAGGAGGTCATCGGCGAGATCGTCACCCGACTCGGCGACGTGGAATCCATCGAGCGCTACGGCATCGAGAACCTCGCTGTCGGCAAGCGGATCGTCTACGACGTGAAGGCGAACTGGAAGCTCATCATCGAGAACTTCATGGAGTGCTACCACTGCGCCACGATCCACCCCGAACTCACCGAGGTGCTCCCGGAGTTCGCGGACGGCTACGCCGCCCAGTACTACGTGGGTCACGGCGCGGAGTTCGGTGACGAGGTCCAGGGCTTCACGGTCGACGGCTCGGAGGGGCTGGACCGCATCCCGGGTGTCGCCGACGACCAGGACCGCCGGTACTACGCGATCACCGTCCGGCCGCAGGTCTTCATCAACCTCGTGCCCGACCACGTGATCTTCCACCGGATGTACCCGGTGGCCGCGGACCGCACGATCGTCGAGTGCGACTGGCTGTACCTCCCGCACGTCGTCGAGAGCGGCAAGGACGTCACCCGGTCCGTGGAACTCTTCCACCGGGTCAACCAGCAGGACTTCGACGCCTGCGAGCGCACCCAGCCCGGGATGAGTTCGCGGATGTATGCGAAGGGTGGCGTGCTGGTGCCCAGCGAACACCACATCGGTGCGTTCCACGACTGGGTGAACGAGCGCCTGGGCACCCCTCAGGGGTGACTCAGCCCAGGTAGCCCATCCGGTGACTGATCTCCTCGGCGCCCTTGATCAGCACCGGGGCGAGCTCGCGCATCCGCTCCTCGGTGAACCGGTACGCGGGCCCGGAGGCCGTGACCGCCGCGATGACCTCTCCGTCCCGGTCGAGGACCGGCGCAGCCATGGCGTGGAGGCCGAGCTCCAGCTCCTCCTTGGTCCAGGCGTAGCCGGCCTCCCGCGCCTCGGCGAGGTTCTTCTCGAGCTTCGCCTTCGAGGTGATGGTGTGCGGTGTGACCTTCTTGAGGCCGGCCTCTGCCAGCAGTGCGGCCCGTTCCTTGGCAGGCAGGTACGCCAGCAGGATCTTGCCGCTCGACGTCGCGTGCAGCGGGGTCAGTTGGCCGACCCAGTTGTGTGCGGTGACTGCGCCCGGGCCGCGCACCTGGTAGAGGTTGATCGCGTAGTGCTCCTGCATCACCGCGATGTTGACCGTCTCGCCGATCTCCTCGGCGAGACGCTCGCACACCGGGCGGCCCTGCTGAGTGATGTCGATGCGCCCCGTGACCGCGCCGGCCAGGCGGACGATGCCGAAGCCGAGGCGGTACTTGCCGCGCTCGCCGGCCTGCTCCACCAGACCGCGCGCCTCCAGAGCGCCGAGCAGCCGGAAGGCGGTCGACTTGTGCACCTCGATCTCGCCCGCCACCTCGCTGACGCCCGCCTCGCCACGCTGAGCGAGGATCTCCAGGACGCTGATGGCGCGGTCCACCGACTGCACGCCGCCGGCATGTGAATTCGACGTTTCTGAGTCCGGGCTGTAGTTGCTCACAGTGAAACTATACTCGTAGTAAACAACACCACTGCAAGTAACGCCGCCGAAATCAAGATCCTCAAGTTGCGCTCTTCGCAACCTGGTGCGTATGGCGCTACCGGGTTTAGCATGCCTCGCATATCTACGGAGCGAGCGAGACGAGGCACCATGGCTCTGCAGTACGACTTCGTCATCGTCGGTGGTGGATCGGCCGGCAGCGCACTGGCGAACCGGCTCTCCGCCGACCCGGGCAACCGGGTGCTGGTCCTTGAGGCCGGCCGATCGGACTACCCGTGGGACGTCTTCATCCACATGCCCGCGGCGCTGACTTACCCGATCGGCAGCCGTTTCTACGACTGGAAGTACGAGTCCGAGCCCGAGCCCCACATGGGCGGCCGACGCGTCTACCACGCGCGCGGCAAGGTGCTGGGCGGCTCCAGCAGCATCAACGGCATGATCTTCCAGCGCGGAAACCCCATGGACTACGAGCGCTGGGCCGCCGATCCCGGGATGGAGAGCTGGGACTACGCGCACTGTCTGCCGTACTTCAAGCGCATGGAGAACTGTTTGGCGGCCGATCCGGACGACGAGTTCCGCGGCCACGACGGCCCGCTCGTTCTGGAGCGCGGTCCGGCATCCAATCCGCTCTTCGCCGCCTTCCTCAAGGCCACCGAGGAGGCCGGGTACGCGCCGACGGACGACGTCAACGGCTACCGGCAGGAGGGCTTCGCCAAGTTCGACCGCAACGTCCACCGCGGGCGCCGGCTGTCGGCGTCGAAGGCCTATCTGAAGCCCGTCCGCAAGCGTCCCAACCTCACTGTGCGGACCCGCGCTCTCGTCACCCGTGTGTTGTTCGAGGGCAAGCGGGCCGTCGGAGTGGAGTACCGGCGCGGTCGCGGAGCCGTCCAGCAGGTGCGGGCCAAGGAGGTCATCCTGTGCGGCGGCGCGATCAACTCCCCGCAGCTGCTGCAGCTGTCGGGCGTAGGCAACGCCGAGGAGCTGCGCGCGCTCGGCATCGACGTCGTCCACGACCTGCCGGGCGTCGGCGAGAACATGCAGGACCACCTGGAGGTCTACATCCAGTACGCCTGCAAGCAGCCCGTCTCCATGCAGCCGTATCTCGCGAAGTGGCGTGCCCCCTTCATCGGCCTGCAGTGGCTGTTCCGCAAGGGCCCCGCCGCCACCAACCACTTCGAGGCGGGCGGGTTCGCGCGCAGCAACGAGGACGTGGACTACCCCAACCTGATGTTCCACTTCCTGCCCATCGCGGTCCGCTACGACGGCTCGGTGCCGGCCGGTGGACACGGCTACCAGGTGCACGTGGGGCCCATGTACTCCGACGCCATCGGCTCGGTGAAGATCAAGAGCAAGGACCCGAACGAGCACCCGGCCCTGCGCTTCAACTACCTGTCCACCGAACAGGACCGCCGCGAGTGGGTCGAGGCGATCCGGGTGGCCCGCAAGCTGCTCAACCAGCCCGCCCTGGCCCCCTACAACGACGGGGAGGTCTCGCCCGGCCCGGCCGTCGAGAGCGACGAGGAGATCCTCGCCTGGGTCGCCAAGGACGGCGAGACGGCCCTGCACCCGTCCTGCACCTGCAAGATGGGCACCGACGAGATGTCCGTCGTCGACCCCGCCAGCATGCGGGTGCACGGGGTCGAGGGGCTGCGGGTCGTCGACGCGTCCGTGATGCCCTATGTCACCAACGGCAACATCTACGCGCCGGTGATGATGATCGCGGAGAAGGCGGCCGACCTCATCCTCGGCAAGGAGCCGCTCGCGCCGTCGAAGGCCGCGTACTACCGCCACCCTCACGTCCAGAAGCAGGCGGAGTAGGAGTTGGGCGCCACAGGGCTCCGGGCGCTGCTGAACAGCGTCCGCTACGAGGTGCTGCCCGCGAAGTCGACCGAGGAGAAGGTCCTCGCCCATGTCCCGCGCGACGTCGTCGTCACCGTGACGGCGTCGCCGGTCAAGGGCCTGGAGCCGACCCTCGACCTGGCCGGCCGGCTCGCCGCGCACGGGTACCGGGTCGTCCCGCACGTGCCGGCGCGGCTGCTGCGCGATGACGTCCACCTCAAGGACGTCGTCGACCGGCTGCGGGCTGCGGGCATCGACGACGTCTTCGTGCCGGCCGGTGACTCCGATCCGCCGGCCGGGGTCTACGAGGGCGCCCTGCCGGTCCTGCGCAGGCTGGGCGAGCTGGGCAGGCCCTTCGCCAGGGTCGGCGTCACCGGCTACCCGGAGAGCCATCCGCTCCTCCACGACGACCTCACCGTCCAGGCGATGTGGGACAAGCGCGAGCACGCCACGTACATCGTGAGCAACCTGTGCTTCGACCCGCGGGTGCTGGGAGAGTGGCTCGTTCGTATACGGCGCAGGGACGTCACCCTGCCGGTTCATGTGGGCGTCGCGGGGCCCGTGCAGCGGGCGAAACTGCTGGCGATGGCCACGAAGATCGGGGTGGGGGAGTCGACCCGCTTCCTTACCCGGCACCCCACCTGGTTCCTGCGCTTCGCGGCCCCCGGTGGGTACGCGCCAGAGCGGCTGCTCACCCGCAGCGCCGAGCAACTCACCTTGCCCGAGGCGGGAGTTGCCGGGCTGCATCTGTTCACCTTCAACCAGATCGCCGAGACCGAGCGGTGGCGGCGCGCGCTGCTGGACCGGGTGGACTGATGTCCGCTGGGGCCGGCTGGGGGACCCCGGCCGGCCGCCGGTCGTCCTGCTGTACGGCGCCCGGTACCGGGCACGGGCCCTGGTGGACCCGGTCGCGCCGGCGCCGTGGGGCTCGCCGTTCTTCGTGGTCCGCGCGAGAACGCCGACGTGTTCGAGCGGCTGCCGCCCGTGCTGCACGCCGCCCTGGGGCGTGAGTACGTCACCTCCGCCAGCGGTCCCGGCGGGGGCGAGGACGACACCTGGATCCCGGTGGCGAAGGGGCGCGAGCTCGCAGCTCTCGTCCCCGGCGCGCGTTTCGAACCCGTCTGAGGCGCCGGCCACCTGGTCCAGGAGGACGCCCCCGCGGAGCTCACGGCCGCGCTCATCGCGTCTCTCCAGCAGCCCCTGTGACCTGTTCCGGTGCGCCCGGCGCCGCATACGAGAAGGGCGGGACCGGATTCCGGTCCCGCCCTTCTCGTATACGAATCAGCGGAAGACCACCGTGCGGTTGCCGTCCACCATCACGCGGCTCTCGCTGTGCCACTTCACCGCGTGCGCGAGGACCTGCGCCTCCACGTCCCGCCCGACCGTGACCAGGTCGCCGGGGTCGAGCGAGTGGTCCACGCGAACCACGTCCTGCTCGATGATCTGCCCCTCGTCCAGGTCCGACGTCACATAGTGCGCCGTCGCGCCGACCAGCTTGACTCCGCGCTGGTACGCCTGGTCATAGGGGCGTGCGCCCTTGAAGCTGGGGAGGAAGGAGTGGTGGATGTTGATGGCGCGGCCCTCCAGCTGCTTGCACAGGTCGTCGGAGAGAACCTGCATGTAGCGGGCCAGCACCACCAGGTCGACGTCCAGCTCCCGCACGAGTTCCATCAGCCGTGCCTCGGCGTCGGCCTTGGTCTCCTTGGTCACCGGGATGTGGTGGAAGGGGACGCCGTACGTCTCCGCGAGCTTCTCGAAGTCGCGGTGGTTGGAGACGATCGCCGGGATCTCGATGTTGAGCGCGCCGGTGCGCCGCCGGAACAGCAGGTCGTTCAGGCAGTGGCCGAACTTCGACACCATGATCAGCGTCCGGGTCGGTGTGGCCGCTTCGTTCAGGGTCCAGGAGATGCCGTAGGCCTGGGCGACCGGGCCGAACCTGGAGCGCAGAACCTCCAGCTTGACGTTCGGATCGGAGACGTCGAAGTGGACCCGCATGAAGAAGCGCCCTTGAAGTCGGTCGTCGAACTGCTGGCTTTCCAGGATGTTTCCGGAGTTCCTGACAAGGAAGCCGCTCACGGCGTGAACCAGTCCCGCGCTGTCAGGACAGGAGAGGGTGAGGACGTACTCACGGCCAGGTTGCGGGCGAGGGGACATGTGCGGCCTCCGTCGGTGCGTATTACACAACAAGGTGAGCGATACGCAACATGGTCGGCTCGGTGTCGCCCGTGGTCAAGAGTGGGCGAGTAAAGCTGCGCGTGGTGAAATCGTCATCCGTCAACCTCTTGACGCCGGTCTGTCCATTCGCCACTGTGTTCCACCACAAGCAATACGGTGCACGATGCGCAACGATTCCAATGAAAGGCTCGGCGCGTGGCAGACCTGTATGTCGATGGCGAATGGCGGGATCCGCTCGCCGGTGGGCACCGGGACATCCGATGTCCCGCCGACGGTACCCTCGCGGCGACCGTCTCGGAGGCGACTCGCCCCGACACCGAGGCCGCGATCGCAGCGGCCCGCCGCGCCTTCGACGCGGGCCACTGGCCGAACACCCCGGAAGGTGAGCGCGGCGCGCTGTTGCTGCGCACCGCGGACATCATGGAGCGGGACGCCAAGGCGTTCGCCCGCGCCGAGTCCCTGGACACCGGCAAGCGGCTGGTGGAGAGCGAGTACGACATCGCCGATGTCGTCTCCTGCTTCCGCTACTACGGCGGCCTCGCGGGTACCGACGCCGGCCGCGTGATCGACACCGGCCGCGACGACGCCGTGAGCCGGGTCGTCTACGAGCCGGTCGGTGTGTGCGGGCTCATCACCCCCTGGAACTACCCTCTGCTGCAGGCGAGTTGGAAGGTCGCCCCGGCGCTGCTCGCCGGAAACACGATCGTCCTCAAGCCCAGCGAGCTCACCCCCTCCAGCTCGATCCTGCTGATGAAGGCGCTGGCGGAGGCCGGGCTCCCCGCCGGCGCGGCCAACCTCGTCCTGGGTACCGGGCCCGAGGTGGGTGCGCCGCTCTCCGAGGACCCCCGTGTCGACATGGTCTCCTTCACCGGGGGCCTGGAGACCGGCAAGCGGATCATGGCGACCGCCGCCGCGACCGTGAAGAAGGTCGCGCTGGAGCTCGGCGGCAAGAACCCCAACGTCGTCTTCGCCGACGCCGACTTCGAGACGGCCGTGGACTTCGCTCTCACGGCCGTCTTCCTGCACTCCGGGCAGGTCTGCTCGGCCGGTGCCCGGCTGATCGTCGAGGACTCGCTGCACGACCGGCTCGTCGACGAGATCGTCCGGCGCGCCCGGCGGATCCGGCTCGGCGGCCCCTTCGACGCCGAGGCCGAGACGGGAGCGCTGATCTCAGCACAGCACCTGGCGAAGGTCGAGGCGTACGTGGCCGCGGGGATCGCCGAGGGCGCCGTACTGCGCTGCGGCGGTGCACGGCCGGACGATCCCGCGCTGGGAGACGGCCACTACTACCCGCCCACCGTGCTCGACGAGTGCACGCAGGACATGCGGGTGGTGCACGAGGAGTCCTTCGGACCCGTGCTGACCATCGAGCGCTTCACCGACGAGGACGATGCCGTACGTATCGCCAACGACACCGAGTACGGGCTCGCCGGAGCCGTGTGGACGCAGGACGCCGGGAAGGCGCAGCGGGTCGCCCGGCGGCTGCGCCACGGCACGGTGTGGATCAACGACTACCACCCCTATGTGCCGCAAGCGGAATGGGGTGGCTTCGGGCACTCGGGCGTGGGCCGGGAGCTGGGACCGACCGGCCTGAACGAGTACCGCGAGCCCAAGCACATCTGGCAGAACATCCAACCTCGGCCGCAGCGCTGGTTCCGCGGCTGAACGCCGAAAGAAGGTCGAACGTGACCACACAGACCGAGGTGCCGCAGCGGCGCGGCACGCCCCAGGACTCGGGCTCCACCCCGGTCATCTCCGTGCGCAGGCTGTGGAAGGTGTTCGGGCCGAAGGCCGACCAGGTCCCGGACTCCGAGGAGCTGTGCGGCCTCACCCGCCGCGAGCTCATGGACCGCACCGGATGCACCGCCGCCGTCCGAGACGTTCACTTCGACGTCTCGCCCGGCGAGGTCTTCGTCGTCATGGGCCTGTCCGGCTCCGGCAAGTCCACGCTGGTGCGATGTCTGACCCGGCTGATCGAACCCACCGCCGGTGAGATCGTCTTCGAGGGCGAGGACATCCGCCAGGCCGACGAGAAACGCCTGCGCGACCTGCGCCGCCGCAAGTTCTCCATGGTCTTCCAGCACTTCGGACTGCTGCCCCATCGCCGCGTCCTGGACAACGTGGCGTTCGGTCTGGAGATCCGCGGCATGGGCAGGGCCGAGCGCAACAAGCGGGCCCAGGAGGTCGTCGAGCTGGTCGGCCTCGCGGGTTACGAGAACTCCTACCCCGACCAGCTGTCCGGCGGCATGCAGCAGCGCGTGGGCCTCGCCCGGGCACTGGCCGGCGACCCGGACGTGCTCCTCTTCGACGAGCCGTTCTCGGCGCTCGACCCGCTGATCCGCCGTGACATGCAGAACGAGGTCATCCGCCTGCACCACGAGGTCGGCAAGACCATGGTGTTCATCACCCACGACCTCTCCGAGGCCCTCAAACTGGGCGACCGCATCCTGATCATGCGCGACGGCAAGATGGTCCAGTGCGGCACCGGCGACGAACTCGTCGGCGCCCCGGCGGACGACTACGTCCGCGAGTTCGTCAAGGACGTGCCGCGCGGCGACGTGCTCACCCTGCGCTGGATCATGCGCCCGCCGGAGGACGGGGACGCCCTGGACGGCCCCGAGCTCGGTCCGGACGTCGTAGTGAAGGAGGCCACCCGGGCGGTGCTCGCGGCCGACAAGCCGGTCAAGGTCGTCGAGAACGGCAAGCTGCTCGGCATAGTCGGCGACGAGGAGATCCTCGCGGTGGTCGCCGGGCAGGAAGGCGGCGCCTGATGACCGTCGTCATGGCGAAGCCCGAGAAAACAGAGGCCGCAGAGCCGGTCGCTCCCGTCAAGGCGGCGCGCAGGATCAGCCGGCCCATGGTGGTCGGCGCGATCGTGGTCGTCTGGCTGGTGCTGTTCGCCGTACTGCGCGGAAAGCAGACGCTGTCGCTGGCGGCGGCCGACCTGACCGATCTGCACCGGTGGATCAACGACTTCAACGACTCCATCGGCGCCAACCGCAACTCCAACCCGCTCTTCCTGTACTTCTTCAACGAGATCCGGCTGGTCATCGACAACCTGGTGACCTTCATCCAGCACCTGATCTCGCAGCCCTCCGGGGCCCGCCCGGTCCCGGAGATCGGCTGGCTCGGTGTGGTCGGCATCGCCGGCTACGTCTCCTGGGCCGTGGGCAACTGGCGGGTCGCGCTGCTGACCGTGGCCGGGTTCACCTTCTTCGGGCTGCAGGGGCTGTGGCAGGAGAGCATGGACACCCTCTCCCTCACGCTCTCCGCGGTGTTTGTGGCGCTGCTGTTCGCGATCCCGCTCGGGGTGTGGGCCGGGCTGTCGGACCGGTTCAACCGGATCGCCACGCCCTTCCTGGACTTCATGCAGACGATGCCGACCTTCGTCTACCTGGCACCGCTGACCCTGTTCTTCCTCATCGGCGGCGCCTCCGCCACCATCGCCACCGCGGTCTACGCGGCCCCGCCGACAATCCGCATCACCGCGCACGCCATCCGCAACGTCTCCAAGACGACGGTCGAGGCGGCCGACTCCCTCGGCGCCACCCGCCGCCAGTCGCTGCTGAAGGTCCTGCTGCCGATGTCCAAGCGGACCGTGGTGATGGGCGTCAACCAGACCATCATGGCCGCCCTGGCCATGGTGACCATCGCGGCCCTGATCAACGCGCCGGGCCTCGGCGTGAACGTCCTGCAGGCGCTGCAGTCGCTCGACGTCGGCACGGCCTTCAACGCGGGCCTCGCCATCGTGGTCATGGCGATCGTCCTGGACCGGGTGACCACCGCGGCCGCCGCCCGCGAGGAGAACGCGCGGCGCTCCAAGAACCGCCTCCTGAAGTGGCGGCGGCCGCTGCTGGGCGCCGGTGCGGCCGTCACGGCGGTCCTGATCTATCTGTCGCACACCTACCTGTGGGCGGCCGACTTCCCCGGTGACGGCACGGTCGGCAGCCACATCGCGAGCGCGGCGGACAGCGCGACCAACTGGGCGCAGGACAGCCTCTCGGGCGTCACCAACGCCATCCGTGACGTCATCACCAACGGCCTGCTCAACCCGTTCCAGACGCTGGTCACCGACTCCCCGTGGTGGCTTGTCGGCGCGGTGCTGGTGGCGCTGGGCGTGGTGCTCGGCGGCTGGAAGTCCGGGGTCACCACAGCCGTGTGCGTGGGCCTGCTGGTCGGCACCGGTCTGTGGTCGGACGCCATGACCACCCTGGCCTCGACGCTCGTCGCAACGGTCCTGGTGATGGCGCTCGGCATCGTCTTCGGGGTGTGGATGGGGCGGAGCATGACGGTGGACCGGCTGATCCGGCCCACCCTGGACGCCGCCCAGGTCATGCCGCCCTTCGTCTACCTCGTGCCGTTCCTCGCGCTGTTCGGCCCCACCCGCTTCACGGCCATCGTCGCCGCGATCGTCTACGGGGCCCCGGTCGCCATGAAGATCATCGCGGACGGGATCCGGGCGGTGCCCGAGACCACCGTGGAGGCGGCGACCTCCGCCGGGTGCAACACCTGGCAGATCATCACCAAGGTTCAACTGCCGATGTCACGCAGTGCCCTGACGCTTGCGACCAACCAGGGCCTGATCTACGTGCTGTCGATGGTTGTTGTGGGCGGCCTGGTAGGTGCGGGCGCCCTCGGCTACGACGTCGTGGCCGGATTCTCACGGGGGGAGCTGTACGGGAAGGGGCTTGCCGCGGGTCTGGCCATCGTCCTTCTCGGAGTCATGTTCGACCGGATCACTCAGGCCGCGGCGCGCCGCGCCACCGCTTAAGGAGCACGACACCATGGCAAGACACTGGCGAGCCGGCGCGGCCGGCCTGGCCGTCCTCGGCCTCACCCTCACCGCGTGCGGCGGGGCGAAGGTCGGAGACAGCTCCTCCGCGGGCTCGGGAAGCTCGGGCAAGTGCGGCACCTTCAATCTGGCCATCAACCCGTGGGTGGGCTACGAGGCGGACGCGGCGGTCGTCGCGTACGTCGCCCAGCACAACCTCGGCTGTACGGTCAACAAGAAGAACCTCAAGGAAGAGATCGCCTGGCAGGGCTTCGGCTCCGGCGAGGTCGACGCGGTCCTGGAGAACTGGGGCCACCCCGACCTGGTGAAGAAGTACATCGACCAGCAGAAGACCGCCGTGGACGCCGGCCCGACCGGCAACGAAGGCCTCATCGGCTGGTACGTGCCGCCGTGGCTGGCCAAGGCGCACCCCGACATCCTCGACTACAAGAACCTCAACAAGTACGCGTCGAAGTTCAAGACGTCCGAGTCGGGCGGCAAGGGCCAGCTCCTCGACGGCGACCCGTCGTACGTCACCCACGACGAGGCGCTGGTGAAGAACCTGAAGCTGGACTTCAAGGTGGTGTACGCGGGCAGTGAGACGGCGCTGATCCAGGCCTTCCGCACCGCCGAGAAGAACAAGCAGTGGGTGATCGGCTACTTCTACGAGCCGCAGTGGTTCCTGTCCGAGGTCCCGCTGAAGAAGGTCAGCCTGCCCCCGTACAAGGACGGCTGTGACGCCGACGCGGCGAAGGTCGCCTGCGACTATCCCGTGTACAAGCTCAACAAGATCGTCAGTGCGAAGTTCGCCAAGTCCGGCAGCCCCGCCTACAACCTGGTGAAGAACTTCAACTGGACGAACGACGACCAGAACGAGGTCGCCAAGTACATCGCGCAGGACAAGATGACGGACGAGGCGGCGGCCAAGAAGTGGGTCGAGGCCAACAAGGACAAGGTCGACGCCTGGCTCAAGTAGCGTCGGCGTCCGCCGCTGATGTGGTTGTTCTCCGGCCAAGGCTCCGTGGGTGTGTTGCGTGAACTGCCGGAGAACAACCTATTTCGCCCGCGATTCCTCTCGAATTCCAACATGAAATCCTCACCTGGAGCGTGGCCGCCGGCAAAATGGTCAAGCTGCGGCAAAAAGGTCAAGCTGCGGCAAAAATGATTTCCGAGGTCCGCGGTGAAGGCGTCTCCCCGGTAAGATCTCGTCCGGAATGACACACGGTTACGACCAAACCCAAATTCATTCGGAAACGGGGAGACGTGGGGATTCGCAAATATACGCGGAGCGTTCTGATTGCCGGGATTCTGCTTGGGACATCCATCTTCACGCCGGCCACTCAGGCTGACGCTGCAGCTGGGCAGTACCACTTGAACCTCGGTCAGAAGCTGACCGTCGGGAAGTGCATCGTGTCCACTAAGGGGCAGCGCGGGGCTGTCGCAAAGCTTTGCATGGGCAAGTATGCCAACGCGCTCATCTACTACAAAGGTGTTCTAAAGGCTGAGTTCGGACCGAATCACGTGACGTCGGCTCAGCCCAAGGCCTACATCACGCTCGCGTCCGACCACAACGTCAAGATTTATAAGTACTCCGGTGGGCCACTTCTGTTCAACAGCAAGACCGCCGGGAGATTCCCGGCGACCCAGCTGTGGATCGACTCCTGCGCGGCTCTTCCCTACTGGAACGTCGCCCTGGTCAAGCCTGGAAGCTTCAACTGGCCCTGGAAGGGCGAACACTGCGTCGGCTAGTTGTACCCGGCCAGTCGGGTAGGACCGCCGCATTGCTGCGGCGGTCCCCCTCGGAACCGGCCGTGCGGGCTTTCCCCGCAGCTCGGCTCAAGCAAGCCCGAGAGGCTCACAGGCGTGCAGTGCAGGACGAGTGGAGTTCCCACTCGGTGGGGCTGGACGGCGGAGCGTCGGCGTGCAGCAGCGGTCCCCGGCAGATCAGAAACTGCCCGTTCTGTGCCTGGAGCAGGCGCAGGGTGGCACGGTTGATCGACGGCGGTGGGCTGGTGCGGCGCCGTTCGGCCCAGTAGGTCGCCAGGGCAGGGTCGTCCGGGAAGGCCGAGCCGTGGACCATCTGGTGTCGGACGATCTTCGTCCAGGCGTATTTCAGCAGGTAGGCGCCGCTGTCGCGGTCACCGAACACCCACTGGTCCTGCCGGGACTTGTTGAACGTGCCGTAGTACCGGGTGGTGACCCAGTGCCGGGGCTTGTTCGGGTGCGCGCGGGTCGCCCACTTGTAGGTGAGCTTCCACATGTAGTCGTCCAGCGTGGTGAAGACCTCGCTGGCGACCACGCTCCGGTAGTAGGCCGACCTGCCCCGGATCCGTCTGACGGCCTCACGGCTGGGCTTGATCAGCAGCTTGCCGTGACAGCGGCGGATGGTGAAAGCCGAGAAAGTCGCAGCCTTCTTCGAGGTGGACGACGCGCGTTTTGTCCTCGGTGAAGACCAGTCCCCTCGGCCTCAGCCACTCGGCAAGCCGGGCCTTGACCTGTTCGGCCCGTTCCCGTGAATGGCACAGGGCGACGAGATCGTCGGCGTATCTCACCAGCAGCGGGGAGCCCGGCATGGTGTCACCGGCACGGCGTCCGGTCTGCCGGTACTGGACTCCCGCAGCCGTCTCCATCCCATGCACGGCGATGTTCAGGAGCACAGGGCTGATGACGCCGCCTTGAGGAGTTCCCTCCTCGGTTGGCGTGAACCGGCCTTCCTCGACCACACCTGCTCGCAGCCACTGCCCGATCCGTTCCCGCGCGGGGAATGTGCCGAGCTGCTGAAGCAGGTGGTCGTGGTCGATTCGGTCGAACGCCGCTGCCAGATCCGCGTCCAGTACCCACCGGCGGCGGGCCTTGCTGTCCTTGGCCGTCCAGTAGATCGCCGCGATGGCGTCCTGACAGCTGCGGCCGGGCCGGAAGCCGTACGACTTCGGCTCGAACCGCGCTTCCCACTCCGGTTCCAGTGCCTGGGAGACGCGGGCTTGCTCGACCCGGTCCAGGATCACGGGAATGCCGAGCGGGCGTCTCCTGCCGCCTGGCTTGGGGATATACACCCGCTTGACGGGCCGGGCTCTGTCCGGGCTGATCCGGTGCTGAACCCGAAGGGCCAGTTCCGCTTTGCCCGAGGCGGTCAGGACGACCTGACCGTCGATCCCGGCCGTCTTGCGTCCTGTGTTGATCTCCGTCACCCGTCGCACGCTGACCAGCGTGCTGGACAGAGAGCGGAGCATCAGTTTCTGCAAGTTGCGGACCCTTTTGAGGTCCCCTGCCTGCGATGCCGTGAAGATTCTCTGCCGCAGTCGCCGTACTGACTCCTCCTGGACCTGCCAGTCGATGGCATCCCAGTCGAGCGGAGTGTCCTCCGGTCCGTTCACCGGGTTCAACAGCGTTCCTCACAGGCTCACCCGGCCCACGTCAGCACCCTTTCGGGTCGGGCATCCGCCCGTATCCGGCCAGTTATGCGGGACTCGGCGGAGGTGCCGGTGCTGTCCCGGTTTTCTGCTGCCTTTCGGCGGCCGGCGTTGGCTTCTTGGACCGTCCTGCACCCGCTGGGGAGTTGGGTCTTCCTTACGGTCGGCTGACCAGACCAGCAGGTCTGGACCCCAACGGGGTTGTCGCGTTCCGCACGCGTGAGATGCGACCGGGGTGGGCGCCCTCATTACCCCGGGGCGGTGGTGTCCTCCCGGCCGACTCGGAGTCTTCGACCGGCACCCGCCGCTTCTCAGCGGCCGGCCCTGCACCCCGCTCATGCTTCCCATCTGCGAGGCTTGCCATCACGGAGCATCGTTGAGGGTTCAGTGGGCTTCCCCGTCCGGTCTTCCCCTTGCCTGTGACCCCCGGATGGAACGGGAGCCCTTGGGCTTCTCCCCCGAGCTTCGCGCCCCGCCGTTACCAGCGGGTCCCAGATCGCGCTGCCACGCTAACTCGTTCGCCGCCCAGTGCCGTAAGCCCGTAAGCCGACCATCACACGATCGAGCTAAACGTCCCTGCGTGCTGAGCTCTTGACACCCCTCCCCGAGGCGGGCACATTGAGTTGCGCAACCTGAAGCACGTTGCGCAGAAAGCAACTCAACGGTTTGAATTTCGGAGGTGCGGCGATGGCGGGACCCCGAGTGGTGATCATCGGAGCGGGCGTCGTGGGAGCGGCCCTCGCTGACGAGATCTCCGCGCGAGGCTGGACCGAAGTGACCGTGGTCGACCAGGGCCCGCTGCCCGCCACGGGAGGCTCCACCTCACACGCCCCGGGCCTGGTCTTCCAGACGAACTCCTCGAAGACCATGACGGAGCTCGCCCGCTACACCGTCGAGAAGTTCTGTTCCCTCGACGTCGACGGCAAGCCCTGCTTCCTCCAGGTCGGCGGCCTCGAAGTGGCGACCACGCCGGAGCGCCTGACCGAACTGCACCGCCGGCACGGCTGGATCACCGCCTGGGGCGTCGAGTCGCGGATCCTGAGCGCCGACGAGTGCGTCGAGAAGCACCCGCTGGTCGACCGTGACAAGGTCCTCGGCGGCCTCCTCGTCCCGACCGACGGTCTCGCCAAGGCGGTCCTCGCCGTCGAGGCACAGATCCGCCGGGCCACCGAGCGCGGTGTGCGCTTCCTGGCCCGCCACGAGGTCCTGGACGTCCTGAAGGCCGACGGCGAGGTGACCGGTGTCCTGACCGACCAGGGCGAGATCCCCGCCGACATCGTGGTGTGCTGCGCCGGCATCTGGGGCCCGAAGATCGCCCGCATGGCCGGTATGAACCTGCCGCTGACCCCGCTCGCTCACCAGCTCGCCTGGACCGGCCCGATACCCGCCCTCGCCGGCCAGACGGAGGAGGCGGTCCGCCCGATCCTGCGCCACCAGGACGCCGACCTCTACTACCGCGACCGCTTCGACGGCATCGGCATCGGCTATTACGGCCACCGTCCGATGCCGATCTCCGCGGACGACATCCGCGCCTTCGACGAGAACGCAGAGATGCCCTCGGTCCTGAAGTTCACCGAGGAGGACTTCGAGCCGGCCTGGGCGGAGACCCAGTCCCTGCTCCCCTCGACGCGCGAGGCGAAGGTCGAGGAGGGCATCAACGGCCTGTTCTCCTTCACCACTGACAACTTCCCGCTCCTCGGCGAGTCGAGGGACGTCAAGGGCTTCTGGGTCGCCGAGGCGGTCTGGGTCACCCACTCCGCGGGCGTCGGCCGGGCCATGGCCGAATGGCTGGTCGACGGGCACTGCTCGTCCTTCGACCTGCACGAGTGCGACGTCAACCGCTTCGAGCCGCACCAGCTCTCCCCGGAGTACGTCCTGGCCCGCGACTGCCAGAACTTCGTCGAGGTCTACGACATCCTCCACCCCCTCCAGCCGTCCGGCGCCCCGCGCCCGATCCGCACCAGCCCCTTCCACCCCCGCCAGCAGGAGCACGGCGCCTTCTTCCTGGAGGCGAGCGGCTGGGAGCGCCCGCAGTGGTACGAGGCCAACGCGCAGCTGGTCGAGGGCCGCAACATCCCCACCCCGAACGACTGGGCCGCGCAGTTCTGGTCGCCGATCGTCGGCGCCGAGGCGCAGGCCACCCGCGAGACCGTCGCGATGTACGACATGACGGCCCTCAAGCGCCTTGAGGTGAGCGGGCCCGGCTCCGCCGAGTTCCTGGAGCGCCTGTGCACCGGCAAGGTCGCCAAGTCGGTCGGCTCGGTCACCTACACCCTGCTGCTCGACCACGACGGAGGCATCCGCAGCGACGTCACCGTCGCCCGCCTCGCCCACGACCTCTTCCAGGTCGGCGCCAACGGCAACCTGGACCTCGACTGGTTCACCCGCCACCTCCCCGCCGACGGCACCGTCCAGGTCCGCGACATCACTCCCGGCACCTGCTGCATCGGCCTGTGGGGCCCGCTGGCCCGCAAGGTCCTCCAGACGCTGACGGACGAGGACTTCTCCAACGACGGCCTGAAGTACTTCCGCGCCAAGCGTGCCTACATCGGCTCGGTGCCCGTCACCGCGATGCGCCTGTCGTACGTCGGCGAGCTCGGCTGGGAGCTCTACACCACCGCCGACCAGGGCCTGAAGCTGTGGGACACCCTGTGGCAGGCGGCGAAGCCGCTGGGCGGCGTCATCGCCGGCCGCGGCGCCTTCAACAGCCTCCGCCTGGAGAAGGGCTACCGCTCCTTCGGCACCGACATGACCTACGAGCACGACCCCTACGAGTCCGGCGTCGGCTTCGCCGTCAAGGCCGACAAGGAGGACTTCATCGGCAAGGCGGCACTGGAGAGGCGCAAGGCCGACGTACGGCGCAAGCTCACCTGCCTCACCATCGACGATCCGCAGGCGGTCGTCCTCGGCAAGGAGCCGGTGTACGACGGCGACCGCCCGGTCGGCTACGTCACCAGCGCCGCCTACGGTTACACCATCGGCAAGGGCATCGCCTACGCGTGGCTTCCGGCCGAGCTCACCACTCCCGGCACGCCCGTACAGATCGGCTACTTCGACCAGCGCGTCGAGGCGGTCGTCGCCGAGGAGCCCCTGTTCGACCCCACCATGTCCCGCCTCCGTGGCTGACATCTCGCGTCGACTCCGATGGAAGGAGCACCGCCGGTGAACGCACAGCTGCTCGACGGCAAGGCGACCGCCGCCGAGATCCGCCGCGAACTCGCGGAACGCGTGGCCAAGTTGACGGCCACCAGCGGCCGCCCGCCGGGCCTCGGCACGGTCCTGGTCGGCGACGACCCGGGCAGCCGGGCCTACGTCGGCGGAAAGCACCGCGACTGCGCCCAGGTCGGTATCTCCTCGATCCGCCGGGATCTGCCCGCCGACGCCTCACAGGAGCAGGTCGAGGAGACGATCGACGAGCTCAACGCCGACCCTGCCTGTACCGGCTACATCGTCCAACTCCCGCTCCCGCGCCACCTGGACGCAAACGCCGTACTGGAACGAATGGACCCGGCCAAGGACGCCGACGGACTGCACCCCGTCAACCTCGGCCGGCTCACCCTGGGCGTCGAGGCACCGCTGCCGTGCACCCCGCGCGGCATCGTGGAACTGCTCCGTCGCCACGACGTACCGCTCGCCGGAGCCCGCGTCTGTGTGATCGGCCGGGGCATCACGGTAGGACGCCCCATCGGCCTCCTCCTCACCCGCCGCTCCGAGAACGCCACCGTCACCCTGTGCCACACCGGCACCAAGGGTCTCGCCTGGCACACCCGAGAGGCGGACATCGTCATCGCCGCCGCCGGCTCGCCCGGACTGGTCACCAAGGACATGCTGCGCCCCGGCGCCGCGGTCCTGGACGTCGGCATCACCCGCACCGACCAGGGCCTGGTCGGCGACATCCACCCGGACGCCGCCGAGGTCGCCGACTGGATCGCGCCGATGCCCGGCGGTGTGGGCCCCATGACCCGGGCGATGTTGCTGGCCAACGTCGTCGAGGCCGCCGAGAGGAACGCCACCGCCCTATGAACGCGCACGTCCCCGAGCACCCGCAGAATCCGCACCTCGCAGAAGCCCTTTCAGAAGACGGAGACGTCCGATGAGCCCCCGTACCCCCAGCGCCGACCTCCCCGACCACCCCGACTGGCTGTGGCGCAACCCCGAGCCCAAGAAGTCGTACGACGTGGTGATCGTCGGCGGCGGCGGACACGGTCTGGCCACCGCGCACTACCTGGCGAAGAACCACGGCATCACCAATGTCGCGGTGCTGGAGAAGGGGTGGCTCGCGGGCGGCAACATGGCCCGCAACACCACGATCATCCGCTCCAACTACCTGTGGGACGAGAGCGCCGGCATCTACGAGCACGCTCTCAAGCTGTGGGAGGGGCTGGCGGAGGAGCTGGACTACCCGATCCTGTTCTCCCAGCGCGGTGTGCTGAACCTGGCCCACAGCCTCCAGGACGTCCGCGACAGCGTGCGCCGGGTCGAGGCGAACCGCCTCAACGGCGTGGACGCGGAGTGGCTCGACGCGGACGGCGTCAAGGAAGTCTGCCCGATCGTCAACATCTCGCAGGACGTGCGCTACCCGGTGCTGGGCGCCACGTACCAGCCGCGCGCGGGCATTGCCAAGCACGACTACGTCGCCTGGGGCCTGGCCCGCTCGGCCGACGCCGCCGGTATCGACATCATCCAGAACTGCGAGGTCACCGGCCTCGACGTGGTCGGCAACCGGGTAGTCGGAGTCCAGACCAACCTCGGCCCCATCGCGGCCGGCAAGGTCGCCCTCTGCTCGGCGGGCCACACCTCGGTCCTCGCCGCCATGGCGGGCATCGAACTGCCCATCCAGAGCCACCCCTTGCAGGCCCTGGTCTCCGAGCTCCTGGAGCCGGTGCACCCCACGGTGGTCATGTCCAACGCCGTCCACGTGTACGTCAGCCAGGCGCACAAGGGCGAGCTGGTGATGGGCGCGGGCATCGACGCGTACAACTCGTACACCCAGCGCGGTGCCTTCCACATCATCGAAGAGCAGATGGCGGCGGCCCTGGAGCTCTTCCCGGTCTTCGCCCGCGCCCACGTCCTGCGCACCTGGGGCGGCATCGTCGACACCAGCCCCGATGCCTCTCCGATCATCGGACTCAGCCCCGTCGACAACCTCTACCTCAACTGCGGCTGGGGCACGGGCGGTTTCAAGGCCACCCCTGGCGTCGGCTGGGTCTACGCCCACACCATCGCCCACGACACCCCGCACGCCCTCAACGCCCCCTTCTCGCTCGACCGTTTCACCACCGGCGCGCTCGTCGACGAGCACGGCGCCGCCGCGGTGGCCCACTAGGGATCCTCAAGGGAGCCGAACGACATGCTGCTCATCCCCTGCCCGTGGTGCGGGCCCCGCGACGAGGCCGAGTTCCACTACGGCGGCCAGGCCCACGTGCCGTACCCGGAGAACCCGGCGACCCTCCCCGACGAGGAGTGGGCCCGCTACCTGTTCTTCCGAGACAACCCGAAGGGCCCCTTCGCCGAGCGCTGGAGCCACGCGGCGGGCTGCCGACGGTGGTTCAACGCGGTACGGGACACGTCGACGAACGAGATCCTGACGGTGTACAGGTCGGGCGAGGACCGCCCGGCACCCGTTGAGCCGAGGTCGGCGATACCAGCCCGTCCGGCGTTTGAGGACGAGGCCCTTTCGGGGCCGACGGGGGTCCAGGGGGCAGAGCCCCCTGGCGGGGTCGAAGGGGCGGAGACTCTTCAGGACGGGACGGGTAGGGGCGGTGGGGGCGAGACAACTCAGTTCCGCCACCCCACCCGCGGCCGCATCGACCGCGACACCCCCCTCACCTTCACCTTCGACGGCACCGAATACCAGGGCTACCGAGGTGACACCCTCGCCTCCGCCCTCCTCGCCAACGGCGTCATCCAGGCCGGCACCAGCATCAAGCTCGGCCGCCCCCGAGGCATCTTCTCCGCCGGCGTCGAGGAACCCAATGCGGTCGTCCAGATCGAGGAACCCTTCCCGGAACCCATGCTCCCCGCCACCACCGTCGAGCTCTACGACGGCCTGGTCGCGAGCAGCCTCCCCGGCCAGGGACGCCTCGCCACCGAACCGGACCCCGCCCGCTACGACGCCGTACACGCCCACTGCGACCTGCTGATCGTCGGCGCCGGCCCGGCCGGACTCGCGGCAGCGGCGGCCGCAGCGGGAAGCGGCGCCCGCGTCATCCTCGCCGACGACCAGCCGGAACTCGGCGGGAGCCTCCTCGGCACGGCCCAACACCTCGACTGGGTACGGGAGGTGACGGAGCAGCTCGACGCCGCCCCCGAGGTCCGTGTCCTGCCCCGCACCACCGTCTTCGGCTACTACGACGACAACCACCTCCTCGCCGTCGAGCGCCGCACCAACCACCTCGGCGCCGCCGCCCCCGAGGACGTCTCCCGCGAACGCGTCTGGCGCATCCGTGCCCGCCGGGTCGTCCTCGCCACCGGCGCCCACGAGCGTTCGCTGGCGTTCGCGAACAACGACCGCCCCGGCGTGATGCTGGCCTCCTCGGCCCGCACCCACGTCAACCGCCACGGCGTCCTGCCCGGCCGTCAGGCCGTGGTCTTCACGACCAACGACAGCGCGTACGCGGCGGCCCTGGACCTCGCCTCGGCGGGCCTGGCCGTCGCGGCGATCGTCGACACCCGCCCCGAACCGGGGGAGTGGGCCGAGCGCGCGAAGGCGGCCGGTATCGAGGTGCTCGCGGGCCATGCGGTCACCGGTACCGAGGGCGAGGCGCGGCTGACCTCGGTGACCGTCGCCCCGTACGGAGAGACCGTGGGACAGCGGGAGTTCGCCGCCGACCTGCTGCTGGTCTCCGGCGGCTGGAACCCGGTGGCGCACCTGTTCAGCCAGTCCGGTGGCAAGCTGCGCCACGACGAGACGCTGGGCTCCTTCGTCCCCGACACCTGCCGCCAGGCCGTCGAGGTCGCCGGCAGCGCGAGCGGCGTCCTCGACCCGGCCACGGTCCTGGCACAGGGCGCGGCCGCCGGAGCCCGCGCCATCGAGGCCGAGGGCTACCCGCCCGAGGCGCCCCGCCTCCCCGAGGTGCCCGCGCAGCCGCGGCCGACGCCGCCGATGCACGTGTACGTCGTCCCGGGTGCCGCGGACGGTCCGCGCTTCGTCGACCTCCAGCGCGACGTCACCGTCGACGACCTGGCCATCGCGACCGGCGCCGGTCTGCGCTCGGTCGAGCACACCAAGCGCTACACGACCGCCGGCACCGCCAACGACCAGGGCAAGACCTCCGGCATCCTGGCCAGCGGCGTCGTCGCCGAACTGCTCGGCGTGGACATCTCGGCGCTCGGCACGACCACGTTCCGCCCGCCGTACACGCCCGTGTCCTTCGCCGCTCTCGCCGGCCGCGACCGGGGTGTGCTGAGCGACCCGGTCCGCACGACCGCCCTCCACGAGTGGCATGTCGCGCACGGCGCCCTCTTCGAAAACGTCGGCCAGTGGAAGCGTCCCTGGTACTACCCGCAGGACGGCGAGGACATGGAGGCGGCCGTACTGCGCGAGTGCGCCGCCGCCCGCGAGAGCGTCGGCTTCATGGACGCCTCCACCCTCGGCAAGATCGACGTGCAGGGCCCGGACGCCGGAGTCTTCCTCGACCGGCTCTACACCAACATGATGAGCACCTTGAAGGTCGGCATGATCCGCTACGGCGTCATGTGCCGCCCGGACGGCATGGTCTTCGACGACGGCACCGTCATCCGCGTCGCCCCGGAGCGCTTCCTGGTCACCACGACGACGGGCAACGCCGCCGCCGTACTCGACTGGATGGAGGAGTGGCACCAGACCGAGTGGCCCGAGCTGAAGGTGCACTGCACCTCCGTGACCGAGCAGTGGGCCACGGTCGCGCTCGTCGGTCCGAAGTCCCGGGAGGTCCTCGCCTCCCTCGCGCCCCAACTGGCCGTGGCCAACGACGACTTCCCGTTCATGGCCTGGCGGGAGACGACCGTCGCGGGCATCGAGGCCCGGGTCTGCCGGATCAGCTTCTCCGGCGAACTCGCCTTCGAGATCAACGTGTCACCGTGGCAGGGCCTCGCCCTGTGGGAGGCCGTGTACGAGGCCGGCGCCCCGTACGGCATCACCCCGTACGGCACGGAGACCATGCACGTCCTGCGTGCCGAGAAGGGCTACCCGATCATCGGCCAGGACACCGACGGCACGGTGACTCCGCAGGATCTCGGCATGAGCTGGGTGGTGTCGAAGAAGAAGCCGGACTTCGTCGGCAAGCGGTCCTACGCCCGCGCGGACACGTCCCGCCCCGACCGCAAGCACCTGGTCGGCCTGCTCCCCGAGGACCCGGGCACCTTCCTCCCGGAGGGCACCCACCTGGTCGCCGACGGTGTGTTGCCGGCCCCGCCCGTCCCCATGCTCGGCCATGTCACCTCCAGCTATCGCAGCGCCGCACTCGGCCGGACGTTCGCGCTCGCCCTGATCAAGGGCGGCCGGGACCGCATCGGCGAGCGGCTGTACGCCCCCGTCGGCGACCAGCTGGTGCCAGTGACCGTCGCCGGTCCTGTCCTCTACGACCCCGAGGGAGCTCGCCGCGATGGCTGACACCGCCCTTACCGTCCCGCTCCGCAGTCCGCTGTCGCAGGCCGCGGACCGCCTGGCCGCCGCGACCCGCTCGTCCGGGGGTGCGATCAGGCTGGCCGAACTCCCCTTCCTGACCCAGCTCAACGTGCGCCTTGACGCCAAGGGAGCGGCGGCGGCAGCCGTCGGGCTCGCGCTGGACCTCCAGCTGCCGCTCCAGCCGAACACCGTAGTCCGCGCGGGGGAGTTGACCGCGCTGTGGCTCGGCCCGGACGAGTGGCTGCTGGTGGGACCGCCGGGGAGCGAACGGGACCTGGAGAGCCGGATCCGGGAGGCCACGGGCGACGAGCACGTCTCCGTCACCGACGTCTCCGCACAGCGCACCACGCTTCTCGTCGCGGGCCCGCGCGCCCGTGACCTGCTGGCCCACGGCTGTTCGCTGGACCTGCATCCGCGGGTCTTCGGCCCCGGCCGCTGTGCCCAGACGACACTGGGCCGCACACAGGTCGTCCTGGTCGCCCGGGACGAACCCGGGGCCGGATTCTGGGTTTTGGTGCGCTCGACGTTCGCCGGATATCTGGCGGACTGGCTGCTCGACGCGGCGACCGAGTACCTCTGAGAGCCTGTGACACGGGCTCTGAGGAAAATCCGACGGGCCGCACCCCGTCGGCCCCTGTGGGAGCTCCGCTCACGAGCTCCCACAGGGCTTTGCACAGCACGTTTCGTCATACGCATCGAAAGTGGGACGCCTGTGACCGCCACCGCCCACACCGCCCTTCCACCTCACCGGGGAACACCGGTACGGCATCCCGGGACACCCGTGCTACACCCGCACGGGCTGCCACGCCCCGCCAGGACGCTGGTGATGGGCGTCGTGAACGTGACGCCGGACTCGTTCTCCGACGGCGGGCTGTCGTTCGCGGCCGACGCCGCTGTCACGCACGGGCTCGCGCTGCTCGAACAGGGTGCGGACATCGTGGACGTGGGTGGCGAGTCGACCCGCCCCGGCGCGGTACGACCGTCGGTCGAGGAGGAGCTGCGACGCGTCCTGCCCGTCGTCCGGGAACTCTCCGCGGCGGGCGCGATCGTGAGCGTCGACACCATGCGGGCGGAGGTCGCCGCACGCGCGCTGGACGCGGGTGCGCGGTTGGTCAACGACGTCTCGGGGGGCCTCGCCGACCCCGCGATGCTGCCGCTGATGGCCAGGGCGAGCACGCCGTACGTGCTGATGCACTGGCGTGGCCACTCCGCGGGCATGCAGGCGAACGCCGTCTACGACGACGTCGTCACCGATGTGTTCGACGAGCTGCGCCTGAGGATCGACGCCGCGCTGGAGGCGGGGATACCGCCCGACTGCCTGGCCGTCGACCCCGGCCTTGGCTTCGCCAAGACGCCCGAACACAACTGGGAGCTGCTGGGCCGCCTGGGGGACTTCATGGCCCTGGGGCACCCCGTCCTTGTGGGCGCGTCACGCAAGTCTTTCCTTGGCAGTCTGCTGGCCGACCGTACGACGGGACAGCCCCGCCCCGCGCGGCTGCGCGATGCAGGGACCACCGCCGTGTCCGTACTCGCCGCCGCCCAGGGCGTCTGGTGTCTGCGCGTCCACGACGTCGCGTCGACGGCGGACGCGGTACGTGTGACGGCCCGCTGGGGCGTCGAGGCGGCGGCGTCGGAACGGTGCCCGCTGGGCTGAACGCGGCGGATGTCGAACGCCGCTGGGCCCGAGCGCCCCTGTGGACCCTCAGCCCAGATAGCCCATCCGGTGGCTGATCTCGTCCGCGCCACTGATCAGCACGGGTGCGATCTCGTGGATGCGTTCCTCGGTGAAGCGGTACGCGGGGCCGGAGGCGCTGAGTGCGGCGACGACATCGCCGTCGCGGGAGCGGATCGGGGCCGCCAGGGCCTGGAGTCCGATCTCGAGCTCCTCCAGCGTCACGGCGTACCCACGCTCCCGCGCCTCGGCGAGGTTCTTCTCCAGCTTCGTCCTGGCGGTCAGGGTGTGCGGCGTGTGCTTCCGCACCGTGGTCGCCGCGAGCACGGCGTCGCGCTCCTTCGCCGACAGATGGGCCAGCAGGATCTTGCCGCTCGACGTGGCGTAGACCGGGGTGAGCTGGCCGACCCAGTTGTGCGTGCCGACGGCGCCCGGACCGCGTACCTGATACAGGTTGACCGCGAAGTGCTCCTGCAGGACGGCGATGTTGACGGTCTCGCCGATCTCCTCACTGAGCCGCTCGCAGACCTGCCGGCCCTGCTGGGTGATGTCGAGGCGGCCCGTGACCGCGCCGGCCAGGCGTACGATCCCGAAGCCCAGTCGGTACTTGCCCCGCTCGGCCGTCTGCTCGACGAGTCCGCGTGCCTCCAGCGCCCCGAGCAGCCGGAACGCGGTCGACTTGTGGACGTCGATCTCGGCGGCCACCTCGCTGACGCCCGCCTCGCCGCGCTGGGCGAGAATCTCCAGGACGCTGACCGCGCGGTCGACGGACTGCACTCCGTTCACCGCGGGCCCCGCTGTTTCGCTGTCTGCGGTGTAGTTGCTCATAGCGCAACTATATGCGCGGGTCTCCGTGGGGCTTCAAGGGTTTCACGGGTCCTGTGGAGGCCGTGGAGACGGGCGGCGACGGCTGGATCCAGCCGCCCGCATGGTCGCACGGCCCACCGGGTCAGCGGAAGACCACGGTGCAGTGGCCGTTCACCAGCACCCGGTTCTCGCTGTGCCACTCGACGGCGCGGGCGAGCACCTGGGCCTCGACGTCACGGCCCATGGTGACCAGCTCGTCAGGGGCGCGGGAGTGGTCCACGCGGACGACGTCCTGCTCGATGATCGGCCCTTCGTCGAGGTCGGAAGTGACGTAGTGCGCTGTGGCCCCCACGAGCTTGACGCCGCGTTCGTGCGCCTGGACGTACGGCTTTGCGCCCTTGAAGCTCGGCAGGAAGGAGTGGTGGATGTTGATGGCCCGGCCGTCGAGCTGCTTGCACAGGTCGTCGGAGAGGATCTGCATGTAGCGGGCCAGTACCACCAGGTCGACGTCCAGTTCTCGCACGAGTTCCATCAGCCGTGCCTCGGCGTCGGCCTTGGTGTCCTTGGTCACCGGGATGTGCTGGAAGGGGATGCCGTAGCTCTCCGCCAATGGCTCGAAGTCGCGGTGGTTGGAGACGATCGCGGGGATCTCGATGTTGAGCGCGCCGGTGGACTTGCGGAACAGCAGGTCGTTCAGGCAGTGGCCGAACTTCGACACCATGATCAGTATGCGGGTCGGCGTCGAGGCGTCGTGCAACTGCCAGGTGATTCCGTATGCCTGGCTCACCGGCCCGAAGCCGGTGCGCAGGTCCTCCAGGGAGATGCCGGGGTCCGAGACGTCGAAGTGCACCCGCATGAAGAAGCGGTCCTGCAGTCGGTCGTCGAACTGGTGGCTCTCCAGGATGTTGCCCGAGTGGCTCACGAGGAAGGTGGTCACGGCGTGGACGAGGCCGGCCTGGTCGGGGCAGGAGAGGGTGAGGATGAACTCACGGCCGGGCCGCGGTCGAGGAGACATGTCTTCCTCCGTCGTCGAGTGGTGCGGATTGCGCAACATGATGAGCAATACGCAACATGATTGACGGGTGCGACCGCGTGGTCAAGGGGTGATCCTGCACCGGGTCAACCGGGAGGGCGGGTCGAACTCCTCGACGCTGTAGGCGCAGCCGTCTGCGCGGGCGCGCTTCAGCTGGGCCCTGCTCGACGAGCTCCCGCGTCTCCAGGGCGGTGGCCGGCCGGGGCGCCCGGTGGACCGACTGCACCCGCGCCCGGGTCCGCGCCGCCCGCGGGAGCTGATGAAGGGCGTCGCGACAGCCTGCGCGAGAGCGGGCTCGAACCGTTCCGTTTTCCGACGGGATGGCGACTTCGCTCCGTCAGCCTCTTGACAGTGGGTGTCCGCAGGGAGACAGTTTTGGCCAGGTCGTTGCTTATGGCGAAGGAAGTTGCGTGATGTGCAACTTGATCGGTGGCTCGGCCGCCGGGCCCAGCCCGGGCCTCCGGAGTAGTTCTCGAGGAGATCGACCGTGACGCACGAGGTACGCGCCGTCGTCGCCCGGGGCCCCGGTAAGGCCCTGGTGCGGGTGCAGGCCTGCGGTGTCTGCCACACCGACCTGTACTACCCGGAGGGCGGGATCAACGACGAGTTCCCCTTTCTGCTCGGCCACGAGGTCACGAGGCCGCGGGTGTCGTCGAGTCGGTCGGTGAGGGCGTCACCGACGTCGCGCCCGGCGACTTCGTCGTCCTCAACTGGCGTGCCGTCTGCGGCCCTTGCCGCGCCTGCAGCAAGGGCAAGGCGTGGTACTGCTTCGTCACCCGCAACGCCGGCCGGCCCATGACCCTGGCCGACGGCACCCCGCTGTCCCCGTCCCTCGGCATCGGCGCCTTCGCCGAGAAGGCCCTGGTCGCCGCCGGTCAGTGCACCAAGATCGACTCGACGGCCTCGCCCGCCGCGGCCGGTCTGCTCGGCTGCGGGGTGATGGCCGGGTTCGGCGCCGCGGTCAACACCGGCGGTGTGGGCCGCGGCGACTCGATCGCGATGATCGGCTGCCGTGGCGTCGGCATGTCCGCGATCGCGGGCGCCAAGGTGGCCGGCGCCTCTCGCATCATCGGCGAGATCCTCGCCGACCTGGCGACCGAAGGCACCACCGACTGTCCCATCGCCCTGTTCGACCCTCGCCGCGTGCGCGTCTGACATCTTCCGAAGGTGACGAGATGACCCTAACGAATCTGCCGCCCAGCCTGATCCCCACGCTGTCCGGTGAGTACTACACCGCCCCCGACGTCTTTGCCCAGGAGCAGGAGCGGGTCTTCGAGGCCATGTGGTTCTGCGTGGCCCGCGCCGCCGAGCTGGACAAGCCCGGCGCCTTCCGCACCTACCAGGTGGGCCGTGAGAGCGTACTGATCTCCCTCTCGCGGGACGGCTCGATCAAGGGCTTCCTCAACATCTGCCGGCACCGCGGCGCCAAGCTCTGCACCGAGGAGTCCGGTGAGGTCAAGCGTGCCTTCCAGTGTCCGTACCACGCCTGGACCTACGGCCTGGACGGCAAGCTGGTCGCCGCGCCGAACCTGACGTCGATGCCGGACATCGACCGGACCGAGTACGGCCTGATCAACGTCCATGTGCGGGAGTGGCTCGGCTATGTGTGGGTGTGCCTCGCCGACGAGCCGCCCTCCTTCGAGGTCGACGTACAGGGTGCGATCGTCGAGCGGCTCGGCGACCTGGAGTCGATCGAGCGCTACGGCATCGAGAACCTCGCTGTCGGCAAGCGGATCGTCTACGACGTGAAGGCGAACTGGAAGCTCATCATCGAGAACTTCATGGAGTGCTACCACTGCGCCACGATCCACCCCGAACTCACCGAGGTGCTCCCGGAGTTCGCGGATGGCTACGCCGCCCAGTACTACGTGGGTCACGGCGCGGAGTTCGGTGACGAGGTCCAGGGCTTCACGGTCGACGGCTCGGAGGGGCTGGACCGCATTCCCGGGGTCGCCGACGACCAGGACCGCCGGTACTACGTGATCACCGTCCGGCCGCAGGTCTTCATCAACCTCGTGCCCGACCACGTGATCTTCCACCGGATGTACCCGGTGTCCGCGGACCGCACGATCGTCGAGTGCGACTGGCTGTACCTCCCGCACGTCGTCGAGAGCGGCAAGGACGTCACCCGGTCCGTGGAACTCTTCCACCGGGTCAACCAGCAGGACTTCGACGCCTGCGAGCGCACCCAGCCCGGGATGAGTTCGCGGATGTATGCCAAGGGTGGCGTGCTGGTGCCCAGCGAACACCACATCGGC
Organism: Streptomyces sp. NPDC048420; assembly: GCF_040651535.1. Taxonomy (NCBI): domain Bacteria; kingdom Bacillati; phylum Actinomycetota; class Actinomycetes; order Kitasatosporales; family Streptomycetaceae; genus Streptomyces; species Streptomyces sp. NPDC048420. Next base: position 36,606 of record NZ_JBEZKG010000048.1, read on the forward strand.
GAGTTCCACACCTGGCTGCAGAACAAGCTCGAGGTGCGGCCCCCGCGTTGACGATTGGGATCCCCCTCCCATGTGCGTTGCGAATTGTGCAACAAAGTGCATCATTAGAAATTGATGTGCGACACCTCTCTTGACAATGCCGCACCGCGCGGAAACCATGTTGCGTATAGCGAGTGTCGTTGTGTTATATGAGACAACTCCCCTTCTGGAGCCGGCATGAGGAGCATCACCGTCGTCGGAGCGTCGCTGGCAGGACTGAGCACGGTCCGCGCGCTGCGGGCAGAGGGATATGACGGCGAGATCGTCGTCGTGGGGGAGGAGCGCCACACCCCCTACGACCGGCCCCCGCTGTCCAAGGACTTCCTCAAGGGGGACATCGACGTCGAGGGGCTCGCGCTCGGCGACGCGGACGAGTACGAGGTCCTGGACGTGCAGTGGCTGCTCGGCCAGTGCGCCGTGCGGCTCGACCCCGTAGCCCGCACCGTCACCCTGGCTGGAGGACGGCATGTGCGCACGGAAGGCGTCGTCATCGCGACCGGCGCCGGCCCCCGCACCCTCCCCGGCACCGACGGGCTGGCGGGCGTCCACACCCTGCGCACCCTGGACGACGCCCGGGCCCTGCGCGCCGAACTGCTCGACGGCCTGCCCCGGGTCGTCGTCATCGGTGCCGGGTTCATCGGCGCCGAGGTGGCCTCCACCGCGCACCGGCTCGGGCTCCACGTGACCGTCGTCGAGGCGCTCCCCGTGCCCCTGGAGCGCCAACTCGGGCGTGAGATGGGGCTGGTGGTCTCCTCGCTGCACAGTGATCACGGGGTTCGGCTGCTGTGCGGAACCGGTGTGGCGGAACTGATCGGCGAGGACCGGGTAACGGGCGTACGGCTGGCGGACGGGCGGGTGCTGCCTGCCGACATCGTCGTGGCCGGCGTGGGAGTCCGGCCCAACACGGACTGGCTGGCCGGCTCCGGAGTGCAGGTGGACGACGGCGTGGTGTGCGACTCCGGCTGCTCGACCGGCATCCCGGGCGTTGTCGCCGTCGGTGACGTCGCCCGCTGCCCCAACCCGTTCACCGGGCGGCACGCCCGCATCGAACACTGGAGCAACGCCACCGAGCAGGCGAAGACCGCCGCCCGCACGCTGCTGACCGGTGTGTCGGCCCCCGCCCCGCTCACCGCGCCGTACTTCTGGTCCGACCAGTACCGGTCCCGCATCCAGGTCGCCGGGTACGTGGCCCCCGGCGCGGAGCCCGAGGTCGTCGAGGGCGACGTCGACAGCCGCACCTTCACGGCCGTCTACCGGCGTGAGGGCACTCCCGTCGCCGTCCTCTCCCTCAACCAGCCGAAGTTCTTCAACCGGCTCCGCCGTACCCTCGTCCCCGCCGCCGCGGCCGTCGCGTCATGACCTCCGTGCCCCAACTCTCCCTGGAACCCGCAGCGGAGAACGACACGAGCATTCCTCGGCACCTGCGTTACACCTGGGACCACGAGTGGCTCGCGGTGGACGAGGGCAACGCCACCGTCGGCATCACCGCGTTCGCGGCGAAGGTCCTCGGTGACGTCGTCCACCTCCGACTGCCCGCGGTCGGCTCCTGGGTCGAGGCGGGGGAGAGCTGCGGACGGATCGAGTCACTGACCGCCGTCAGCGGCCTGTACGCCCCCGCCTCGGGCCGGGTCCTGGAAGTCAACACCGCGCTGGCCGACGACCCCGGTGTCGTCAACGCCGCCCCCTACACGGGCGGCTGGCTGTTCAGGCTGCGGGTCGAGAACATCGCCGGCGCGCTGACCCCGGATGCCTACGCCGCCCACTGCGCCCACACCCAAGGAGATCGCCGATGACCCTGTTCAACCAGGCCCTGCACGAGCTGGACCCGGAGATCGCCGCCGCGGTCGAGGCGGAGTTGAGGCGTCAGCAGTCCACCCTCGAGATGATCGCGTCGGAGAACTTCGCTCCGCTCGCGGTCATGGAGGCGCAGGGCTCGGTCCTCACCAACAAGTACGCCGAGGGCTACCCGGGCCGTCGTTACTACGGCGGCTGCGAGCACGTCGACGTGGCCGAGCAGATCGCGATCGACCGGGTCAA
>NZ_JBEZKG010000049.1:0-36259 GCF_040651535.1 Streptomyces sp. NPDC048420
CGTCACTCGGCTCTTCGGCCTGCACAGCCTCAGACCACGGCACGAAAACGGTCCACCGACTCCGTCGGCGGACTGTCACGAAACTTTGAGGCTAGGGTCCCTCCGGACTCAGAAGAGGGGACTCATGGACGCACTCCACGCAGTCCGGGCCCGCGGGATCACCAAGTGCTTCGGTGACGTCGTGGCGCTCGACGGCGTCGACCTCGATGTGACGCGGGGCCAGATCCACGGCCTGGTCGGACCGAACGGTGCCGGGAAGACCACTCTGCTCGGGCTCCTGCTGGGCCTCGCCGTCGCCGACGGCGGCAGCCTGGAGATCCTGGGGACGCCGGTCGGGCGGGCGTTCGACGCCCCCGACGGGGTCGCCGGATTCGTGGACGGGCCCGGGCTCTACCCTTCGCTCACCGCCCGGCAGAACCTCGCCACCCTCGCCGAACTCCGCGGCCGGGACGGACGTACGGCCGATGCCGACGACGTACTCGACCAGGTCGGGCTCACCGACGTCGCCGACGACAAGGCACGCGGTTTCTCCCTCGGCATGCGCCAGCGGCTCGGGCTCGCCGCCGCGTTGCTCACCCGGCCGCGGCTGCTGGTGCTCGACGAACCCTCCAACGGGCTGGATCCGTCCGGAAAGCGGCAGGTGCACGGAGTCCTCACCCGGCTCGCCGAGGACGGCACCGCCATCGTGCTGTCCAGCCACCGCATGGACGACCTGGAGGCCCTGTGTTCCGAGGTCACCATCCTCGCCACCGGCCGGGTCGTGTTCTCGGGACCGCTCGGCAAGCTGGCCGCCGAGAGCCGTGAACTCGACTACCGGGTACGGACGTCCGACCCGGAGGCCGCGCGGCGCCTGGCCGACGGCACGGACGGCATCCGGATCGTCGACGACGGCGGCGGCGGACGGCAGACGCGGGACGCCGAGGTGCTCGTCGTACGAGCGCTGGTGCCCGCTCTCGACGACCTGGTGGCGCGGCTCGTGACGTCGGGTGTCGCGGTGCGCGAACTCGCGCCGGTGGTCTCGCCCTTGGAGGCCGCCTTCCTGGCCCTCACCGAGAACCAGGCGACGGGAGCCGGTAGATGACTGCCACCTTCACCGCGCCCCCCGCCCCCGTCCGGCCCGTCTCGGTCGCCCGCGGCTACCGCTTCGAGCTCGTCAAGCTCGTCTCCCAGTGGCGCGTACGGCTCCTCGTCCTCGTCTGCTGGATCGCGCCGGGGCTCTTCGTCGCCGGGGTCAGCGAGCAGAGCACCCTGCCCTCCGACACCCTCTTCGGTCGTTGGATGCACGCCACCGGGTGGGCCGGGCCGCTGGTGATGCTCGGTTTCGCGGGCACCTGGGCGCTTCCGCTGCTGACGTCGGTGGTCGCCGGTGACGTGTTCGCCGCCGAGGACCGGCTCGGCACCTGGCGGCACCTGCTGGTGGCGGTCCGCTCGCCGCGGCGGATCTTCGCGGCGAAGGTGCTGGCCAGCCTCACCGTCATCCTGCTGCTCGTGGCCGGACTGGCCTGCTCCAGCACCGTCGGCGGGCTCGCGTCCGTCGGCGACCAGCCGCTCGTCGGCCTCGACGGCCACCTGCTGTCCGCCGGGGAGGCCGCCGAGAACGTCCTGCTCGCCTGGGCCGCCGCCCTCGCCCCCACCCTGGCCCTCGCCGCGATCGGCCTGCTCGGGTCGGTCGCGCTGGGCCGCTCCCCGATGGGGCTGCTGCTGCCGCCGCTGGTCGCGCTCGGCATGCAGATGGCCCAGATGCTGCCGCTGCCCGTCGCCGTACGCCTCGCCCTGCCCGGTTACGCCTTCATCTCCTGGAACGGCCTGTTCACCGCCCCGGCCCAGCTCGCCCCGCTCCTGACCGGCGTCGCCGTCAGCCTGGCGTGGGCGGTGCTCGCGACCGTACTGGCCTATCTGCTGTTCCTCCGGCGGGACTTCACCAACCTCGCCTACGACGGTGCCGGGCGCCGCGCGCTCACCGTGGGCGTGCTGCCGCTCGCCGCACTGACCGCTCTCACCGTCGCGGTGATCGCCGTATCGGTCCCCTCGACGGGCATCACCCAGGGCAAGGTCCAGCGCTCCGTCGCCACGGCCTTCGCCCACCTCTACCGCATGCAGACCGAACAACTCCACCGCCCCGCCGTCACCGAGGCGCAGCTCAGGGCCTCGGCGGCGTGCACCAAGAGCGACGGCCAGGCCGCTCAGCAGGGGGCGGGCAATGACTGGCGGTGTGTCGTGACCTGGCACCTGCCTGGCGTACCGGTGGCGGGGACGGCTGTCTATCAGCTGGACGTCGGATCGGACGGGCGGTTCGTCGCCGACGGCGACGGACCGAAGGAAGTGAACGGCTACTTCCTGGTGCGGACCTCCACCGGGGACGCACCCAACCCGCTGTGGCAGTTCGACGGCAACGTCGAGCTGCTGGACACCACCTCGAAGGGATAGTCTCATGCAGGTAACTCGGCAGCGCCGCAGCAGCGAGAAGGTCAGACGCCTCAGCCGTCGGACCACGCTGGTGACGGCCGGTATCGCCGTCGCCCTCGGCGTCACCGGCACCGCGGTCGCCTCCACCTACCAGTTCGGCACCCAGCAGGTCGCGCAGAACACCGCCCAGGGCGAGGTCATCTCCAGCGACCAGTACCTCAAGCCGTACGGCGACCGGACCGTCATCGACGACGGCAAGATCATGTCGTCGACGGTCAGTCCGGACGGCACCCACCTCGCGGCCGCGGTCACCGACGGCGACGCGGCCCTGGTGATCATGGACCTCGCGACCGGGCAGGTGAAGCAGAAGGTCGGCGCCAACGCGGCGGACGACCTGCGCATCAGCAGCGCCGCGGTCGGCCAGGAGGGGCCGACGTACTCGCCCGACGGCAAGCAGCTGTGGCTCGGACAGGCGAACGGCTACACCAAGTTCACCGTCAACGCGGACGGCACCCTCGCCGACCCGGTGGCCGTCAACATCCCGGCCGTCGGCACCCAGCAGGCGCTCGTGGGCGCCGCGGTGTTCTCCGCCGACGGCTCCACCGTGTACTCCGCCGTCAACGGCCAGAACAAGGTGGTCGCCATCGACGCGGCGACCGGAACCATCAAGCAGAGCTGGGCCGTCGGCAACGCGCCCCGTGGACTCGCCCTGGTCGGCGGCAAGTTGTACGTCAGCAACGAGGGCGGCCGTCCGGCGAAGGCCGGCGAGACCACCATGAACTCCTACGGCACCCAGGTGCCGGCCAACCCCGAGACCGGTGCCTCGACGTCCGGCACGGTCAGTGTCATCGAAACCGCGGACCCGTCAGCCGCCGTCGGCAGCATCACCGTCGGCCTGCACCCCACCGCCGTGTACGCGAAGAAGGGCACGGTGTTCGTCACCAACACCGCCGACAACAGCGTCTCGGTCATCGACGCCCGCAAGGACAAGGTCGTCCAGACCATCGCCACCCAGCCCTGGCCCGAGGCGAAGGTCGGCTACGAGCCCGACGCGGTCACCCTCACCGACGACGGGCACCTGCTGGTGACGTTGGGCCGGGCCGACGCGGTCGCCGTCTACCGGTACAAGTCGGCGCAGGAGCCCGCCAGTTACGTAGGCCTGCTCCCTACCGACTACTTCCCCGCCGAGATCACCACGGTCGGCAAGAAGGTCGTCGTCTCCAACATCCGTGGCATAGACGCCCGCCGCCCCACCACCGCCTCCGGACACGGCACCCACGACACCACGTCGAGCCTCACCGAGTTCACGCTGCCGAGCGACCTCGTCGTCAGGGCGCAGACCGCCAAGGTCTTCCAGCAGAACGGCTGGACGCCCGGCTCGGTCACCACGGCGCAGGGCGGCAGCCACGCCAAGCCCGTCCCGGTCCCGGCCCGCCTCGGCGACCCCTCGACGATCAAGCACGTCTTCCTGCTCGTCAAGGAGAACCGCACCTACGACCAGGTCTACGGCGACCTCCCGCAGGGCGACGGCGACCCGGCGCTGACGACCTTCGGCGCGAACGTCACACCCAACCAGCACGCCCTGGCCCAGCAGTTCGGCCTCTACGACAACTTCTACGACATCGGCACCAACTCCGCCGAGGGCCACAACTGGCTGATGCAGTCGGACAACCCGGAGTACACCGAGTCCTCCGCCGGTGAGTACACGCGCAGTTACGACACCGAGAACGACGTGCTGGGCCACCAGAAGTCCGGCTTCATCTGGACCGGCGCCCAGGCGGCCGGCAAGTCGGTCAAGGACTTCGGCGAGTTCCAGTCGACGGAGTCCAAGCCGGCCGGCGCCAACTGGCAGAACCTGTACTGCGACAGCAAGACCATGGCGGCGACGGGGGCACAGACCCAGTACCCCATCCAGACCGGCTCGGCGATCCCCTCGCTCAACAAGGTGTCCGTGCAGGGCTTCCCGATGTTCGACCTCAGCGTGCCGGACGTCTACAAGGAACAGATCTGGAAGCAGGACTTCGAGAAGAACGGCCCGGCGAACCTGAACATGTTCTGGTTCTCCAACGACCACACCGGCGGCCCGGCCAACGCCGCCGCCGAGGTCGCCGACAACGACCTCGCGGTCGGCCGGATGGTCGACGAGATCTCCCACAGCAAGTACTGGAAGGACTCCGCGATCTTCGTCGTCGAGGACGACTCCCAGAACGGCCTCGACCACGTTGACGGCCACCGGGCGCCGGTCCAGATCATCAGCCCCTACGCCCAGCACGGCATCGTAGACAGCCACTACTACACGCAGATCACGATGATCCGCACCGTCGAGCAGATCCTCGGGATCCACCCGATGAACCAGAAGGACAGCGCGGCGACTCCGATGTACGGGGCGTTCACGGGCAGGCCGGACGACACCCCGTTCACGGCGGTCCCCAACCGCACCTCGCTGACCCTCGGCGTGAGTCCCACGCCCTCCTGCGGCGCGGACACCCCGGCCGCCCAGGACGCCGACGCGGCCCCCGCGCCGACCTCCGCGGCGGTACCGGCGGCCCAGCGGGACCTCGCCGCCGAGTGGAAGACCTGGGCCTCGCACCAGCGCCTGACCGGCGCTCACGCGGTGCCGGACTACGCCAATGCCGAGCAGATGAACCGGTACACCTGGTACCAGACCCACGCCTGGACCAAGCCGTACCCCGGCGACAAGAAGGTCTACGCCCCCGCCGAGGTACCGGGCGCCTACCTTCCGTCGGCCGAGTCCGACGGCTGACCGGCCCGATCACACCAGGGTCCCGGACCGGGGCCCTGGTCTCTCGTCACGACCGTGACCGGGCGACCGGGAGCCAGTTCAGCCGCGGGACCAGCGTGGCGGTCAGGCGCGGGCCGAAGACGCACAGGGTCCGCTCCCAGGGGTGGCCGAGGATGCCGTCGGTCAGGTCCTCGGTCAGGAAGAGGTGGTAGTCGCCGTTCGGAAAGACCGGCACCGGCCAGGGGACGTCCGAGGCCAGATGCGGGCGGAACCACTGGCCGGTGTGCTGCCAGTCCAGCACCGCCAGGCGCTCGCCCGCGGGGAACGCCTCGGTCAGGGAGGCCAGGACCTGCCGCTCCAGACGGTCCAGGACGGCCGAGGACTCCGGTTCCGCCGCCTCGAAGAGGGGCGTGAGGTCGTAGGTGACCGAAGGCGCCGGCTCGTCGACGGCAGGCCAGTCCTCGGGGTGCACGCCGGGGTGGAAGCGGAAGCGGTCGATGAACCGCGACCAGCGCGCTTCCGACTCCTCCTCCGGCATGGCCTCCCAGGCGGGGTTGCTCGGTGTCATCTCTGGGTGGACTCCTTCGTACGGCGGCCGGTGGACGGACCCATGGGGGAGCGGTGGGTCCGTCCACCGACCTGTCAGGGGGTCGGCCCGGCTCAAGGGGTCGTCGGGGGTGCCGACGGCGTCAGTGGCGGTGGCCGATGAAGGTGAAGTTGCGGTAGTGGTCGGTCGTCACGAAGGTGTCACCGTCGTTCGGGCCGCCGTGCACGCGGACGATACGCAGGGTGCCGCGGTTGGTGCCGCGGGTGTTGCGCCACTCCACGTCGTACTCGTGGAAGTTGCCGATCCAGCTGCTCACGGGTGCGTGGCCGAGGCACATGGTGGAGCCGTGCTGGGAGCAGATCTGCGAGCCCGAGCCGCCGCCGAGGAGGTACTGCCGCAGCTGGCCGTCGCGGTCGTTGTAGCGGCCGCCGCCGTCGATGAACTGGCGGTGGTTGACGCAGTAGTTGTGGACGCCGTCCCAATCGCACAGGATCCGGGTGTGCGTCCGGTTCGAGGCGCTGACCGGCCAGCCCTGGTTCGACCAGTAGTTGATCGCGGTGTTGAAGCCGCTCGGCGGGTTGGTCGTTCCGTTGAGGTTTCCGGAGACGGCCGCGCTCGCGGGGTTCTGGAGGGCCGGGACGGTTTGGAAGGCGCCCGTGAACAGGGCGGCGAGGAGCAGCAGGACGGACAGCTGACGCCTGCTGCGCCACCAGGGCCCGGATGCCTGCCCGGCGGTGCTCTCCTGGCGCGCGGGGGCCGTGGCGAGGGTTGCGTTCATACGAGGTCGTTCCTTCACTGGGGATCCCGGCCTGTCGGTCGGGCTGGCGTGAGGAACGTAGGAAGCGAACATCTCGACCGCCGCACGACTGTGTATCAGCGGTTCATCACGACCGATCGACGGCTGTGACACGGAGGCCGTACCGCTGAGATGTCCTCCCCTCACCCTGGAGGCCGCTCCGGGAGCCTGAGCACGGCTTCCGCCCCGCCGTCGGGACGGTTGCGGAAGGTCAGGCGGGCGCCCAGCAGCCGCGCCTGGCCGACCGCGATCGTCAGCCCCAGCCCGGTTCCGGTGCCCGGCGCGGTCGTACGAAACCGCTGCGGGCCGGAGGTGTGCAGCACCGCGAGGAGATCGGCCGGAAAGCCCTCACCGCGATCCCGGACCCGCACGACGGGCCCGTCCACCTCGACCTCGACGGGCGGCGCCCCGTGCCGCAGCGCGTTGGAGACGAGGTTGGCGAGCACCCGCTCCACCCGCCGAGGATCGGTGACCACGACGGCGTCGGCCACCACGACCACCCGCACCCGGCGGTTCCCGTCGTCTGCCGTGTCCTGCCCCTGGCTGGTTCCGGTGGCCGTCTCGTCCTGCCCCTGGCCGGTCCCGTCGTCTGCCGTGTCCTGCCCCTGGCTGGTTCCGGTGTCCGTCTCGTCCTGCCCCTGGCCGGTCCCGTCGTCTGCCGTGTCCTGCCCCTGGCTGGTTCCGGTGTCCGTCTCGTTCCGCCCTTGGCCGGTCTGCCCGAGGCCGGTCACCGCTCGCCGGGCCATTGCGCTGACCTGTCGCTCCTCCGTGTCCAGCGCGGCGACCCGGGCGTCCATGCGGGCCACTTCGAGGACGTCCTCGACCAGGGAGCGCAGGTTCTTCACAGACCGCACGATCAGGTCCGTGGCCGGGCCCGGCGGCAGCAGTCCCGCCGCCGTCGACATGCCCGCGACCGGCGTGCGCAGCTCATGCGCGATGTCGGCGGTCACCCGGCGTTCGGCCTCCAGCCGGGCTCCCAGCGCGTCCGCCATGGTGTTCACGGACACGGACAGGCGGGCGATCTCGTCCCGGCCGTCGGGGCGTGCCCGGGCGTCGAGCCGGCCGTCGGCGATGGACTCCGCGGTGCGGGCCGCGGCCATGGCCCGGCGGCCCATCCGCACCCCGAGGGCGAGCCCTGCCAGCGACACCAGCACGGTCGCGCCCGCCCCCACCGCGGTCAGGGTCCGGTCCAGCGTCGCGAGCCGCTGGATCTCCGGCGCGTACGACCGCGACAGCGCCAGCACCTCCCGGTCCGCCACCTGCGTCGCCGCCCACAGCCTGCCATCGTGGAGATACGTCACCCGGGATCCGCCCCGCACCGCACGCGCCACCGGCCCCGGCAGATCCGGTGGGTTGATCCGGGCCGGGGACCTGCGGGCGGCGGCGTAGTCGTAGGCGGCGCTGACCAGCTGCCGGTCCAGCTCGGAGCGGGCGGTGGAGAGCTGCTCGGCGGCGGTGACCCGGTGGACCAGGACGCCGATCACGGCGGCGACGGTCACGGCCGCCGCGGCGACGGCGAGGGCGACTTTCGTACCGATGTTCACAGCGGCCTAACGGCACAGCCGGTAGCCGAAGCCCCGTACCGTCTCGATCCGCTCCCGGCCGATCTTGGCCCGCAGCCGCTGCACATGGACGTCCACCACCCGGGTGTCCCCGGACCAGGCGTAGTCCCAGACCCGCTCCAGGAGCAGGTCCCGGGTGAGCACGATGCCGGGGGCGCCGGCGAACTCCCGCAGCAGCTTCAGCTCGGTGGTGGTCAGCGCGAGGGGGCTCCCGCCCCGCCGTACCTCCAGGGTCGTCGGGCAGAACTCCAGGTCACCGAAGCACCGGCGAGTGGTCTTGGGATCCGGCGGGGCCGGTTCGGCGGGTGCCGCCCGGCGCAGCAGCGAGCGGATCCGGGCGACCAGGACCGGGCCGTCGAACGGCTTGGTCACATAGTCGTCGGCGCCCGCCTCCAGGCCCATCACCACGTCCACCGGGTCGTTGCGCGCCGAGATCAGCAGCACCGGGACACCGGACTCCTCGCGGATACGGCCCGCCAGGCTCACCCCGTTGAGGCCCGGCAGCATGATGTCGAGGATCGCCACGTCGGGCCGGGACGCCCGGAACATCTCAAGACCGTGCACCCCGTCGGCGGCCGCGTGGACACGGTAGCCGTGACCCTCGAGGGTCAGCCGGGTGGCCCCGCGGATCATCTCGTCGTCCTCGACGAGCAGGATGTCGTGCATGTTCTGTCTCCCCCGTGGGTCGGGCAACGTTGTCAGGGCTTCGGCACGCGCAGGGACACGCTGCTCACGTCCTCCGCCCAGTCGGGCGCGGGGCGGTGTACGGGGGTGACGGCCGCGTGGCTGTAGTACGCCGCGTACTGGCGCTTCACCAGCCCGCTGAGCACGATCTCGACCCGGTAGCTCGGCAGCGCGTCCCGGGGGCAGTCGGAGGCGCAGGCGTAGTCCATCACGAAGCCGGTCGCGGTGGCGCGGGGCGAGCCCCAGTCGCGCCACCGCATCCAGTCCAGGGTCGTGTAGTCGGTCAGGTCCATCAGGCCGGGCCGCTCGGCGGGCTCGGACTCCCAGTTCAGGACGTACACCGGTCCGGTCCAGGGGGCGCGGGTGGGGGCCGGGCCCTCGCTCCGGACACCGCCGTCGGCCACGCCGCACCCGGTGACGCAGACGAGCAGCCCGGCGGCGAGTGACGCGCTCAGTGCGGACCTGCGCGGAACCATGGCGGGCCTCCGTCCGTGGTGGTCGTTCAGCCCGAATGATGCATGTCCTGACATGAACGGCCGGTGAACGAGAGCCGTGATGTCCGCAACAGCGCCCAGTGCGCCGCCGCCTTCCGAGGAGCACCCTGGAAGGACACACTCCGGAGGTGACCGTCATGATGCGCACCGCAGTGGGATGGCATGTGGAAATGGAGTTCCTGGAGGACGATCAGCACACCCGGGCGGTCGCGATGGTGCGCCTGCCCGACGGGACCGAGGTACGGGGGCACGGACACGCCAGCCGCCACCGCAGCGACACGAATCAGCCGCGGGTCGGTGAGGAGGTCGCGGGGGCGCGGGCCCTGAACGAACTCGCGATGCAGCTGCTGACCAAGGCGCACGACGAGATCGACGAGGCGTCCGGGCGGACGTCCCACTCGATCAACGTGTAGCTGTCACAGGGCCGCCCGTACCGCCCTGACCAGCGCCTGCGCCCGCGGGTCCGCCGTGACCGTCTTGCGGAAGCCGTTGGTGACATAGCCGAAGGCGATGCCCGTCTCCGGGTCGGCGAAGCCGAGGGAGCCGCCGCGGCCGGGGTGCCCGAAGGAGCCTGCTCCGAGGAACGGCGACGCGCTGCCGTGCAGCATGTAGCCAAGGCCGAACCGGGTGTTCACGACGAGCACCCGGTCCGGGCCCGCCGACTCCTCGGTCCGGGCGAGCTCGACCGTGGCCGGGTCGAGGAGCCGCACCCCGTCGACCTCGCCGACCATCGCCGCGTAGATCCGCGCCAGCCCGTCCGCCGTCGCGATCCCGTTGGTCGCGGGCAGGGCGCTCGCCCGGTACGCCGGTGCGTTCTGGTCGGGGAAGGGGGTGATCGCGGCGAAGGCACGGCGGGTGAGGGAGCCGGGATCCTCGTAGGCCTCGGTGACGGACCGCTTGGGCCGGGCGCGCAGGGCGCCGGTGGGCTCCGGCGCCTCGATACGGCCCACTCGTCCCGTCCGCCCGGCCGCCTCCTCTTCCTCCGGCAGCCCGAGCCAGAACTCGGCCCCGAGCGGCCCGGCGATCTCCCGCGCGATCCACTCACCGGCACCGAGCCCGGTGACCCTGCGCACCAGCTCGTCCAGCATCCAGCCGTACGTCAGCGCGTGGTACCCGTGGTCCGTGCCGGGCTCCCACACGGGTGCCTGCGCGGCGACCGCCTCGGGGCCCTTTAGCGGGTCCAGGGCCTCCTCGGGGGTGAGCGGCCGGTCGATCACCGGCAGCCCGGCCCGGTGGTTCAGCACGTGCCGGACCAGCACCCGCTCCTTGCCGCGCGCCTTGAACTCCGGCCAGTACTCGGCCACCGGCGCGTCCAGGTCCAGCTCCCCGCGCCGGTGCAGCATCAGGGGTACGGCGGCGGCGACGCCCTTGGTCGCCGAGCGCACGACCTGCGCGGTGCCGTGCCGCCAGGGCTCGGTGCCGTCGACGTCCTTGGTGCCGGCCCACAGGTCGACGACCTTGCGCCCGTCCCGGTACACGGCGACCGCCGCGCCCCGGTCCCCGAGCGCCTCGAAGTTCCGCGCGAACACATCCCTGACCGGCTCGAAGCCCTCGGCGACTGTGCCGTTCACGTCCACGCCCGTACTCCTCCTGCTGTGGCCCGGTGCCTCTCTCAGCCAAGCAGAATCGTCACGTCGATGTTCCCGCGGGTCGCGTTCGAGTACGGGCAGACCTCGTGGGCCGCGTCCACGAGCTTCGCCGCGAGGCCGGCGTCGAGGATCGGAAGGGAGACGCTCAGGGCGACCGCGAGGCCGTAGCCCTGAGTCCGGTTAGGGCCGATGCCGACCTTCGCGGCGACCGTTGAGCCGGTGAGGTCGTAGCCGGCGCGGTTGCCCACGAGGATCAGCGCGTTGTGGAAGCAGGCGCTGTATCCGGCGGCGAACAGCTGCTCCGGGTTGGTGCCGTTGCCGTCCCCGCCGAGCGCGGGCGGCATCGCGACCTTCAGCTCGATCTGGCCGTCCTGGCTGGTGACATAGCCGTCCCGGCCGCCGTGCGCGGTGGCCTCGGCGACGTACATGATCTTCGTCGGCCGGGTGTCGACGACGGTTTCCTCAGTCATGGCTGATCTCCCCCCCGGAGAAGTGTGCGCAAGTACATCGTGCACAAGGTACCGGCCGGTAGGTCGGTGCCGGGCCACCAGGGGTGGCGACTTCGGGTAACAGGAGGTCAGTGGGGGCGCTCGGCCGCCGCGTCCACCCGTTGCGTGAGCCGCCGCAACTCCTCCCGCAACCGCGCGGCCTCCGTGCCGTCGAGATCCGTCGCCGCGAGCAGGGCGCCCGGGAGGCAGATCGCGCGCTCCCTGAGTTCCTCGGCGCGACCCGTGCACGCGACGAGGACCGAGCGCTCGTCGGCCGCCGCGCGCTCCCGGCGTACCAGGCCCGCGCTCTCCAGCCGTTTGAGCAACGGCGAGACCGTGCCGTAGTCGAGGCGCAGGGCGCTCGCCAGCTCCTTCACCGTGGTCTCGCCGCGCTCCCACAACACCAGCAGTACGAGGTACTGCGGGTAGGTGAGCCCGAGCTCGTCGAGGAGCGGCCGGTACGCGGCGGTCACCGCGCGCTGGGCGGCGTACAGCGCGAAGCACAACTGGTCGTCGAGCAGCAGTGATCCGGCGTCCTCTTCGTTCGTCACGCGCCCATTGTCACGGACCGCGGATCGAATCCGAAGGGCAGCTCCAGCCGGTGGGCCCGCATCAGCTCGTCGTCGGTGAGGAGTTCGGCGGTCTTCCCGTCCGCGGCGATGGTGCCCTCGCTCAGGATCAGGGAGCGCGGGCACAGCTCAAGCGCGTACGGCAGGTCGTGGGTGACCATGAGCACGGTCACGTCCAACGAGCGCAGGATGTCGGCGAGTTCGCGACGGGACGCCGGGTCCAGGTTGGAGGAGGGCTCGTCCAGGACGAGGATCTCCGGCTCCATCGCCAGCACGGTCGCCACCGCCACCCGGCGCCGCTGGCCGAAGGAGAGGTGGTGCGGGGGCCGGTCCTTGAACTCCGCCATGCCGACCCTGGTGAGCGCACGGTCCACGCGCTCCTCCAGTTCGGGGCCCCTGAGCCCGGCCGCGGCGGGTCCGAACGCCACGTCCTCGCGCACGCTCGGCATGAAGAGCTGGTCGTCGGGGTCCTGGAAGACGATCCCGACCTTGCGCCGGATCTCCGCCATGTGCTTCTTGTCCACGGGCAGCCCGGCGACCTTCACCGAGCCCACCCCGCCGCCCAGGATGCCGTTGAGGTGCAGCACCAGGGTCGTCTTGCCGGCGCCGTTCGGGCCGAGCAGCGCGACCCGCTCACCGCGCGCGATCGAGAAGTCCACGCCGAACAGGGCCTGGTGGCCGTCGGGGTAGGCGAAGGCGAGGCCGGAGACCTCCAGGGAAACAGTGCTCACAGGGTCCATCCCACCACGCAGACGACAAGGGCGGCGACGGGGAGCGCGAGGGCGTACGACCACTGCGCCCGGGACGCGGTCACCTCGTCGATGACCGGCATCGAACCGGCGTAACCGCGGCTGACCATGGCCAGGTGCACCCGCTCGCCGCGCTCGTAGGAGCGGATGAACAGGGCGCCTGCCGACTTCGCGAGGACGCCCCAGTGTTTGACGCCGCTCGCCTCGAACCCCCGCGACTCCCGCGCGATCCGCATCCGCCGCATCTCGTCGGTGATGACATCGCCGTAGCGGATCATGAAGGACGCGATCTGGACGAGGAGCGGCGGCAGCTTGAGGCGTTGCAGGCCGAGGAGCAGTTCGCGCAGTTCGGTGGTGGAGGCGAGCAGCACCGAAGCGGCGACACCGAGCGTGCCCTTGGCGAGCACGTTCCAGGCACCCCACAGGCCGCTCACGCTCAGGGACAGCCCGAGGACCTCGACCCGCTCGCCCTCCGCGACGAACGGCATGAGCACCGCGAACGCCACGAACGGCACCTCGATCAGCAGCCGCTTCAGCAGGAAGCCCGCGGGCACGCGGGCGGCGTACGCGACGACGCCCAGGAGGACGGCGTACAGGCCGAACGCCCACATCGCCTCGCGCGGGGTCGAGACGACGACCACCACGAAGGCGAAGACGGCCGCGAGTTTCGTGTGCGGCGGCAGGCCGTGCACGGGCGAGTGCCCGTGCCGGTAGAGCCTGTGCGCGTGTCCGGCACCCATGTCAGACGCCGGTGCTGACGGGGGTGGTGTCGGCGCTGCGACGCCTGCGCACCGCCCAGAACACCGTGCTGCCCGCGACCACGGTCACGCCGACGCCGATCACGCCCGCCAGCCCCCCGGACAGGCGGGCGTTCTCGACGTCCTTCACGCCGTAGTCCGCGAGTGGTGAGTCCGCGGTGGCGTGCTCCTCGGTCCTGGCGTCGATGCCCTTGTCGGCGGCGACCTTCTCCAGACCGTCGGGATCGGCGGAGGCGTAGAAGCTGACGAACCCGGCGAGGACCAGGGAGGCGACGAGGCCCGTGATCCAGACCTTGCGGTGGGAGCGGGCGGCGACAGGGGTCGTTTCGGCGGCCGGCACGTCCACCAGCTGTCCGTCGACCCGCAGTTGCAGCTTCTGCTGGAGGCCCCGCGCGCCGTACACCAGGTCAGGGCGTACGGCGACGACGGCGCCGACCGTCAGCGCGGTGATCGCGGCCTCACCGATGCCGATGAGGACGTGGACGCCGATCATCGCGGTGGCGACCTTGCCGATGGAGACGTCGGTGGTGCCGCCGACGGCGTAGATCAGGGTGAAGGCGACGGCCGCGGCGGGCACGGAGAGCACGGCGGCCACGAAGGAGGCCGCGGTGATCGAACTCCGCCTGCGCGGGAGCACCTTGACCAGCCCGCGGAACACCGCGTACGCCACGACCGTGGTGACCACGGCCATGTCGGTGATGTTCACGCCGAGCGCGGTCAGACCGCCGTCCGCGAACAGGACGCCCTGCATGAGCAGGACCACGGAGACGCACAGGACCCCTGTGTAGGGGCCCACGAGGATCGCGGCCAGAGCCCCGCCGAGCAGGTGTCCGCTGGTCCCCGCGGCGACCGGGAAGTTCAGCATCTGTACGGCGAAGATGAACGCCGCGACCAGGCCGGCGAGCGGCGCGGTGCGCTCGTCCAGCTCGCGTCGGGCGCCGCGCAGGCTCACCGCGACGGCGGCAGCCGCTACGACTCCGGTCGCTGCCGAGATGGGGGCGTCTATGAATCCGTCAGGCACATGCACCGTTAGATGATGTGGCTTGTTGCGAACCTTTTGCAAGAGAGGGGTGACGCGAACAGCGAGCGGGAGGCGTTGGCGGCCTTTTGGTCCCGGGGGCGAAACGCGGGAAATGTGCGACGCTGGGAAGGGAATGGATGCACAGATTCCGCACAGGTTACGCAGCGTGAGAGGCCCGTCACGATGTCTGTAGTCGAACAGTACGCACGAGCCCACATCGTTTCGGACGCGGACATCGCGGAGGACGAGGCGATCCCGGTGGTCCTGCGCTACGACCCCGACATCGACCCGCGCTCGGTACGGGTCGGTCTGCCGGGGCCGCACGAGTGGACTTTCTCACGTGCCCTGCTGGAGCAGGGGCTGCGAGCGCCCGCCGGCAGCGGTGAGGTCCGCGTATGGCCGTGCGGGCGGGTGCAGGCCGTGCTGGAGTTCCACTCCCCGCAGGGGGTGTCGGTGGTCCAGTTCGAGCAGAAGGCACTGCTGAGGTTTCTCCGGCGGACGTACATGGCCGCGGCACCCGTACGGGGCTGACCGCTGTGAGGGGTCAGCCGCCCATCTTCAGCAGCGCCGCCACGATCGGGCCCGCCGTGTCGCCGCCGTGGCCGCCCGCCTGGGCGACGCCCGCGGCCGCGAGGTCGCCGCGGTAGGCGGTGAACCAGCCGTTGGGCTTGCTCTGGCCGTCGACCTCGGCGGAGCCGGTCTTGGCGCCGACGTTGCCGGTGACCCCGGACATCGCCTCCTGCGCCGTGCCGTAGGCCGCCGTGTACGCCATCAGCTCACGCAGTTGCGACAGCGTGCCCGAGGACATCGTGCGCGAGGCGGTGGCCAGCGTGCGGTTGTCGACCGAGGGAGAGACCAGGTAGGGCTGCTTGAAGGTGCCCGACTCGACGGTGGCGGCGACCGACGCCATGTTCAGCGGGTTCATCCGGACCCCGCCCTGGCCGATGAGCGAGGCCGCCTTCTGGGCCGCGCTCTGCACCGGCACCGAACCGTCGAAGGACGGGACGCCGATCGCCCAGTTGTCCATGGACAGGCCGAAGACCTGCTGGGCCTGCTTGGTGAGGCTGTCGTTGTCCAGCTTGCCCGCCTGGCTGATGAAGGCGGTGTTGCAGGAGCGGGCGAAGCTCGCCTTGAAGGTGCCGCCCTTGATCTCGAACTTGTCGTCGTTCTGGAACTTCCAGCCGCCATACGTGAAGTACTTGGGACAGGGGTGCGGCTTGTCCGCCGACGCGAGGTCCTTCTCGATCAGCAGCGAGGAGGTGATGACCTTCATCGTGGAGCCCGGGGCGAGGGAGCCCAGGAAGGCGGTGTTGAAGCCGGGGTTGGCGTTGGCCACGGCGAGGATCTCGCCGGTCGACGGGCGCAGGACGACCACGGAGGACCGGGCCTGGGTCTTGACCTGCCGTTCCGCGGCGGCCTGGAGCGTCGGGTTCAGGGTGGTTTTCACGGTGCCCGGAGTGCCCTCGCTGAGCTCGACGAGGGTCTTGTCGGAGTCCTTGGAGGACTTGGAGGACTCGGACTTGGCGGAACCGGAGTCCTTGCCGCGGATCACCCGCAGCTCGATGCCCGCCTTGCCGCCGGCCTTCTTGCCGTACTTCTCCCGCAGGCCGTCCAGGACCGTGGCGAGGGAGGGGTACTTGGCCGCGGTCAGCTCGCCGCCGTCCCGGTCGAACGCCTTGATGGGCGGGGTCCCCGACTCGCCGGTGACGAGGGTGTCACCGTCCTTCAGATCCGGGTGGACGACCGAGGCGACCCAGTCGACCTGCGGCTTCCCGGTGCCGGTGTTGCGGACGACGGTCAGCGAACTGGCGTAGGTGAGCGGCTTGGTGAGGCCCTTGTACGACACCGTCCCCTTCACGGAGAAGGGCACCTTGTCGCCGGTCGGGGTGCCCGGGGTGAGGGTGACGCCGGTGATGTGGGCGTCCTTGGTGTAGCCGGTGAGCAGGGTGGTGGCCGCCTTGGCGTCGCTGGTCGTGGCGGCGGCCGCGGTCACCTTGCCCTGCTGCCAGGAGGTGAGGAAGGCGTTCGCGGTGGTGGTCACCTCGGTCGCCGACAGCGGGCCGGTCTTGACCTTCGGCTTCTGGTCGGCGGCCGCGGACGTGTTCTGCGTCCGGTCGGCCGCCGACCCGGCGCCGTACAGCGCGTAGACACCGAAGCCGGCGCCGACGACGGCCACGGCGATCGCCCCGCCGATCACGGCGGGCTTGGTCTTCCGTCGCTCGGCGACGCGCCTTCTGTTACCCACGACTTACGCTTCCTCCGCGCTATCCCAGGGTCCCCGTTGCCCTCATGCATCCCAACGACGGCAACAGACTAGAGTCCCTGCCCTGCGCGGGTGACGTCAGCCTGCGGCTCGTAGCACAGCTGCGACAATCGGGCCGGCCGCGTCGCCGCCGTGGCCGCCCTCCTCCGTCATGGCCGCCGCGGCCATGTCGTTGCGGAAACCGGTGAACCAGCTGTTGGACACCGCCTGTCCGTCGACCTCCGCGGAACCGGTCTTCGCGCCGATGTCCCCGCCGAGCCCCGCCATCGCCTTGGCCGCGGTGCCCTGGGTCGCGGTCAGCCGCATCATCTGCTTCAGCTGGGAGGCCGTGTCGTACGGCAGCCCCTTGGCGGTGGCCAGTTCGCGGTCGTCGAGCTTCGGCGGGACCAGGTAGGGCTGGCGGAAGTCGCCGGTGATCGCGGTCGCCGTCACGGAGGCCATGTTCAGCGGGTTCATCTGGACCTGGCCCTGGCCTATCGCGCCCGCCGCCCGGTCAGGACCGCTGACCGGGGGGACCTTGCCGTCGAAGGAGACGATGCCGGTCTTCCAGTCCTCGCCGATCCCGAACCGGTTCTGGGCCTCCAGCGTCAGCGACTCGTCGGTGAGCGGCTTCTCGTCGATCAGCTTGATGAAGGCGGTGTTGCAGGACCGCATGAAGCTGTTGGACAGCGTGGCGCCCTCGTTGGGCTGCATGCCGGTGAGGTTCTTGAAGGTCTGCCCCTGCCACACCGCGCTGTCCGGGCAGGGCGCCGGACCGTTCATCGAGGTCACGCCGTTGTCGATGAGCATCGCGGCGGTGATGATCTTCATGGTGGAGCCGGGTGCCTTGGTGCCCTCGAAGGCCGCGTTGAAGGCGTCCGTACGGTTGTTGGCCACGGCCAGCACCTCGCCGGTGCTGGGTTTGACGGCGACGACCGAGGACTGGCCGTACAGCTTCACCGCCTTCTCGGCGGCGCCCTGCGCGGTCGCGCTGATCGTGGTCTGCAGCTCGCCCGCCTTGCCCTCGGAGAGCGTGAGCAGCGAGGTGTCGGGCGTCTGGTCCGGGTGCTTGATGACCAGCTCGATGCCGGGAGTGCCGCCGACCATGCTCCCGTACTTCTCGCGCAGGGTGTCCAGGACCGGGCCGAGGGAGGGGTACTTCTCCTTGGTCAGCACCTTGCCGTCGCGGTCCACCGCCTCGATGGACGGGTTCGCGGACTCACCGGTGACGAGCCTGTCGTCCGCCTGGAGCTTCGGGTACACCACGGAGGGCTGCCAGTCGACGAGCGCCTTCCCGGTGGTCACCCCGCGTACGACGGTCAGCTTGCTCTCGTACGCCAGCGGCTTCGACTTCCCGTCGTACGACACGGTCGCCTTCACGCTGTACGGCACGGTCGCGCCGGTCGCCCTGCCGGGCGTGATCCGTACGTCGCCGATGTGGGCGTCCGCCGCGTAGTCCGTCAGCAGCACCTTGGCCGTCGTGCTGTTGTTCGTGAGCGCGGCCGCGCTCGCCGCGTCGCCCTTCTCCCAGGCCGCGAAGAAGTCCTTCGACGTCTCCGCGATCTCGTCGGCGTCCGGCGGCCCGCTCCTGACGCCGTCCGACCCGTCGTCTCTCATCGCCGACACGAAGTTGTACGTGCCGTACCCCGCCCCGCCGACCATCACGGCGAACACCGTGCTGACGACAGCGACCTTCACTCCCTTGGCCATGGTCCGGTCCCCTCCCCGATTCCCCCGTTGCTGTGGGCACTCTAAGGGGGAGGTGTGACAACCGGGGTAGGAGTTTCCGGATTGGTCGACCCGGGCGCTCAAACACATACGTGAATCCCGGTCGTCGACCGGGATCAGCTTTTCTTGTTACGGCGTGCCCACGCCAGTCTCACGAGGGCGACCGCCCACAGCGTCAGAGCCGCGGCCGCGAGGGGTGTTTGGAACCGGTCGGACCAGTGGAGGTCCTGCCCCTCGCTTCCGACGACGGTGATCCCCATGGCCGCCACGATCGGGCGCACATGGGGCACCTGCCGTCGCCACCTCCTGGGCAGCGGACCCAGGGCGGTCACCACCAGGATCGCGCCGACGGCGACACCCATCCAACCGACGATCTCCACCGTGTGGCCTCCGCAGCCCGCTCAGACCCAGGTGTCCAGCCACATCCGCGACCGCCACTCGTCGATCGGGATCGACGTCCCCGTGTACAGCGGCCAGAAGTAGATGAAGT
This sequence comes from Streptomyces sp. NPDC048420, assembly GCF_040651535.1. Classification (NCBI taxonomy): domain Bacteria; kingdom Bacillati; phylum Actinomycetota; class Actinomycetes; order Kitasatosporales; family Streptomycetaceae; genus Streptomyces; species Streptomyces sp. NPDC048420. The sequence goes on from NZ_JBEZKG010000049.1 coordinate 18,867, forward strand.
TCCAGGCGATCAGGAGGACCAGGACGCCCGCTGCCGTGGCGCCTGCCACCCGGCGGGTGTCGGAGGCGCGTGGGGGGCCGACGAGGGCGCCGACCATCATGGCCACGGCCAGGCAGAGGAAGGGGAGGAAGACGATCGTGTAGAAGAAGAAGATCGTGCGTTCCTGGTAGTTGAACCAGGGGAGGTAGCCGGCCGCGATACCGCAGGCGATGGCGCCCGCCCGCCAGTCGCGGCGGAAGAACCAGCGCCACAGGACGTAGAGGATCGCGAAGCAGGCCGCCCACCACAGCAGGGGCGTGCCGATCGCCAGGACCTCGCGGGCGCACTTCTCGCCCGCGTCCACCGGGCAGCCGTCGGTGCCGGGCGCGGGGGACTCGTAGAAGTACGAGACCGGGCGGCCGTCGACGATCCAGCTCCACGGGTTGGACATGTAGGTGTGCGGCGAGGACAGGCCGACGTTGAACTTGTAGACCTCGTGCTCGTAGTGGATCAGGCTGCGCCACCAGTCGGGCAGGAAGGTCCAGCTGCCGCCCTTGCCGTCGGTCGCGGCCCAGTTGCGGTAGTAGCCGCCGGTGCCGTCCGCGGGCGAGAGGATCCAGCCGATCCACGAGGTGACGTAGGTGGCGACCGCGACCGGCACCATGGCCAGGAACGCGATGCCGAGGTCGTACTTGAGGACCGCCTCGTACGGGCGGCTCGCGCCCGCGACCCGGCGCGAGCCGACGTCCCACAGCACCGTCATGACGCCGAAGGCGATGAGGAAGAACAGCCCGTTCCACTTGGTGCCCATGGCCAGACCGAGGAGCAGGCCCGCCAGCCAGCGGTAGGGGCGCCAGCCCAGGCGCAGGGTGTCCGCGATGTGCGCGTCGGGGCGCACGAGGCCGTGGGAGTCGACCGGCAGCGCGGCGGCGAGTTTCTCCCGGGCCCGGTCGCGGTCGATGACCAGGCAGGCGAACGCGGCCAGCACGAAGAACATCAGCACGCCGTCGAGCAGCGCGGTCCGCGCCATCACGAAGGCCAGGCCGTCCACGGTCATCAGCGCGCCCGCCAGGCAGCCCAGGAACGTGGAGCGGAAGATCCGGCGGCCCACCCGGCACACGATCAGCACCGACAGCGTGCCGAGCAACGCCGTCATGAACCGCCAGCCGAACGGGTTGAACCCGAACATCAGCTCGCCGAGCCCGATGACGTACTTGCCGACCGGCGGATGCACCACATACGCGGCGTCCGTCGGCAGCGGGACGTGCCCGTTCGAGGACAGGATCTGGCTGTCGACGTTCTTGCCCCAGCTGAGCTCGAAGCCGCGGTGGACGAGCGCCCACGCGTCCTTCGCGTAGTACGTCTCGTCGAATATCACCTTCTTCGGGCTGCCCAGGTTCCAGAACCGCATCAGACCCGCCACCAGCGTCACCAGCAGCGGCCCGACCCAGCCCGACCAGCGCGCGATCCGCTCGGCGAGCACTCCGGGCACACCCAGGACCTGCCACATCCGCGCACTGGGTTCGACGTACGGCGGCACCAGGCGCTCGCGCACATCGCTTCTGGCCGGTGCGGTGTAGCCGAAACGGCGCAGCCTCTGCTGCCACGACGGCCGCCGGTCCTGGGGGGCCTGGTCCTGCCGGGTGTCCGTGGAGGACGCGGTACTGGTCACCGCGCCATCGTAGGGAACGGCGCTGTGTGAGTCCCGTGCATGGGCGGATGCGTCCGGTTCGGGCCGCCCCTGGGAGGATGGGGAGGTGACTGGAACCCTTGTCCTGGCAGGCACCCCCATCGGCGACATCGCGGACGCTCCTCCCCGGCTGGCGGCGGAACTGGCCGGAGCCGACGTGATCGCGGCCGAGGACACCCGCCGGCTGCGCAGGCTGACCCAGGCGCTGGACGTGACGCCCAAGGGGCGCGTGGTGTCGTACTTCGAGGGCAACGAGGCCGCCCGTACGCCCGAACTCGTCGAGGAACTCCTCGGCGGCGCACGTGTGTTGCTCGTCACGGACGCCGGGATGCCCTCGGTGTCCGACCCCGGGTACCGGCTGGTCGCCGCGGCCGTCGAGAAGGACGTCCGGGTCACCGCCGTACCCGGACCGTCCGCGGTGCTCACCGCGCTCGCGCTGTCCGGGCTGCCCGTCGACCGGTTCTGCTTCGAGGGGTTCCTGCCGCGCAAGGGCGGTGAGCGGCTGTCTCGGCTGCGGGAGGTCGCCGACGAGCGGCGCACCCTCGTGTACTTCGAGGCGCCCCACCGGCTCGACGACACCCTCGCCGCGATGGCCGAGGTGTTCGGTGCCGAGCGGCGGGCCGCGGTGTGCCGGGAGCTGACCAAGACGTACGAGGAGGTCAAGCGGGGCACGCTGGGCTTCCTGGCCGAGTGGGCCGCCGAAGGGGTGCGCGGGGAGATCACCGTCGTCGTCGAGGGGGCGCCCGCCAAGGGGGCCGAGGAGATCGACGACGCGGAGCTGGTGCGCAGGGTGCGGGTGCGGGAGGAGGCGGGGGAGCGGCGCAAGGAGGCGATCGCCGCGGTGGCCGTCGAGGCGGGTATCCCCAAGAGAGTTGTTTTCGATGCTGTCGTTGCGGCGAAGAACGCGCCTTCCTGACGTGCCGCATGAGGTGGGTCACACCCCCTCTGAGCAGGGCGCATGACTTCTGAGCATGCGCCCCATGTGCGCGTAAAGCGGAGTCTCGGAATGCAAAGCTCCGCGCGGTGTGACGGCCCGTTTGGCAAGGAAAGTCCAAATCGGCTCCAACACTCGACAGGGCTGTCGCCTTGGCGCCTTGTGAGGCGTCCACTGGGGTGAGGGACGCACCCGTCCTTCGACCCAGCGGACACACAGGAGCTGGCATGAGCGAGATCGCAGGGCACCCCGGTGCCACGGCAGTCGTCAACGAGTCCTACTCCTTCGCCTGCATGCGCTGCGGGCACGGGTGGGAGCAGTCGTACGAGATAGAGCACCACGTCGACGGCGACGGCCGGGAGTTCGTGCAGTACATGGTGGACGGACGGGTCGTGCCCTCGCCGCTCTCCAAGCCCACGTGCGCGAACTGCGACAACCACGTCGTCCGGATCATGCGGCCCGGCCGGGTCGCGTCCGCCCGTGACGCGGCGCACCAACAGCACCGCACGCCCGCCGCCGGGCCCGTGGAGGCGCCGAGGGCCGGGGACGGGGTGTCGACCGAGGACCACCACTGGCACCTGGCCGACCTGCTGCACGTCTTCCAGCGCAAGGCGAGCTGAACCGGTCTCGGGACCAAGAGGGCACTGCCCCTTTCGTAGGATCGGGGCATGCCTTCGAACAGCCCCCGCGAGAAGAACGCGGCACCGCCGCTCCCGGAGCCCCTCCGGGTGCCGGTCGCCGACTCCCACACCCACCTGGACATGCAGGACGGGACCGTGGAGGAGGCGCTCGCGAAAGCCGCGTCGGTCGGGGTGACCACGGTCGTCCAGGTCGGCTGCGACATCCGGGGCTCGCGGTGGGCGGCCGAGACAGCGGGACAGTACGACGCCGTCCACGCCGCCGTCGCCCTGCACCCCAACGAGGCCCCGCGCATCGTGCACGGCGACCCCGACGGCTGGTCGAGGCAGGGCGCACGCCAGGCAGGGGGCACGTCGGCGCTCGACGAGGCGCTCGCGGAGATCGACCGCCTGGCCGCACTCCCGCAGGTCAAGGGCGTCGGCGAGACCGGCCTCGACTACTTCCGCACCGGGCCCGAGGGCAAGGAGGCGCAGGAGTCCTCCTTCCGCGCCCACATCGAGATCGCCAAGCGGCACGGCAAGGCCCTCGTCATCCACGACCGGGACGCCCACGAGGACGTGCTGCGCGTGCTGAAGGAGGAGGGCGCCCCCGAGCGGACCGTCTTCCACTGCTACTCCGGCGACGCGGAGATGGCGGAACTGTGCGCCCGCGAGGGCTACTTCATGTCCTTCGCCGGCAACGTCACCTTCAAGAACGCCCAGAACCTGCGGGACGCGGTGGCCGTGGCGCCTCTGGAGCTCCTCCTCGTGGAGACCGACGCGCCCTTCCTGACACCGGTGCCGTACCGCGGACGGCCGAACGCCCCCTATCTCGTTCCGGTCACGGTGCGCGCCCTGGCCGCCGTGCGCGGCATCGACGAGGACGCGTTGGCCACGGCACTCGCCGCCAACACCGCACGCGCCTTCGGGTACTGAGCAGTCGAACGTAACTCCGGGTAGTCGCGTCGCTTTGGAGGGTGACGGTCGCTCCGCTAGGTTCTGGGGGCCCGATCCGCACTCCTGGAGCGTGTCGTCGTGAGCAACTCGCAGTACGAGATGTACGAGGCGTACAACCCGACCGAGCCGTACGAACCACCGGTGTACGGCGGTTTCGACGCACCGTACGAGGACACCTACCGCCCCGCCTACGAGACCTCCGAGCCGACGTTGCCCCTGCAGAACGCGGGCCGGCGGGCCGAGCGCCGGCGCAGGGCGCGGTACGCCGAGCGCTCCGACAGCACCATGCGCCGACTGCTTCCGCAGGCGCTGGTGGTCGCCTTCCTCGCGGGCGGCACCACCGCCTTCGTCGCCAAGGACAAGGCGATCGAGCTGACCGTCGACGGCACCCCACGCACCCTGCACACCTTCGCCGACGACGTGACCGAACTGCTCGCCGAGGAGGGCGTGGCGGTCGGGGCCCACGACGTCGTCGCGCCCGCGCCCGGCGAACAGCTCGCCAGCGGCGACGAGGTCGCGGTGCACTACGGCCGTCCCGTGCGGCTCACGCTCGACGGCCACCGGCGCGAGGTGTGGACCACGGCACACACCGTCGAGGAGGCGCTCGAACAGCTCGGGGTGCGTGCGCAGGGCGCGTACCTGTCCACCTCGCGCTCCCGGCGGATCGGGCGCGAGGGACTCGCGCTGGACGTGCGCACCGAGCGCTCGGTGACGGTCATGGCGGACGGGTGGGCCCGGACGATCCGCACGAACGCGGCGACCGTGGCCGAGGCCGTTGAGGCGGCCGGGGTCACCCTGAGCGGAATGGACACCACCTCGGTGGCGCCGGGCAGCTTCCCGCGCGACGGTCAGACCATCACGGTGCTGCGCATCACCGGCACGAAGGAGGTCCGCGAGGAACGCATCCCCTTCCAGGAGCAGCGGACCGAGGACTCCTCCCTGTTCAAGGGCACCGAGGTCGTGGAGCAGGCGGGCGCACCGGGCGTACGCCGGGTCACGTACTCCCTGCGCACCGTCAACGGGGTCAAGCAGAAGCCGCGCCGGATCAGGACCGAGGTGGTGCGCGAGCCGCGGACCCAGCTGGTGAGGGTGGGCACGACACCGATGCCCACGTCGGTCCAGGGCGCGGACAACCTGAACTGGCAGGGGCTGGCGGCCTGTGAGTCCGGGGGCCGACCGAACGCGGTGGATCCCTCGGGGACGTATGGCGGCCTCTACCAGTTCGACACGAGAACCTGGCAGGGGCTGGGCGGCTCGGGCCGCCCCCAGGACGCCCCGGCGGCGGAGCAGACGTTCAGGGCGAAGAAGCTGTACGTACGACGGGGGGCCAGTCCATGGCCGCACTGTGGAACCCGCTTGCATGGACCGACCTAAGGGGCGCGGGGCTGTATCGATGTGTGGCTCCGCCACGCGGGCGCGACCAGCCCCCACCGGCCCGCAGCTAGGCTGTCTACGTGAGCAGCCCCTCCCCTGACGCCCTCCTGGGCCCCGCCGACATCCGCGAACTAGCGGCTGTCCTCGGGGTCCGCCCCACCAAACAACGCGGCCAGAACTTCGTGATCGACGCGAACACGGTCCGGCGAATCGTCCGCACCGCAGGCGTCCGGGACGACGACGTGGTCGTAGAGGTAGGCCCCGGCCTCGGATCGCTCACCCTCGGGCTGCTGGAAACTGCAGACCGCGTCACCGCCGTCGAGATCGACGACGTACTCGCCGCAGCGCTCCCCGCCACGATCGCCGCCCGCATGCCCGACCGTGCCGACCGCTTCCAACTCGTGCACTCCGACGCCATGCACGTCACCAACCTCCCGGCCCCATCGCCGACGGCACTCGTCGCGAACCTGCCCTACAACGTCGCCGTACCCGTACTGCTGCACATGCTCGACACCTTCCCGAGCATCGAGCGCACCCTCGTGATGGTCCAGGCGGAGGTGGCCGACCGGCTCGCCGCGCCGCCCGGTTCGAAGGTGTACGGCGTCCCCTCCGTGAAGGCGAACTGGTACGCCGAGGTCAAGCGGGCCGGGTCGATCGGCCGCAACGTGTTCTGGCCCGCGCCGAACGTGGACAGCGGACTCGTCGCGCTCACCCGCCGGACCGAGCCGATCAAGACCACCGCGTCGAAGCGCGAGGTCTTCGCCGTCGTCGACGCGGCCTTCGCGCAGCGCCGCAAGACGCTGCGGGCCGCGCTCGCCGGATGGGCCGGGTCCGCGGCGGCCGCCGAGACGGCCCTCGTGGCGGCCGGGGTCTCGCCCCAGGCCCGCGGTGAGTCGCTCACCGTCGAGGAGTTCGCACGGATCGCGGAGCACGCCGAACACACCGAGCGCGCAGAGAACAAGGAGCCGGTCCAGCAGTGAGCGTCACCGTCCGCGTACCCGCCAAGGTCAACGTCCAGCTCGCGGTGGGCGCCGCCCGCCCCGACGGCTTCCACGACCTGGCCAACGTCTTCCTCGCGGTCGGTCTCTACGACGAGGTGACCGTGACGCCCGCCGACGAGCTCCGCGTCACCTGCGAGGGGCCGGACGCCGGTCAGGTGCCTCTGGACCGTACGAACCTGGCGGCCCGCGCGGCGATCGCCCTCGCGGAGCGCCACGGTCTGGATCCCGCCGTCCACATCCACATCGCCAAGGACATCCCCGTCGCCGGCGGCATGGCGGGCGGGAGCGCGGACGGCGCGGGTGCGCTGCTGGCCTGCGACGCGCTGTGGGGTACGGGCGCGTCCCGGGAGGAACTGCTCGACATCTGCGCCGAGTTGGGCAGCGACGTGCCGTTCAGCCTGGTGGGCGGGGCCGCGCTCGGCACGGGACGTGGGGAGAAGCTGCGCTCCCTGGAGGTCGGTGGCGGATTCTCGTGGGTGTTCGCCATGGCCGAGCGCGGGCTGTCGACGCCGGCCGTCTTCCGGGAGTTCGACCGGCTCACCGAGGGCCTCGCCGTGCCCGAGCCCGTCGCCTCCGAGGAACTGCTCGACGCGCTGGCCAAGGGCGACCCGGAGGCGCTCGCCGCCGCCGTCTCCAACGACCTGCAGCCCGCCGCCCTCTCGCTCTTCCCGGAACTGGCCGACACCCTCGCGGTGGGCAGTGCCGCGGGTGCCCTCGCCGGACTCGTCTCGGGCTCGGGTCCCACCACGGCGTTCCTGACCCGTGACGCGGAGTCGGCGGCGAAGGTCGCGGACGCGCTGCGGGCCTCCGGCACCTGCCGGTCGGTGCGCCCGGCGACGGGCCCCGCGCCGGGTGCGACGGTGATCTCCGGGTAGACGTCCACCAGGCCTCCCCGGGGCATCCGCCACTTCTCCATAAAAGGGCCTCTGACCTGCATGAATATGTAGTTGAAGTGTTAGGTACACCACAGAACTTTAATGTTCGGCAATCGCCCTCATGGTCCCTTTCGCACCCCTGCGGGTCATGGAAAGCACTGGCATGATCCAGCCAACCCGGTCTCTCGATTACCGGCGGTACGAGAGGAAGCGCCCATGGGGCACATGGATCACTTCAGCGCCGGATGGGTCACCCCCGTCCTGTCCTATGCGATGGCCTGCGTCGGCTCGGCGCTCGGCCTGCGGTGCACCGTCCGGGCGCTGGAGGCCGACGGCACCTCCAAGCGGAACTGGCTGCTGCTCGCCTCCGTCGCCATCGGCTCCGGCATCTGGACCATGCACTTCATCGCCATGCTCGGCTTCAGCGTCGAGGGCACCCCGATCCGCTACGACGTCCCGCTCACCGTCCTCAGCCTGCTGATGTCCATCGGCGTGGTCGCGGCGGGCGTGTTCATCGCCGGGTACGGGCGCTCGCGGGTGACGTCGGTGGTGTTCGGCGGCCTGGGTACCGGTGTCGGGGTCGCGGCCATGCACTACACCGGTATGGCCGCGCTCAACCTGCACGGGCAGGTGGACTACGACCCCATGCTGGTCATCGCGTCCGTCGTGATCGCGGTCGTGGCCGCGACCGCCGCGTTGACGCTCACGCTGGTGGTGCGGGGGCCGGTGCTGGCCACCGCGGCGGCGCTGGTCATGGGGCTTGCGGTGAGCAGCATGCACTACACCGCGATGTACGCGGTGAGTATCGAACTGGCGCCCAGCAGTGCGGGGTTGGCCGGCGCCACGCCGACCGAGTTCATCTTTCCGTTGGCCGTGGTGTTGGGGTCGTTCCTGTTCCTGGCTGCTGCGTACGTTGCTTTGTCGCCGACCGGGAAGCGGCATGAGTCGGCTGTCGCCGCGGAGTTGCTTCGCGAGGTTGAGCTCACTACTGCGTAAGCGTGTTGGTCGTCTGCGGGCCGGTGGGGGCTGGTCGCGCAGTTCCCCGCGCCCCTTTGGGGCGCTTCGCAGAAACGTCACTCCATTAGCAAGGTACCTCCATGTCCCTTTCCCGTACGTCCGCCCGACTGCGCCCCAGATCTGTCCGAGCCAAGATCGTCTCGCTGCTCATGTTGCCCATCGTGTCGCTCATGGCGCTGTGGGGGTTCGCCGCGGTGACGACCGCTTCCAGCATCGGTGACACCGAGCGGGCCAAGGATGTCAACGCCGAACTGCTCGCGCCCGTCGGGGACTTCGTGACCGCGTTGCAGGGGGAGCGGACGGCCGTGTCGAGCGGTGTCGGGGTCGATACGGCGCGCAGGGCCACCGACAGGGCGAGCGCCGCCCTGCTGGACGGCATCAACGCCTCCAGCTCGGATGCCGCGCTCCTCGACGCGAGTCTGCCCGAGCGCATCGACGCCTTGGAGGCCGACGCGGGGCGGCTCGCGGCTCTGCGCTCCGAGGCGAGCTCGAAGGGGGCGACGCCCTCGACGACGTACACGAAGTACACGACCGTCATCGACGACGCCTTCGCCGTCACCGGTGGGCTCACCGGTGACGAGGGCACCGATGCCGCTTCCGACGCGCGCGTGGTGCTCGAACTGGCACGCGCGCGTGAGGCGCTGGCGCAGGAGCGGGCGCTGCTCGGCGCCGCGGGTGCCGGGGGGACGCTGAGCCGGGAGCAGTACGCCCTGTTCGTCGGCGCGGTCGCCACCCAGCGGGAGTTGCTGGAGCCGGCCGTCGCCGATCTGAAGGCCACGCACCAGGCCGCGTACCAGGAGATCCTGCACGGCGACGGGTACGCGCGCGTGCAGGCCGTCGAGAACCGGGTGCGTGCTGCCGGGCCCGGGGCCGCCGCCGTGTCGAAGACGGCTCTGGCGGGATGGGGCGCCGCCTCCGCCGGAGTGCTGGAGAAGCTGACGGCGGCCGAGACGGCGGCCGGTACGGGTGCCACGGCCAAGGCCGACCCGTTCGGCTGGGACACCCTCGGTGCCTCCGGGATCGCCGTGGTGCTCGGCCTGGTGGGTGTGCTGCTGTCGCTGCTGGTGTCCGTGCTCGTCGGGCGCGGCCTCATCGTCGAACTGCTCGACCTGCGCAACTCCGCCCTGGAGGTCGCCGGTCGGCGCCTCCCGCAGGCCATGCGCAGGCTGCACGCCGGACAGGGGGTCGACATCGACGCCGAGGCCCCCATGCGCCGACTGGCCGGCGACGAACTCGCCCAGGTCGGCACGGCACTGACCGCCGTCCAGCGGGCCGCGCTCAAGGCGGCCTCCGAGCGCGCCGAACTGCTCAGCGGGATCTCCGGGGTGTACGTCTCCCTCGCCCGCCGCAGCCAGGTGCTGCTCCACCGTCAGCTGGACCTGCTCGAAGCGCTGGAACAGCGGCAGCAGGACCCGGCCGTGCTCCGGGAACTGTTCCGCGTCGACTATCTGGCGACCCGGATGCGCCGGCACTCCGAGAGCCTGCTCATCCTGTCCGGTATCGCGCCGGGCCGCGGCTGGCGGGACCCGATCCCGCTGGCGGACGTGCTGCGCGCGGCCGTCGCCGAGATCGAGAACGCGCCCCGGGTGCAGATCTGGGCGGTGCCGAAGGTCTCCGTGGTCGGCGGCTCGGTCGCCGACGTGATCCATCTGCTCGCCGAGCTGGTCGAGAACGCGGCCGCGTTCTCCCCGCCCAGCACCCAGGTGCAGCTGCGCGCCGCCCGCACCCGCGACGGTCTCGTCATCGAGGTCGAGGACAGCGGCTTCGGTATGAACGAGGAGGCCCTCGCCGAGGCCAACCGCAAGATCCAGTCCGACCGGGTCGACCTCCTCGACGCCAAGCAGATCGGCCTGTTCGTGGTCAACCGGCTGCGCGAGCGGCAGGGGCTGCGCGTGGAGGTGCGCTCCTCGCCGAACGGCGGTGTGACCGCGGCCGTGTTCATCCCCGAGAACCTGATGCGCGACGACATGCCGGTGGCCGAGGGCGCGCAGCACGGCCGGGGCCTCGCCCCCGCGGCGGCGCTGATCCAGCGGCAGGGGATGGCCGGGGCCTGATCACGTACCGGTCTCGCCGCAGGTGAGGGTGGAGGCGACAGAGGAGGGCCGTGCGCCGGACTACCCTGGAGGGTCGATCGATCCCCCCGGGCAGGAGAGAAATGGCCGTCAATCTGGTCAATGTCGAGAACGTCAGCAAGGTGTACGGCACCCGTGCCCTGCTGGACGGTGTCTCGCTCGGCGTCTCCGAGGGCGATCGCATCGGCGTCGTGGGCCGCAACGGCGACGGCAAGACCACCCTGATCCGCATGCTCGCCAAGCTGGAGGAGGCCGACACCGGGCGGGTCACGCACTCCGGCGGACTGCGGCTGGGCGTCCTCACCCAGCACGACTCCCTGGACCCCACGGCGACCGTCCGGCACGAGGTCATCCGGGACATGGCCGACCACGAGTGGGCCGGCAACGCCAAGATCCGCGATGTGCTGACGGGACTGTTCGGCGGGCTCGACCTGCCCGGCTTCCCGCAGGGGCTCGACACCGTCATCGCGCCGCTCTCCGGTGGCGAGCGCCGCCGTATCGCGCTGGCCAAGCTGCTCATCGAGGAACAGGACCTGGTCGTCCTCGACGAGCCCACCAACCATCTCGACGTCGAGGGCATCGCCTGGCTGGCCAAGCACCTGCGCGAGCGCCGGTCCGCGCTCGTGTGCGTCACCCACGACCGGTGGTTCCTCGACCAGGTCTGCACCCGCATGTGGGATGTGCAGAAGGGCGACGTCTTCGAGTACGAGGGCGGCTACTCCGACTACGTCTTCGCCCGTGCCGAGCGTGAGCGGATCGCCGCCACCGAGGAGACCAAGCGGCAGAACCTGGTCCGCAAGGAGCTGGCGTGGCTGCGGCGGGGCGCCCCCGCGCGCACGTCCAAGCCGCGTTTCCGGGTGGAGGCCGCCAACGAGCTCATCGCGGACGTGCCGCCGCCGCGGGACAGCAGCGAGCTCATGAAGTTCGCCTCCTCGCGGCTCGGCAAGACCGTCTTCGACCTGGAGGACGTGACCGTCCAGGCCGGGCCGAAGGTGCTGCTCAAGCATGTGACCTGGCAGCTGGGTCCCGGCGACCGGATCGGTCTCGTCGGCGTCAACGGCGCCGGCAAGACCTCGCTGCTGCGGGCCATGGCCGTGGCCGCGCGGACCGAGGGGGAGACCCAGCCGGTGGGCGGGCGGGTCGTGGTCGGCAGGACCGTCAAGCTCGCCTATCTCTCCCAGGAGGTCGCCGAGCTCGACCCCGCGGTGCGGGTGCTGGAGGCCGTGCAGCAGGTCCGCGAGCGGGTCGACCTCGGCAAGGGGCGCGAGATGACCGCCGGGCAGCTGTGCGAGACGTTCGGCTTCAACAAGGAGAAGCAGTGGACGCCGGTCGGGGACCTGTCCGGTGGTGAGCGGCGGCGGCTGCAGCTGCTGCGGCTGCTCATGGACGAGCCGAACGTCCTGTTCCTCGACGAGCCCACCAACGACCTCGACATCGAGACGCTGACCCAGCTGGAGGACGTCCTCGACGGCTGGCCCGGCTCGATGGTCGTCATCTCCCACGACCGGTTCTTCGTCGAGCGGACCACGGACCGGGTCTTCGCCCTGCTCGGGGACGCCACCCTGCGGATGCTGCCGCGCGGTATCGATGAGTACCTGGAGCGAAGGCAGCGGATGGAGGAGGCGGCCGCGGCTTCGGCGCCGGTGGTGGAGAAGCCGGTGGCCGAGAAGAGCGCCGCCGATCAGCGGGCCGCCAAGAAGGAGCTCCAGAAGATCGAGCGGCAGCTCGACAAGATCTCCGAGCGGGAGACCAGGCTGCACACCCAGATCGCCGACAACGCCACGGACTTCGCGAAGGTGGCCACGCTCGACGCCGAACTGCGGGATCTCGCCGGGGAGCGCGAGGAGCTGGAGATGCGGTGGCTGGAGCTGGCCGAGGACGCGTGAAGGCGCGGCACATCGTCATCGAACGACAGGAAAGCCGGGAATTCAGCACTTCCGGGACACTTCTCACCGGTAGGGGAAGCGCAACGTCGAACTAGCGTGTAGCTTCCGGGGGCATGAAGGGCGGGGGCGCTGGGAGAGGGCCTCTGTCCGTGCGGATCAGTGGGCATCCATAGTGGGGCATTCACACGGATCCATTGGGGGGACTGGGGGGTTGCTCGATGGGAGTTCGGCTCATGGTGGTCGACGACCACCGATTGCTCGCCGAGGCGCTGGCCTCGGCGTTGAAACTGCGCGGGCACCGGGTGCTCGCGGCGGCGGCGCCCGCCGCGGGGGCGGCGGAGCTGGTGATCAGCCGGGCGCCGGAGGTGTGCCTGCTGGGGACGGCGACCCCGGCTGAGCCGGGGATGTTCGACCCGGTTGTGAAGATCAAGCGGGAGCGGCCGCAGGTGGCGGTGCTGGTGCTGGGCCCGGTGCCGAGTCCTCGGGGGATCGCGGCGGCCTTCGCGGCGGGGGCGTCGGGCTATGTGCGGCACGACGAGCGCATCGAGGGCGTCGAGCGGGCGATCATGAAGGCCAGGGCGGGCGAGGCGGCCGTCGCTCCGCAGTTGCTTCAGGGCGCGTTCAGTGAACTGCTGAACCCCGCGGCCCAGCCGGACGACGAGGGCCAGCGGTTGCTTCAGATGCTGACGCCCCGTGAGGTCGAGGTGCTGGTGCGGGTGGCCGACGGGGAGGACACGCGGCTGATCGCGGCGGGGATGGGGATAGCGCCGTCGACCGCCCGGACCCATGTGCAGCGGGTGCTGATGAAGCTGGGGGTGGGGTCCCGTCTGGAGGCGGCGGCGCTGGCCGCGCGGACCGGCCTGCTGGACCGGGCCGGACCTGTGCCGCAAGCCTCTCAGGGGGCTCTGCCGGAAGCCTGAACGGGCCGGAGTCCCCAGGGACTCCGGCCCGCCTCACGACGTGGCTCAGCCGCCGTCCCGCGCCATCCCCTGCGCGAAGAGGCCGAGAACGGGGGCGAGGAGTCCCCCCGCGGCCGTCCACCAACGCCAGTCACCCGCGTCCGGCACCAGCACCAGCGCGGCCAGACAGCCGAGCGCCACCGCCCACCCGGCGAGCACCGGCAGGGACGCCGTCACGAGCCAGCCCGCGCCGAGGTCCAGCGACCGTACGCGCCGCTGCGGGTCGGGGTGCGCGGGAAGCGTGCGGCCCTCCTTCGCGATCCGTTCGGCCACCGGGACCGGGACCGCGCCGGGCAGCTGCCAGCCGTCGTCGCCCACGAGATCGGCCGGCACGTCACGGCCGCGGCGGCGGCGCGGGTCCCACAGCAGCCAGCCGTGCGCACCGGACAGCGCGGTGCCGGCGGCCTCGCTGGACATCTGGGACTGGAAGGGGACCTCCGTGCCGTCGCCGCCCTGGAGTACCAGGCCCTTCAGCCGCCGGGTGTTCTCCCGCTGCTTGCGTTCGTCGGCCGCCGAAGTCCCGCCGGGCGGAGGCGTGTCGACGTGCTCTCCCGCGCCGGTGACGGTGACCCGCAGGGACTGCCAGTCGGGGCCGACGGCGCGTGCGCCACGGCGGGTGCTGCCGGTGACCCACCAGCCGGTGACCAGGCCGAGGGTGACCAGGGCCCACAGACCGGCGATCAGCCACGCGTCACCGACCGGCACCGCGCGCCCGGCGAGCAGACGCTCCACCTCGGCGCGCTGGTCGTCCCCGACGGCACCCAGCTCGGGCCGGTCCGGGACGTACGCCACGTACAGGTCGTTGCCGACGGACTCGCGACGGTTGGTGGCCGCCTCGAAGGTCGCGGGCACACCGTCGCCCCCGGTCGGCGAGGGCAGCAGGACGGTGAAGTCGGCCGTGGCGTCGGCGCGGCGGTTGCTCCCCTCCGCGACCTGGTTCTCGATCTTCACGATCGGCAGCTGCCTGATCACCGCGTCCGCCTCCGCCAGCGCGGTACTCGTGCCCGAGCCCCGCGCGTCGGCCCCGCCGAGGGCGGCCCAGAGCGCCAACAGCGCGGGTACGGCGACCAGTACGCCCACGGTACGGACCGACTGCCGGCCCGCCCCGCCCAGCCGTGCCGGCACCGTGCCCTCGCCGTATCCCGGGGCCACCGACGCGGCCCGCACGGCACCCCGGTAGCTCTCCCGCCGGGACCGGCCGCCACCGCGGAACACCGCCGCGCCCAGTACCACCAGGCATACGGCGAGCAGCCCCAGGGCGGCCCACACGAGGGCGTCGCGCACCGAAGTGGTCCCCGCGAGGACCGGCGCGGCCCCGAGGAAGAGCCACCCCGCGGTCAGCGCGACCAGGGCCAGGGGGCCGGCCACGGCCACGAACCTCCCCGCGCGGAAGTAACCCCGGAACTCGGTCGCCTCGGCCTCGGCGTCGGCCACGGTCCAGTCACTGCTCACCCGAACGCTCCATACCTTGCGGGATCGGGCCGGTCCCGATCCTCCAGGGCCTTGGCATCCTCACTAGCGTCCCTGCGTGCGTCGGAGGCGGCACCCGGCTGGTCCTCGTCCTTGTCCGCGTTGGGGTCGCCGTTGATCGCCGCGTCGATGTCCTTGGAGACGTTGCCGCCGGCGCCGAGCCCGAAGGCGATGGGGGCGTTGGTGGCCACGTCGCCCGCGAGACCGTGGGCTCCGGAGAACGCCTGTCCGTCCGTGGCCCGGTGGACGGCCGCGCTGCCCGCACCACCGGTGAGCCCGCCGGCCAGAGCGCCGAGCCCCATCTGCGAGGCGTCGAACTCGTCCCCGCTGCGCAGGTTGTTGACGGTGTCCCCGGCGACCGAGGCGGCGGCGCCCGCCGTCATGCCGCCCGCACTGTTGCCCAGGATGCCTCCGCCGAGCTTCGCGCCCAGCGGACCGCCGATGTACTTGCCGCCTAGGGCGCCCACGGCGCCGTTGACGAGGTTGTTGCCGAACTCGGCGCCCTTGCCGGTGGCCAGGCTCGTGGCGACGCCGGCGCCCGTCCCGGCGGCCCACTGCACGCCCAGCTCGACGGTCAGGCGCTGCCACTTGCCGGCCTGCGCGAAGGTGCGGATGCTGCGGAAGACGCGGGCGGCCATGCTGAGCAGCCGGCCCAGCTTCGAGGCGGCGTTGGCGGCCTGGATGCCCAGACGGGCCGCGTTGGCGGCGCCGGCCGCCGCGGAGAAGCCGAGCGTGACGAAGGAGAGGGCGACGGAGGCGCCGATCGAGACACCGATCTCGATGTAGATCTTGTGGATCTCGTCGTTGATCTCCTCGATGTTGTCGGCCGCCTCCTCCAGGCCCTTCGCCGCCTGCTCGAAGAGCGGCAGGGTCTCGTCGACCGCCTGACCGATCTTCGTCCAGTGCGCCCGGAACGCCTCTGCGGAGTCGCCGCGCCAGTGCTCGCCGAGGGTGTTCTGCACCTTCTTGTCGAGTGCGGTGTACGCCTCGTCGAGCTCCTCGCCCATGGTGCGCCAGCCCTTGGCCGCGGCGCGCAGCACGTCCGGGCGGCCGCCGGGGTTCACCAGCTCGATGCCGGCCTCGTAGACCTTCTCCGCCGCGCCCTCCTGGCTCACTTCTTGCCGCCCTTGAACAGGTCGGTGAGCGCGTCGTCGGACGCCTCCGAGTTCTTGGCGTTGGTCTTCAGGGCCTGGCCGATCTCGTCGAAGTGCCGGGCCAGTTTGCCCAGCGACTCGGACATCTCCGAGGCCAGTTCGATGTAGGCCGACGTGACCTCCTCGGACTCCGTGAGGAATCCGAAGCCGTCGTGGATCTGTTCCGCGTCCGTCTTGGTCTGGAAGCTCTTGATCGCGCTCGACAGGTCGTACGCCCGGGTGTCGAAGGCGTTCGCCAGCTTCGTCATCTCCTGCGGATCTATGTAGAACTCGTCAGGCATACGTGCTGCTTCCCCCCGTGTTTTTGGAATGCTTGCCCAAAACTTTACCGAAGGTACTGTTGGCGCAGACACCATCCCTGATCACTCTCACCGTTCATTCACATGGGAGGACCCCCAGTGCTGCAGAGCGCCTCGCTCCCCGCCGGTACCCGTGCGCTCGACGACCCGGAGACCCGCTCGGCCCATCTGGCGGCCTGGCGGCGCGGGCTGGTGCGGCTGGTGACGTGGACGGTCGTATGGCTGCTGCTGACCCTGGCTGTGATCCTGATCGACGACCGGGACCTGGAGACGGTCCGGGCGGTCCTCCTGCTCCTGATGTTCGCCGGCCTCCGCCCCCTGGCGCTGGCCTCGCTCTCCCTGCAGACCGTGCGCGCGATCGACACGACACTGGGAGACCGCCCCTGGCAGTACTGCCCGGCCGTGCGCAGGGCCCGCGGCACGAGGACGCGCGGCGGAATCCCGGTCCAGCTGCGGACCGGTGACGGCCCGGACGACTGGACCCCGGTGATGAAGGCACGCGCCCCGTTCCGGTGGCGCCGCTGGACGGCGGAGCTGGAGAACGGGGCGTGGTTCGCGGGGGACGTGGAGCGGGGCGGGGTGCTCGCGTTGCCGGGTGGGCGGGCGATGACGCTGGTGACCGCGAAGTAGGGCGGGACCGGAGCCCCACCGGATGCCGCCCGCTGCGCGCGGGCACCTCGACCCCGTCGCCTTCCCGCCGTCGGCGACTGCAGTTCCCCAGGGGCGCGGGGAACTGCGCGACCGGCCTCCACCGGGCCGCGTCCGCCGACCGCCGTGGGTTGGGCTCCCTGACCCCGCCCGCTGCCCGCCGTCGGCGACTGCAGTTCCCCAGGGGCGCGGGGAACTGCGCGACCGGCCTCCACCGGGCCGCAGCCGCCGGCCGTGACGGCAAGGCACCTCCGCAGGCGCCCTGCCCAGGCCCAGCGCCAGCGGCCCGCGGGGAACTGCGCGACCGGCCCCCACCGGGCCGCAGCCGCCGGCCGTCACAGAGAGGCACCTCAATAGGCGCCCGCCCTAGGCCGTGTTTTAGAAAGGGCTGGTCTGTCGGGGCCGTTCGGGGAAGTCGCGGGCGGCCAACCAGATGATGAGGTCGTTGGCGATCCGGCCGA
>NZ_JBEZKG010000050.1:0-34254 GCF_040651535.1 Streptomyces sp. NPDC048420
GCGGATGACGTCGCCAGTGGTGACGATCAGGTCCTGGAGCTTGACCTTCTCCAGGATGGTGTCGGAGTCGGGGCGCGGGGCGAGGGCGGCGGCGAACAGGGCGAGCATCCCAGGAGCCCCGTTGCGTGCGGCGTCCCGCAGGATCACCTCCGGTCCGTCGCCCCACAGGTCCTGCCACTCGCGCAACGCCTTCACTGCGGGTTCGCTTTCCCAGTAGCAGGCGCGTACGAGCTGCTCGCCGAGATCGGCGGGGAGACGTACGGCGAGGCGGGCATTGAGCTTGGTGGGTTCGTCGGCCGACCGGCCTTGCTTGCGGGGGCTGCTGCCGAGGGGGCGGCCGGGCGCCCCGGCGTCGGCGGCCGGGACGGGCTTGTACTCGCCGTGCATCTTCCGGCGCTTCAGCTCGGCGCGGACCTCGCGCGCGACGACCAGGTCGAGGGTGCCGGCCAGCTTGCCGGTCTTCCGGAGCCGGGCGAACTCGGTACGGACGCGGCCGCGGGCCTCCCGGGCGGCCTCGCCCCGGAGGTAGCGGATGCCCTCGCGCTTCCGGGCCTCGGTGAGCCACTCGCGCTCAGCCTTCCGGCCCTGCTTGACCACCTCGGCGAGGGCCTTGCGGTCATCGGTCTCCAGCGCGATCACGAAGGGCAGCAGCGACATGGCGGGGAGTCTAGCTAGATATCCCGCCGCGCCGATCGCTTCTCGTGAGACTCCACGCGCGCGTGCGATGGACGGTCTCACGGGTTCCACGGGGCTTGCGAAGTCGCTAGCATTTCCGCAAGCGGAAACATGCTCAATCAAGCTAGATATCCCGCCCCTAAACGCGCAGGTCAACCCGTGTTTGAGGGTTGTTGCGCGGGGCGTTTCAGCTCTCTATGGTCGGGTCAGAATCCGGCCCAAGGAGGTTCGAAGTGCCGTCGTACGTTCCCGCGCTCCCCGGTCTCACGCGGTACACCTGGTGGGGTGCCGTGCCCGAGGGCCTTCTCACCAAGACCCAGCTCGACCGGCAGGGCCTCAAGCCCGGCGGCGAACCGCTGGGCCAGGTGCTGTATCACGGCAACTGCTACGCCCCGCTGTACGAGGTGACCGCCGCGGTGGCGAAGCGTCCGTGTTCGCCGGCGCAGAAGGCAGCCCTCGACCGGGCCCGTGATCTCCAGTACGTGTGCCGCCGCTGCGGGCACCATGACGACGAACCGCTCGGACGGGGCCGCTGGTGTGACTCCTGCTCCATCCCGGCCGCGCTGTTCGAGGTCCACGACCAGGCGCAGCAGCACGCCCGGCAGCTCGTCGCCGACGAGTCCGCCGTGCTCCTGGTCGTCGACGTCGAACCCGACTCGCTGCCCACCGCGCAGGCCGTCGCCGTCGTCGACGTCCGCGACGGTGAGGTCCTGTTCACTGCTCTGGCCGGGCAGTACGGCACCCCGGAGCGAGGCGAGGTCCTCGACCGGCTCGATGTGCTCCTCGCCGACCGGCGGGTGGTCCGCGAGCCCGACCACATGGGCCCCTACAGCCGGTACCCGGGCGCGTTGCTGCGCCTGCCCGGCTCGGTGGTACAGCCCGGCCCCGACCCGCAGCACCCGTGGGCGACGGCGCACCACCTGAAGGAGAACCCGAGCGTCGCGTCGATCTGGTCGGGCTGGTTCGGCTGGACGGGCTACCCGGGCGAGACGATCCCGAGCGTCCCCCGTGACGGCGCGGTGCCCTGGAGCCGCTCCTTGGATGTCGCCGCCGACGGCCGCTCGATGGCCGCTGTCCTGCACCGCATCGCCGACGGCACCGAACCGGTCTGGGAGAGCGCGGCCTGGACGACCGACGGGCACGGCGAGCCGGATCTCAGCTGGGACCGCCGACGGACAGCTCGGGTAGCTGCCTGACGCCTGCTGAAGCGCCAGTGTTTCCGCAAGCCGGAACGCTGGCGCTTTCGCATGCTCAGGCTCCCGATTCCTCCAGGCGGGCGCCGTACTGCTCTGCCCACTGCACCCACTCGTCGACGAGGGCGGCGAAGGCGGCGGCCGCGGTCGGCGGCTCCGGCTCCGGTGAGGCCGGCGGGATGCGGTCGGGGTGCGGCTCGTACGTCATGCTGCGCACCATGACCTCCCGGCCCGCCTACCGTCGCCCGCTCGCCGGGCACCACCAGGAGGACGACGTCCTCGTTGGACGGGACATGAGACTGACCTCCCCGGCGGCGCCCGGCGTCGAGCAGCTCGCCGACGAGGCGGCAGAGGCCGCGTGCAACCTCGCGGACGCGGTAGGCCAGCCGGACCCCTGGAGCGCGGCCGCGGCCGACGACGTCGCCGAGGCGATCGACACGCTCGCGGCCGCGCTCGCCACGGTGCACCCCGACGCCGCGCGCATCCTCGCCAGGGTGCCGGCCGCCACTGCCGAGGTGCTCGCCCTGCTCAACGACGGGCCGGAACCCGGCGCGGCCCCGGCCGGGGAGACCACCCAACCGCGGCGCTCCCGTCGTCGCATCGGTCTCGGTCCCGGCTGGACGGGCCTCGCCGCGGCGCCGGTCAGCGGCTCCGGCTCGCCCACGGCGGCGGGAGCGGCATCCGCCCGGTGACCGCGAGCAGCAGCGCCCGCAGGTCCCCCAGGAGCTGCTGACCATCGGGCGATGTCGGGAAGCCGTTGGTGCGCAGCAGCGTCGCCGCCTGCACGAGCGCGGTGGCGTACGGGTTCGCCTCACCCGGTGGAGCGATGCCGGGGCCGGCCGCCCGCATCCCCTCCACCACCGCCTCGACCGGCGGGGTGCGCGGCGGGGCGTCGAGGATGACCTCCGCGCACCTCTGCTCCAGCCGGGTCGGCACCCAAGACCCGCTCTCCAGGTCCTCCAGCAACGACTGGAGCCGGGCCGCGGCCTCCGTGGCAGTGATCGTCATACCCCTCATGATCCGAGCCGCGCCCGGCGACGGCGCAACCGCCCTGCGGTCCCGCGCCAACGAGCGGACCAGCGGCACGACATGGGCCCGTACGGGCGGCCGCCGGACTACCGAGGAACCGGTCCTCTCGGCTCCCGAGTAGGCCCGCGCGGCAGGGGGTCGGGCCTGGACGACGAGGTTTCTGGACTTTCTGGACCGCTCAACGCGCGCGTACGCGAAGGGGCCAGGTTTTGGGACTTTTGGGACCGGCCTACGCACGGGCGCGCGAGAACCTGGATCAACTCGGACACTTCGCCGGGTTGTTGCGCAACTTGCGCAGGTCCACGCGCGCGTACCCGTACGGAGCGGCACTCGGGCGACCGGCGCCACCAGCCCCTGGCCGCCCCCGCTTTGGGTGGCTTGCCTGAGAAACCGCCTCTGAACCCGTGCCGACTACGTGGCCCCGTACCTGTCCTGGAGTTGAGCGAGAAGACGCCGTGTGTCGGTAGGGGAGAACCAGGTCAGCTCCTCGTTCGGCGGTGCGTCCACGGTGACATCCCACACCCCGACGGTGTCTTTGGCGTCCACTTGAATGGGCGGGCGCGTGAGCCACAGCTCATCGACGCCTTCACGGACCACGACGCCTATGAGGTCGGGCTGAAGCACGGCCGCGGTGCTGGCGGCGCTGCCGGGCCCCATGAGCAGGTCGGCCAGGGCCTCCGTCGCGTCGTCTCCCCGCACAGCCGACGCGGCCATGCCGATCTGGTCGCCCGCGTCCGTGAGCGTCACCACCATGTACGTGCAGTCGACATGGCGCTGCCACGGCGGGGTCTGCCACTCGAAGGTCATGCGCCCATCCTCCCCAGTTGGCTCGGGGCAGCAAGAGTGCGGTTCAGAGATGGTCTCTGAGCACGACGGAGCCCCGGAGCGTGATGCCCCGGGGCTCTGTCGGCTTGGGTCGAGGCGTTACCGGATCCCGTCGAGGATCTTCGAGGCCCGGGTGCGGCGGATCGCTTCCTTCTTCCGGGCGCGGTCGCGTTCGGAGCGTTGCCGGTTCGCTTCCCGTGCGGCGGGGTCGAGGATGCGGGCGACGGTGGTCGGGTGCCACTTCCCGCCGCGCTTCGACGGGACCTCGGCGTCGTTGAGGCGTCGGCAGATCGGGCGGGGTCCGAGTCCTTCCTCGTCGTGCCACTTGAGGATCAGGTCCTCGATGTCCTTCTCCTCGGGGAGGTCGACCAGCTCGTTGTCCACGGCCTGCTTGCCGAACGGCGGGGCGCCGTACGCGTATCCGCCCTGTGCGCCTTTGGTGGCGCGGCCGCCGCGCAGCCGCTTGCGGATGAGGCCGCGGTCGAGCTGGTGGAAGACGCCGCGCATCTGCCGCATGGCCGTGCGCATCGGGTCGTCCTCGTCGTCCTCCAGGTGCTCGCCGTGGTCGGCGGTGAACGCCCGTCCCCCGAGAGCCCAGACGTACGCGAGGACCGCCTCCTGGACGGTCAGCTCACGGGCGAGCCGGTCGAGGTTCGGGGCGAGGATGCCGTCGGCGCGGCCGTCGGCGATCCACTGCATGGCCTCCATGAGCCCGTCGCGCTCGTCGATCGTCGACTTCCCGGTCTGCCCGGCCTTCTCGTCGCCGTCGGTCACGACGTGCACGATGCGGTGCCCGCCGGCGGGAGAGGCGTTCCAGCGTCGGCAGTCGGTCTCTTGAGCCGGGAGGCCGTAGCCGTCGATGGCCTGTCCGGCGGTGGAGACCCGCTTGACGATGATCAGCCGGAGTCGCTCACGCTTGTAAGGGGTGCTCATGATCCGAAGCGTACACATCCATAGGTATAGATGTAACACCCCAGGTCAGAAGCGAATTGCTGCCTACGGGTGACGCTCGGGGCCCCAGGGTGACCAAGGGGCGGTGTCCCCCGGCGCGTGCCGGGCCGCGCCACGGCGATACGGGTCCGCGCCGGGGGATGCCGACCGGAGCGGGGGTCTGGGGGCTGGCGAAGGCCCCCAGTGCCCACCGGCGCCCGCCCGGTGGGCTCCAGCCGAGATTCCCTCCCGCCGGACGGGAGCGGGCCGGTTCGTACGACGATCCCTCTGGCGACCGGTCGACGTCGGCGGCGACGCTGGACGGACTCCAGCCGAAGGAGTTCGGGCCGCGTCTGGCCGCGCGGCCGCGAATCCGGCTGGAGGGCGCTGATCGACTTCTCTCAGCGCCGTTCTCCGGGCGGATACGGCCGTCGACACGGGCACTGCCCCGGCTGTCCGGCTGTATCCGCCCGTCGACATACCCCGGACGGCCTACAGCGGCCGCAGGGCGGCCGTGGACGTCCTCACCGGCGTATCGGGGCGCGAGGGGCCTGGAGAGCGCCGTACAGCGGCTCCCGGGGGCGTACAGCGGTTCGAGCGCTCCGACTTCAGGGGGCCGACGCCTGCAGAAGGCTCCCCAGGGAAGTAGTCGTCGCTCCTGGAGCTCGTCGCTGACCCCCTTGTCTGCCTGGTCAGCGACCCGCGCAGGGCCTCGCCGGGCACGGCTCCCGTGCGACCAGAGCCGCGACCAGAGGCGCGCTCAGAGACGCGAGCAGAGACACGACCAGAGGTGCGACCAGAGGCGCGACCTCGTCGGCCGGCTACATCTTCCGTCCGCTCGACCGTCCCTGAGACGGCGGCGAGTAGGTCGAGGACGCCTCGTTCCGGGCTCGGATCTCGGCACGCTGGGCTTCCCGGGCTTCCCGCTGCTGCTGCAATGAGGCCCGGCCCGCGCTCTCCATGTCGTGCAGCCGGGGGAACTTCGTGGCGACGTCGGCGCGCAGCTGCTTCTCGGACCGTGCGGCGGCAACGGTGGAGCGGGCCGACTCCGCCTCCCGCCTTTGGGTGGCTGCCCTTCCCGTCGCCCGGCCGATCAACTGCTGATCGCGGACGTCCCGGTTGTGGCCCAGCCGTGCGGCGAGGTCGCGCATCTCGGTGAACCGTTCGGCGACCGTGGCGACGTCGGCGGGGACGGGCTTGTTCGCTCCGAGCGCGCTGGCGTAGTCGCTCTGGCCGATGGTGTCCCATGCCTCGCGCATCGTGTCGCGGGCGGCGCTCTCGGCGCGGCTCTCCTCTTGCCAGGCGGCGGCCCGCTCGCCGGTGAACTGCTCCTTGAGCTGGCGCTGTTCCTTGCGGGAGGTCTGTGCGAGGCGCAGGGCCAGGCGGCTCTTGTCGTCCGACTTGCTCAGCTCGGCGAGCCAGTTGGAGCGTTCATCGGCGATCCGCTTCTGCTCGGCGGCGATGTCGAGTTCGCGGTGCACGGTGGTGAGGAGTTCCTCCGCCTGGTCCAGGAGCTGGAGGGCCCCGGCGGTGTACGCCTGGCCGCGCGTCTGCCCGCTGGCCTTCTCCCGCTCCAGGCGCTCCTCGATGGTCTTGGCGGCGAATTCCTCCTGCCGGGCCTCGGTGTCGCAGTCCTCGGCGTACTTCTCGTTGCGCCCGATCAGCCGGTTCAACTCCCGGTCGGTGACGTCGCCGAACGGGCGGGACGTCCAGGAGGGGACGGCCCGTTCCTCCTTGAGCAGCTGGAGCTTGGCGAGCTGCTCGTCACTCAGCCGCGGCTGCTCCGGGCGCCGGGCCTCGTCCTGCGCCTGGTCGTGCTGGACGACCTCGGCGGCGGGCACGTCGACGTCGGCGGGACGGTCGTCGCGGGTGCGCTGGCGCCGTCGCTCCGTCTCGACACGGGCCTCTTCGGCCTCGCGGTCGCGTTGCAGCGGCAGCGGGGCGGGCGCCGGCGGTTCGGTGAGCAGGTCGGAGACCATCGAGTCGGGCCGGGACTGACCCAGATACCGGGCGAAGGCGTCGATCGCCCGCTCCAGCCGCTCCCGCTCGCTGCGGGCGGACCCGAGCCGGGCCTGCGTCTCCTCGCTCTCGATCACGTCCAGGGGAAGCCAGATGTGGTTCTCCCGCCGGGCCCGGGTGATGCCCGGGTACGTGGCGAAGGCGTTCGCGCCGTGGCCGTACATCAGCGACGTGTTGCAGGTCAGGCCCTGACTCGCGGCGACCGTCATGGCGTACCCGAGCGACAGTGAGCCCTTCGCGATCTGATCGGACGTCATCCATCCCGACTCGTACCGGTAGCCGTCCTCTTCGCGGCGGTCCCGGACCCTCCAGGTGACCTCGACCCGGTGTTGGTCGTCGATCGCGGTGACGACGGCCCGGTACCCGTTGAGCATGTCCGGGCCCTCGCCCCGGCGGGATCGGTAGTCGTTGATGCGGATGCGGACCGCGTCGCCCACGGCGAGGGTGATCGAGTCGCCGCCGGGCCTGGCGTAGGTGTGCTCGTCTCCGAGTTCACCTACCGCGCGCCTCATCTGCTGAGCACCCAGGTTGAGGGCGTCGACGTCGCTGTTGCGCGCGGCGAGCACCACCAGGTGCTGGATGAGGTCGTACGTGTCGGGCCACCGCGAGCCGCGCAGCTCATCCCAGGTGGTCAGGATCTGGGAGCGGGCCTCGTCGGCGGTCTCGGCAGAGTGGACGCGTCCGCCGGCGGCGAGCAGCTCCAGCGCGAGCCGGTGGTCACCGGTGCGCCAGACCTCCAGCGCCTGCCGTTCGGCGGCGTCCTCCTGGCGCCGGTTCTCCGTCAGCGTCAGCCCGTGGACGATCCGGTGGACCTCGCGGAACCAGCCGCCCACGCCCACCGCCTGGAGCTGGAGGTGGTCGCCGATCGCCACCACCTTCGTGCCGGTGCGCGCGGCCTCCGCCATCAGCGCGGCTGCGGACCGGTCGTCGACCATGGTCGCCTCGTCGATGACCAGGACGTCGACGCCCCGCAGTCCGCGCCCGTCCCGGATCTCCCCCAGCCAGGCCGCGACCGTGCGGGAGGGGATGCCGGACGCGTCGTTGAGGTTCTTCGCGGCGACCGCCGTGAGCGTGGCGCCCGCGTACGTGGTGCCGGTGGCGTCCCACGCGATCCGGGCCGCGTCCATCAACGTGGACTTGCCCGCGCCGGCCCCGCCGACGATGGCCTCGATCCCGTGCCCGGCGGTGAGGATCCGGGTGACGGCCTCGCGCTGCTCGTCGGACACCTCGTATCCGGCGGCGACCTCGAAGACGCCGATGGCGCGGGCCGTGTGGTCGGGGTCGAGCCGCACCGAGCCGTCGTCGTACCGGTCGAGCGCGTGCTGGCGTACGGCGGCCTCGCAGTCCAGCACGTCCTGCGTGGTGTACCGGCCGATCGACGACATGACGGTGGAGCCGACGGTGGGCACCCGCACCGCGTAGCCCTCGATGGCGAGGACCTCGTCGACGAGCTGCTCCAGGCGGTCCGGGTCGTTGTCGATGCCGTACTCGAGGGAGTTGGCGACGGCGGCCAGGGCCTGCGCCCGGGTGAAGGTCTTCTCGTTCGCGGTCAGCCCGGTCTCGGGGTCGAAGACCACCGCGGCGATGTCCGACGGCGGCGGGATGCGCGGGCCGCTTCCGGGGCCGTCGACACCGTCACCTCCGTCCGGGCCGGGCGGTCCCGGGGCCGCGGCCGCAATCATCGCGTCGACGTCGTCGACGACCTGCTCGGCGCGCTCCCTCCAGCTCCCGCGCATCGTGGTCGCGTCGACGTCGACCTTGTCGCGCTTGGTCGCGAAGCTGACGGCCTGCTTCTCCTGGCGGCTGGCGTCGGCGCCGGCCTTCTCGTCGACGAGCGCGGCCCGGCGCGAGAAGTGGTCCCGCACCTGCTCGGGGATGCCGACGACCTCCCACGCGCCGGTGCGCTCGTTGCGCTCACGCCGGATGCCGAAGTGCTCGAACGTGAGCGCGCGGACGCGGGCCTTGAAGTACGCGTCGGCCGCCGACGCGTGACGGTGCAGGTCCTGCCCGCTGTTGGCGATCGACCGCCACTCGCCGTCCTCGCACAACGCCACGTTGGCGATCGTGGTGTGCAGATGAAAGTGCGGGTCGCCGGGCTCCCCGGCCCGGACCGGGCGCGCGCTCTGGTGCTCGACACTCCAGGCGAGCAGACCGCCGGTGGCGAGCCGGACCGGCTCCCCGTCCTCGCTGCCGACCGCGTACCCGGCCCACCGCTCCAGCTGCCGGAAGGTGTCGCGCTTGGCCTCGTGGACCAGGAGGCGAAGTTCCTCCGCCGACATCAGGTCCATCAGGCCCTCGACCACGCTGTCGCTCTTGGGGAGGTCGAGGACGATGTCCCAGCCGCGGACCCGGTCGTCGACGCGGCGGTCCTTGTGCTCCCAAGCTATGGCGAGTTCCGTTTCGCCATAGACGTCGTCCAGGGAAATACCGGCGGCACGCGCGAGTTTGTGAAGCGTGGTCACCTGCATCCGGTGCATTTCCCCGAAGTGGCGCACGTTCCGCTGCTGCGTCGCGAATACCCGCTCTTGCTTGGGCTTTCCATTGAACAGTTCTGCCGGTTCAACTCCCTTTTCCTCGGCGGCCTTTTCGATGGCCTCGACAAGCCGGGCGGTGGTGAGCTGAGCCAATCCGTGGGCGCGGACGGACGTGCGGGATTTGATGAGGCGGGCGCCCGTCTCTGGGTGGCATCCGTTCATCAGGCGACGGGCGGCTTCCTTGCCCTCGTCGTCCAGTTCGGCGCCTTCGACGAGGCCGACGGCCTCCAGGCCGCTGCCCATCCAGATCAGGGCCGACCCTCTCTCGGCGCTGAGCCGGTAATCGACGGCCTGGTCCTCGCGGCTGTCGTCCAGGACGACGGTCTTCTCCGTGCCGGACTCGACCACGGCGCATCCGGCCTGCTCCTTGAGCCGGTACTCGACCTGTTCGTCGACGGTGATTTTCGTGACCCAGGCCACCGGCCGGCTCCTCCCCGTACTGCGCGCCCCGCGCGCTTGTGCGCTTGTGCCTTTCCCCGGCCTGCCGGGGTTCCCCGCGAGGGGAACCCCCTTTGTCCTCCTCCTCTTTTTGATCATGAACCAGAAGGAGAGCAACAGGGCCACCACACAACCCACAGACGACCAGGTGGACCAACAGACCAACGATGTACAGCACCATGCCACTGACCACAGACGTTCAGACTTCCGGGGTCTCTCGAACCGGGTCCGCTCCCGTCAGGCGGGCAACGACTTCCGTTCGCGGTCCGCCGGGCGGGCACGGCTCCGACGTGAACGACGGCTTATCTAGCCAGATAGCGCGCTGCTGACGTGCCGTCCGCGCGGCCGGGGTTCCTGCCAGCATTTCGGCTTGCGTGAACGCTGGCGGGGCTGCCTGCGGTCCGGCGGGCGGGGCGGCTGGCCTCTACCCTGAGACGCGAGAGACCCCCGGCACTAACCCTGCCGGGGGTCTCTTTATGCGTGCGTATCAGTGGAACCAGACCAGGACCGGAATTCTGATCTGCCGTTCTTCTCGGATGACGGTGTATTCGATGATGACGGGTTCTCCCGCGACCTCAAGGGAGTACCGAACTCCGAGGTCATCCATCGGATATCCGGGCGGCTCGCGGTCGATGTCGACAGCGGCCCCGGCCTCAATTCCCAGGGCGAGCAGGAAGTTGAGGACCTTTTTGGAGAGATCCGGCGGCATATCGAGCATGACGCTCGCCGGGATTTCCTCGGTCCATACGGTCCAGCCGCGCCGTGGCTGGTCGGTCATCCGGCCTGCCTTTCCACTTGCTCCAGGAGGTCCTCGACCGACACCAGGTTGCGGCCGGCGGCGGCGTTGGCCCGGCTGGTCTCGGCACCTCGCGCGCTGTGGAGCATGGCCGCGCACCACCAGCGGCGCATGACGGTGGGGACGTCGGCCTCCTCGGCGGCGAGGACCTCGCCGTAGAAGCGGGCCCGCTGCTCGCCGGTGAGGGCGTCACCGATGGCGTTGATCGTGTGCGGGATGGAGTGGACCCGGCTGTCTGCCGGGTGTTCGGGTTGGGCGCTCACTGCGCTCTCCTTCGGGTCGATTGTTCGAGTGTCCTACGGACGGCGTGCGGTCAGCTCTTGAAGGGGGCGGGTACCTCGTACCCGTTCGCCTCCAGCCACGCGAAGACGGCAGCGCGCTCTTCCTTGGCCTGGCCGTACTGCTCCCGGGTGGCCTTGCCGTCGATCGCGTCCTTCGCGATGCGCGTGGCGCGGTCGCTGACCCAGGAGGCCACCTCCCACCCCTGCTTCATCGCACCGACCGCCGGCGGCAGCTCCTGGCGCTCGGCGAAGGCGGCGGCCTCCTGTTCCGCTTCCGCGAGCTTGGCGTTGGCCTTCTCTGCCTCGGCGCGGGCCTTGGCGAGCTGCTCGTCGAAGTACGTGGTGACGATCGCCGTGGCGTCGATTTCGGTGTTCGTGCCGTCCATGCTCAGCCCTGCTCTTCCGGTACCGGGTCCTTGTGGAGCAGGGTCGCCTGGGAGATCGCGTCGTCCAGCTGCTGGGCCCGCTTCCGCAGGCGCTCTGCCCAGAACTCCGCCTTGCTGATCAGATCGGCGTCCGAGCTGTGCTCGGTCGTCCAGCCGTCAGGGATGTCGGCACCGAGCCTGTGCGCACCCAGCTCGTGGAACAGCAGGTCGTCCATCTCGACTACCGCGCCACGGACGGCGTCCACGACCTCTGTCCTCTGCGGGCGCCAGTCCGCCGGGGGCTCGGTCACGGGCCCGAACTCGGCCAGCATCTCCGGCCACGTGTACGTGGCGCCGGCGCCCGGCATGGCCGGGGATTCCTCCAGCGTCCAGACGTCGACGCCCGGCTTCGCACGCCACAGTGCGCCGTCACCGTCCAGCACCCCGAGGACCCATTCATCTCGGCTCGGGGCGGGGTCGGACATGGTCCAGGTACGGCGGTCCGGCATCTTCTTGCGGCGCCACCCGGCGAGTGCGATGCGGGCCGCACGCTCCCGCTCGTTCGGGGGCATGGCCTGCACCTCCGGCAGGTCCATGACCTCTTCGACAGTCGGGTACGGCGGCTTCCGCATCCTCAGTTCTCCTCATTCGTGTCACTCGTGGCCAGACCTTCGGTACGGAAGCGGTCCAGCTCTTCGCCGTTCGGCCCCACGGTGCCCTCCATGAGGTTTCGGATGTGCCCGGCCTCCCAGGACCCGGAGCGGTTGCGCAGGACCTCCTCGATGCCGCCCTCCTTGGCGGCGACGGTGCACAGGGCGTGCGCGAGGAACTCGGCGACGTCGACTCCGTCGTCCAGGGCCTCCGCGATAACGGCGGCGGCCCGGCGGTTCCGGTCGTCCATGGTGATCTCGGCCTTTCAGTACAGGTAGGCGTTCATGGCGTTGCCGCCTGTGATCAGCTTGTTGAACGTGGTGGCGGCGTTCTTGTACGCGGCCTCGCCCCGCAAGGTGAGGACGACCTTCTCGCCGGGGCCCTTGGCCTCGATCTCGCTGCGGAGCAAGCGGGTGTCGTCGGTGTCCAGCTCCAGGACTCCGACGACCATCGCGAGGTCTGCGACGAGGTCCTCGGCGCGCGGGCGCCGGCGGCTGGCGGGGTTCTTCGGGTCGGGACGCTCCTCGGCGTCCTCGGCGACCTGGTGCAGGAAGTCGAGCAGGTCTTGCCCGTCCTCCTCGCGGTTGACGACGCGGGTGAGCCGGTCGCGCAGGACGCGCAGCACCACCAGGTCGCGTTCCTCAATGACGACCGGGTAGAACGGCATGTGCTCGTACACGCCGTCGGCCGCCAAGAGAACGCGGGCCTCCGCCGGGTGGTCCTCGCCGTGGATCCGGCGCTGGAGCGGGGCGGGCAGGGCCCTGAAGACGCGTCCGAGGGCGTCGTTCGGCGCCTTGGCGTTGAAGTCCTCGGGGAGCTGCCAGGCGTCCTCGACCCCGGCGTCCATGTCGTCGACGGCGCCCACCAAGGGGAGCATCAGCGTCTCGTCAAGGCTGACAAGGACGTGCAGGAAGTCCTCTTCATCGGGGATCAGTACGGTCCGGTTGGCTGTCACGGTGGGTGGGTCCTCCGTAGAGTCGTGCGGGGGTGGGGCCGAATCGCGCGGCCCCACCCCCGCCATCATTCCGTCTGGGGCTGACACCCCGGGACGGCTTGCTGCTACTGCCGGGCGTGGACGCCTGCGGGCAACAGCGGCTCGTCGACGTCGCGGTGCTCGATCTCGACCTGGCGGCCGCACAGTTCGAGCAGCTCGGCAGTCCGTCGGGCCAAACCGACACTGCGGTGCCGGCCCCCGATGCAGCCGAACGCGAGGACGACGTCGCCGCCGGTCTCGTCGACGAGCCCGATCGCGGCGGCGGCCGCGCTCTGCGCCAGGATCTCGATGCCGGGCGTCTCCCGGACGTGGTCGTACACGGCCTGGTCGAGGCCCGTGAGCTGCTTGAGCGCCGGGTCGTGGAAGGGGTTGCGGAACCGTCGACCGCTGACGTCGTACGTGACCTCGGCGGTCGGGACGCCCTTGGCCTTGTGGCCGTAGCCGAACGAGACGAGTCGGATGGTCATGTCAGCTCTCCTCGAAGCGAGCGGTGGCGCACGACTGGCACAGCGTCATCTGCGGGTGGTCCTCACGCTCCGGGTCGATCGCCGAGGTGTACGGGTCGTCCATGACCTTCACGTCCGGCGTGCACTTGCTGCACCCCTCGCAGGTCAGGACCGGGGTGAGGATCTCCACGACGCGGTCGATCCGCTCGCCGACGCTGTCCTCGGCGTACCCCTGGGCGGTGTCGAGCAGCTCCAGG
This sequence comes from Streptomyces sp. NPDC048420, assembly GCF_040651535.1. Lineage (NCBI taxonomy): Bacteria > Bacillati > Actinomycetota > Actinomycetes > Kitasatosporales > Streptomycetaceae > Streptomyces > Streptomyces sp. NPDC048420. The sequence continues at coordinate 13,434 of NZ_JBEZKG010000050.1, forward strand.
ACGTGGTCGATCTCCTCGTGGTCGACTTCCTCCAGGGAGATCCTGATGGTGCCGATGGCCCCGGAGACGGCTCCCAGGACTCCGTTCTCCCGGTCGCGGTGATCACGCAGGGCCCGCAGTACGGCGACGTGCGGTTCCAGTTCCTCAGAGCGGGTCGCGATGTCGACCAGTCGTTCCAGGCCGATGCGGTAGATGGCGACGGCCGCCGCGATCTCCTGCTCCAGGCTCATCTTCGGGTTGGTCACTGGGGTCCTTCCGTGGTGAGAGACGGATTATCTAGCTGGTTATCGCGCGTCTGCGCTGCTCAGACGGCCGCGATGAGGAGAGCCGCGATCAGGAGGAAGAGGTGGTGGAACGACTGGTCGAGGGCGTACGCCCCCGTGCCGAGGGTCGGGGCGTACCCGCCGTCGGCGGTCGCCGGGGCCGCGGGGTGGGCAGGCGTCCCGAGCGTCAGGAACTCGGTCTTGCCGGTCACCTTGGCGAGCCAGACGAGGGTGCTTCGCCGGTCTGCCCACCAGTGGCTCGCCGCGTCGATTCCGAGGCCAGCCACGATGCCGCCGGTGGTGACCGGAAGGTCGAGGACCAGGACGACCGGGATAAGGACGACGGCCTTCGTCACCGTCAGGCCCAGAACGTGCAGCGTGCAGCTCAGGCGGCCGGTCCGGCTGGACTGGCCCGGGTTCCGGTCGTTCTCGCCCTTGTGGGCGGCCTGGTGGGAGGTCTGGACCCAGTGGTCTCCCACGGAGTGCGCGACGTACAGCGCGATGAACACGGCGGCGAACACGGCGGCTGCGTTGCTCATGAGGTGAAGGTCTCCTGTCTGCGTTCCGGCTGTCGTTTCCGCTTGCTTTTTCGCTTGCGGTAATTCAAGGATGCAGACTCCGAGTCTGCATGTCTAGGGGGTCGCAGACTCTGAGTCTGCATAACGTGCGTCTGTGCTGGTCACGCCTTCAAAATTTCTCGCGAACCGCTCGGGTCTTCCGCCCGTTCGGTGCGCTCACGGCGTGATCCGCGCCTCACTACGCGCCTCGCGAAGCGGTGCGAAGGGCTTCGTCGGCGCCCTCCGGGGAGGGAGGGGTAAAGCGGACGGGCGCGGTCGCGCCCGGCAGTCCCGGCTTTCCGTCTGTGGCGGTCGCGCGTTCACCGTCACCGCCCACTCGGCCGTGGACGGCCTCCCGGTCGGTGCCGGGCGCGACCGCCGTTCCTTCCGCTCGTCACGCGCCTCGCCGTACGACGGAGCCCCGCTGAGCGCTGCGGCTCGGCGGGGCTCTGGGGTGCCACCCAAAGCGGGGGGCGGTGTCGCCGGGTGCGCTGGTCGGCCGGGTGCGGGTCGTTCAGGACTCGCCGGACCACTCCCAGGGCTCGCCTGCTTCCGCGGCGCGGGCGGCGGCGTCGGCCAGGGCGCGGGCGAGGCCGGCCACCGCGGGCTTGAGGTGGCGGCTGCGGGAGACCTTGAGCAGCTGCTCGGCGAACACGGCGGCCTCGGCGGCCGGGATGGTCCGCGGGGTGGGGTTCTCCAGCGCCTGGACGAGCGGGGCCACGTCCTTCTGGTCGTTCCAGGAGAAGGCGTTGGAGGCGTACGGCGCCAGGGAGGCCAGGGATTTGAGCGGGTGGCGGTCCTGGCCGAAGAAGTCAGCGCCGTGGCTGACGATCAGGTGCGGTTCGGCGTCGACGATGGCGTGCTTGCGGGTCATCCCTGCTCTCCAATCACGGTGGTCCACGGGTTGGCGGGGTCCTCGCGGCGCAGGCCGGTGAGGAAGTCGAGGACGACCCAGAGCCGTTCGCCGGCGGTGCCGTACTCCGGCGCGACGATCGAGACGTACGTGCCGTGCGCGACCTGGTCGTAGAGGTGGCGGTCGAGGCCGGGCCACTGGATGGCCATGTCCGCCCGCCCAATGCGGCCGCCGAACGCGGTGACCACCTCGCCGTCGCGCAGGGTGGCGGCGACGGGGTACTCCGGGCGGCGGCCGCGGCTGTAGTCGTGGACGCGGACGAACATCCCGGCGGCGGTGGCGGCGTCGACCAGGCGGTGGAAGAGGTCGTCGTCGACGACGACCAGCTCGACCGCGGCGCGCTGCTCCCACCACAGGCCGTCCGCGCCGGTTCCGGCGAATCCCGGCTGCGACTGGGTGGTGACGTACCCGGCCCGGCACAGCGCGGCGAGGGTGGGAACGAGGTGCTCGGTCTCCTCGTCGGGGCCGAACCGCGGCTGGTAGCCGGGGCGGGAGTCGATCTCGCCCTCCAGCCACAGGGCCATCAGCTCGCCGAGGTCGGCCACGGTCTTCGCGGACTTCCAGCGGCGCCGGTCGGCGCGGCTCATCCAGGGCAGCTTCATGGTCAGCCCTTCACGATCATCGAGTCCGGGCACTTGCCGCCCATGTGGGACACGCACGCCGGGCAGTCCTCGCGCGGCTTGAGGTGCTTGTGCTGCGCGCGGCTGTCGTAGGCATGAAGCCAGCACTGCCTGCACTGGCCGATCGGCGGATTCAGAGCCTTCTTGCTCGCCATCACGTTCTCCGATCAGTTGTTGGACTTGTAGGTGATCCCAGATGACTTCCGGGAGCTGATCGTTGCCCCGCGCATGTCGTAGTTGGTGACGACCTTCTTCGGGCCCTTCTTCCGTCCGGCCAGCGCCACCAGGAACATGAAGAGGCCACCCACGCCGAGGGCGGCCACGGCTTCCGGTGATACGGCGTTCATCACGCCCGAGACGCCTTCCATGGCCAGCCAGACGCCCCCACCCGCAGTGGGGGCCGCAAGCGCAATTCCCTTGGCCCATCCGGGAATCGGCTCGGAAGGCTTCACCTCAGACTGGGGCTGCGGCACGTACGGGGCAGTGCGGTAGTGGTCGGCCTCTTCCTTGTGTCGGGCCAGCAGTTCGGCGATGTCCGGCCGGATAGCAGGGCGGCTGTACGCCGCGTCGACCGCGTCGATGAGCTGGCGGGCGCGGGCCTCGGTCTCCGACTCGCTGAGCTGACGGTTGTTGGCTGCGTTCTCGGTGCTCATGGTGGCGACCTCGGCTTTCTGGATCGAGGGGGAGCGGCCGGCCCCCGGGCCGAAGTCCGGGGGCCGGTCGGTCAGTTCTGGTTGGTGCGGTACTTCTTCGTGCGGCGCAGGACGTGGTCCCGGGAGAAGCCGGTGGCCTCGCAGACGTCGGCCTGGAGGAGATTTCCGGCGTCCAGCTCGGCGGCGATGCTCTGCCACATCTGCTCGTCGGCGGCGAGCTTCGCCTTCTCGGCGTCCTCGTGCGCCTGGTCCCGCGTCTTCTTCAGGGCGGCGACCCGGTCCGTAGCGGCGTCGCGGGTGTCCTTGTCGGGGCGGGGGCTCATAGCGGTGCTCCTTGGGTGTGGTGAGGGACGATGGGGGCTCCCTCCCGCTGCCGTTCGGAGCGGGATTACGGGGCCCGGGGCGGTCGGTGATCCTTGGCCGGGTGACGGCCGCCCCGGGGCGTGTCTACCGGTTGGCGGCGGGGACCTCGGGACCGGGGACCGTGGCCTCGGCGGCCGTGGCGACGATCGCGAGGGTGGCGGCGGTCGTCTCGGCGGCCGCGTCCAGGTGCTCGGCGAGCGTGCCGTATCCCATCTCGCGGGCCCTCGACCGGATCGCGACGAGGTAGTGCCAGGCGTCGTGCAGGTCGTCGTGCAGGTCGACCAAGCCGGGCTGGAAGGCGAACGAGTCGGTGAGACGGGCCGCGCCCTGGGTGTGCGTGCGGACCTTCTCTTCGAGGGTGTCGAAGGAGTTCTTCGCGATGGCCTCGCGGACGCCCTCGGCGGAGTCGTGGGCCCACGTCTTGCCGATGAGGCCCATGAAGAACCTGCTCACAGCGTTCGGCACTGTTGTCTCCTGTCTGCTATTTCGCTGGCGGATTTGCTGGCGGTTTCGCTGGCGGTAGAGCGTCAGTGCTTGCTGACGTGGCCGTTGTGGGTCCGGGTGACGACGTTCAGCTCGGGGCGGTGGGAGACGCCGCGCAGGCGGATGCTGCCGTTGTGGGCGCGGGCCTCGATCTGGCCGCTCGCGGCGGGCGCGGCGGCCAGGTCGACGTTGCCGTTGTGCGTGATGACCCGGGCCGCGCCACCGCCATAGCTGCCGATGTAGGTGTTGCCGTTGTGGGTCTCGATGTCGGCCCACTCCTGGACGGAGTCGATCTCGCTGTCGCCGTTGTGGCCTCGGACCTTCACCCGGCCGATGACCCCGGCGCGCAGGCTGCCGTTGCGGGTGTTCAGGTCGAGCGCGGCGAGCAGGCCGGTGACCTCCAGGTCGGCGTTGGTCGAACTCATCTGGACGCCGGACCCGGCGGGCAGGGTGACCAGGACCTCGATCCCGCTGGACACGACCCCGTTGCCACCGCCGGTGACGACACGGCCGTTGATGATCGTCACGCCGGTCATCGAGCCGTACACGGTGCCGATGGTCTGGGTGACGCGGGTGCGGCCACCGCCGGTGATGATCTGGGTGATGCCCCCGCCGGCGCCCTCGACCTCGGGGACGACGATCGTGAGCCGGTTGCCGTCCTGGCTGATCCGGGACTTGGCGACCGCGTCAGCCGCGGGGCCGGTGGTGTCGTCGGTGCGGACCTCGGCGCGGGCGATGGTGGCGGCCGGGTCGACGGTGACGCGGACGACGCCCATCGGGCAGTTCACGGAGGCGAGCACGGGGCCGACGGCTGCGGGGGCGGGGAGGTTCTTCGAGGTCACGTTCAGCTCCTCAGATTCGGGTTTCCGCCTGCATTTCCGCTTGCGGTAATTAGATTGTGCAGACTCCGAGTCTGCATGTCCAGGGGTCCGCAGACTCGGAGTCTGCATAACGTGCGTCTGTGCTGGTCAGCGACCCGAAATTTCTTCGGGCGCGAGGCTCGTCAGGTGCTGCTGCGGTGGCAGACACCGCACGGGATCTTGACCTCGCGGGTCTTGCCGGTCGACGAGTGGACGCGTGTGGAGATGGTGACCTTGCCTCCCCGGCAGCCCTTGACCGTGCAGCGCCGGCGCTTCGGCTGCACGCTCGTCGTCGGCCCGGCCCCGCCGGTCTGCAACGTCCAGGCCGTGCTGATCGCGGCGGCCTTCGCGCTGCTCGCGGCCTCTCCCGCCTTCTCCTTCACGGTGTCGGCGGTCTCCTTCGCCTTGCCCTTGGCCGCGCCGGTGACCGCGCCCACCTTCTCCTTCACCTGCGCCTTGGCATCCTTCTTCTTCGACCGCCACCACCGCTTCGCCTCCGGCACGACGAACTGGTCGACTCCCTCCTTGACCACCTTCGCGGCGCCGATGGCCTGGTGGATGTCGAGCGTGGGATACAGCTCGCCGGTCATGACGATGCCGCGCCATTCGGCGGTGAAGACGTCACGGTCGGCGTCCTTCTGCCGCTTCAGCCACCCGGCGAGGACCTCGTCGACCAGGCCGTTGGTGACGACCCGCGAGTCCTCGCCCTTCCCGCACGACAGGCAGGAGATCCAGGCCGGGGAGACTTCCCGGAGCCCGTGCTTGTGTATCTCCAGCGAGAAGGCGTTGCCGCATTCGCTGCACGCGAGTTCGGTGTCGTCGACACGCGCGATGCCGACGAGCTTGAGATCCGGCTTCACCCTCATCGGGCTCTCCCTCAGTCCTTGGCGGAACGGCTCGGCGTGATGCTCGGGACGGGCGTCGGGGCGTTGCCGGGCGCGGCCTGGCCGTCGCCGCCGTTCCCGATGTAGAGCCCGACGAGCAGGCAGGCGATCGAGCAGACGATCACCTTGTTCTTCGCCCACCAGGTGGGCGGGGTGGGCTCGCTCAGCACGTACTTGACGCCCATGGGGGGTCGTCCTCCGTCATCTTGGGTTTGTCAGGGTTTGTGTCGTGCTGTGACCTGGATGGAGCCCGGACGGGTCCCGCATCGATGCAGGTCAGAGGGGGTGAGCATCCTGGACGGGTCCCGGCCTGACCTGGACGACCGGCGTCCAGGTCGAGGGGGGTGCCGTCCAGGTCGACGGCCGCCCGGTCCGGGGGCGTACCAGCCCAAACCGGGCGACCGTCCAGGGTGGATCCGGGCTCGTCAGGCCGTGAGCCCGTACTTCGCCTGGACCGTGCGGAGCACGGCGGCGAGCGGGTAGCCGTTGAGCGCGGACGTGCTGTCCTCGAAGGTGCGCTTCTTCTTCTCGGCGTCCTCGCGCACCACCAGGCGGGCCAGCTTCTCGGGGGTGATGTCGAGGCCGGCGGCCTTGAGCGCGTCGACCAGGACCGTGCCCGGCAGCCAGTCGACGGCCGCGTCCTCGTCGTCCTCCTTCGCCTCCTGGTCGTACGCGTTGAAGACCTCGACCAGGACCGCGAGGACGTTGGCGTCGCCGTCGCCCTGGTCCCGGAGCTTGTCGGCGAGAGACTTCGGGCCCTCGGGCAGGGTGCCCGCCTTCTCCCGCAGGTCGTAGGCCCGCTTCAGCAGCTCGTTGACCTGCTCGTCGGAGTAGTAGTCGGCGCGAACCAGCGTGGGGTTCGAGCCTTCCGCCCACAGAAGGCCGGCGCCCCGCATCTCCGGCTCGATGGTCTTGGCGCTGTAGCCGGACGCGGCCGCGCCCTTGCCGAGGATGGTGTCGGACGCCTCGGGAGTGGTGCAGCGCAGCGCCCACCGGATGGAGAGCAGGTCACGCAGCGAGGTGTCCACGACGTCCGAGCCGGGCTTCTGGGTCGCGCAGAAGGTGATGATCCCGGCCGCGCGGCCACGGGAGACGAGGTTGCGGAGCTTCTTCGTGATCTTCTTTCCGAAGTCGTCGTCCGTCGTGTACAGCATCAGCTCGTCGACCCACAGCAGCTTCTGGCGCAGCTGGGGGTACTTGTTCGCCAGTTCCTCGGTGACCTTGCGCTTGCCCAGCTTCTTGAGAAGGGCGTACCGCTGCCGCATGTCGAGGATCGCGTCGTCCAGCATGTCGTTGAACGCCTCGGGGTCGGCCGCGCCCTCGTAGTACTCGCACAGCGGTTCGAACGGCTCCAGGTCGCCACCGCCCTTGCCGTCCGCGAGCCAGAGGATCACGCGCGGGTCGAGCGCGGCGGCGAGCAGGATCGTGTTGCCCGACGCCGACTTACCCGCGCCCGGCTCACCACCGATGAGCCCGGACCGCTCGACCACCGAGATCGAGATGGGCAGACCGCGCACGTCAGGACCGATCTGGATGCGGCCCCAGAAGTTCGCGGCCGCCTCCAGGGCGAGCAGCGGACCGGGGTCCACATCGCCGGTGAACGGCAGCTCCTTGCTGACGTACAGCTCCAGCCGTCCGGCGCGGGCGCCCTTGGACTTGTTCTTGGTGATGCTGAGCTGGGCTTCTTCGACGCCGAACGCGCTGGCGAGTTCGGAATGCGAGCGCATCGCCTTCTTCGCCGGGATGCCCGGCGGCAGGTCGACGATCGTCGACCAGGCACCGCGCGTGTCGAGCATCGGCATCTGGATGATGGCCAGCGACTCATCCGAGCCAATGACCTTGGCGGCCTGGAAGCACTTGTCGAGCATCGGCGCCGTCATCGCGTCGCCGTCGCCGAGGGAACGCCAGTCCGCGGACCAGTCGGTCTCTTCGACGATGACGTGCCGTCCGGCAAAGGCGCCTCCGCTGAAGGTCGCCAGGGCACCGGCGCTCACGCCGAACCATCCGGCCTGGACGTAGCCACCGGTGAGGGCAGCGACCGGCGGACCGTACGCCGCACCGCACCGCAGTGCGAACGCCCGGCGGCGGCTCTTCCGCAGCTTCCGGTGCTCGGTGATCGCCTGCATGGCGACCGTCTGGGTACGGTCGGCCTCACGCTGCGCGACCTCCTTCTTCGTCTTCATGATGCCCGGGGTGAACCGCGCGGTCCGTGCGGCGGCGCGGGCCTCGCTGGCGGCGATGTGCGCCTGGTGGGCGACGGCCTGGAGCTGGATTCCTTCGAAGCCCCGGACCCAGTCGCTGACCCGGCGGCGGCCGCGCCCGAACTGCGCGACGTGGCCCCGGTCGGTGCGCTGGCGGCGGACCCACCGGCGGTAACCGCGAACTCGGGCCCGGTAGAACACACCGGAGTACATGGCCCAGCCCTCGGCGGACTTCATCCAGGCCGGGATGAGCGGGCGGTCGTCGAAGGCGTCGAAGTCGGTCTCGTCGACCTTCGTCAGGTCGACCGAGGTCGGGGTGACCCGGCCTTCGAGGACGCGGCGGGCGGATTCGACGACCGCGGCCTTGTCGGTGGCCTCGGTCTCGCCACCCAAGGGCAGGGGGACGGGGATGTGCTCGGCGTTCGTGGCCGGCCCCGCGCCGTGGACGTAGGTGATGGTGGCCAGGTCTGTGCGGTCGAGGCTCCGGCCGGTCGGCATCTCGGTCATGCTGGTCGTTCTCCTTCGGGGGAAGCGGGGCCCGGCGGCGACTGTGGAAGGGAGGCGCCAGGCCCCGCGGCTTTACACGGGGTGAGAGTCAGTTCGGGGTGTTCGTCAGCCAGCCAGTTCGCCGTCGTCTTCGCCGTCGACGAGCTTGAGCTTCCGCTCGGCGATGACCCGGTCCCGCAGCCGCCGCGCGTCGTCCCGGCGGATGCCCACCCGCTTCGACAGAGCGGCAGCGGAGATCTGGTTGCCCTCCGCGACGAGTTCGGCGGCGACCTTCAGCGCCTTCGGCAGCAGCGCCTCCAGCTCCTCATCCGACCGGCCGCGCGGACCGTTCCCGCTGGCGTTCCCGCCGTTGTTCCCGCCGTCTGTCTTGCTGGCGTTCTCGCGGGCATTTCCGCTGGCGCCTTCAGAGCCGTACATCCCAATTCCCGCAAGGGCTGTAGCGCCCTGAGCGCCCCGCTGGAGAGCCGGGATCGGGAGGGTCGGACCGAGGGTCGGGATGCCCTCCGAGAGACGGTGAGGGAGCGGGTTGTAGAGGCTGGCGAGCATCCCCGCCCGGACCAGTTCGGGGCGGACGTGCTCACCCAGCTCGAAGGCGGCCCCGAGCTGTACCCGGGCGTCGGTCACCTGAGCGAAGGTCTCGGCGGACAGACCCGGCTGGGTGCCCTTCTTGATCTGCCACGCGGTGGCGAACGCCTCCTCCTCGTCGATCGACTCGAACGGGAGGGCGGACAGCAGCCGGTCGGCCTCGGCGGCGATGTCCTTGTGGTGCTTGCGGCGGTCGGCGAGGTGCTTCTTGCGGGCCTTCTCCCGGCGGCGCTCTTCCTTGGTCTTGCCGTGCGACCCGTGGGTCTTCATGTCCCACAGGTAGATCGCGATGAGGGAGGACGCGGCGAACACGACGGCGACCCAGGTCTGATCGGGCAGGGCCTCGGACCAGTGCCAGTAGTTCACCGCGGCCGCGAGGAACGCGGTGATCCAGGTGGCGACCCGGTACTTGCCCGCCGGGCGCCCCGCGTCTTCCGCCTGCTTGCCCATGAACGTCAGGGCCCAGGCCGTGCCCTCCAGCATCGCCGAGAGCAGCGCGGCCAGGAGGACGAACACCCCGGCGTCGGACAGCGCGCCCACCTGGGAGATGACGGCCGGGACGATCGAGCAGACCATCACGAACGCCACGAACGCGGTGACCGGGTTGGCGTTGAGCCAGGTGGTGACCTTGCCGAACTTCGCCCGGCGGGCGGCCTTCTTGCGCTCCTTCTCCTGCTCGCGCTGCCGCTTGTCCGCCTGCTCCTGGCGGCGCTTGGCGTCCGCCTCCTTGCGGGCCTGCTCCGCCTTGGCCTCAGCGTCCTTGCGCTTCTGCTCGGCGGCGATCTCCTTGGCCTTGAGCTGGGCTTCCAGCTTCAGGCGCAGGTCCTCGCGGTCCTGTGCGCGCTCGGCGGCCTGGTCGGCGCGGCGCTCTTCGCGGTAGCTCATCGGGTGCCTCCAGCGGCCGGGTTCGCGATCCCGGACAGCACGGTCGCCAGTTCGGTACGGAGTCGGGGGGAGACCGGCGTCAGACGGAAGCGCCGGGCGAAGGTGTCGCCGCCGGCGGCCGCCGCGCGGGCCACGGTCTCGGTGATGAGGCTGGCCAGGGCGATCGACCCGGCGATGATGCCGAGGGTCATCTCCAGCACGGTCAGCAGGAACAGCGCGGTGTTGGCGAGGATCCTCATGCCGCCACCCCCGCGGGAACCTCGTCGCGGACGATGCGCAGGGCGGCTCGGACCGCGCGGCGCTCGGCGCGGGGCTCACGGGCACGGGCGACGGTGGCGACCGGGTTCGGCCTGCCCAGCGTGGCGAGGACCTCGTAGGAGTCGAAGTCGGCGGCGGTCCAGTCGGCGGTGATCTCGTCGTCCTCGTAGCCGAGGGCGTCGTCGGCGGCCTCCAGCTCGGCGACCACGGGGGCGCTGGCCTTCCGGCTGCGCAGCTCCTTCGGCATCCGGCGAAGCAAGTTCCGGTAGTACGTGGCGTCTTCGCGGTCGGTGTCGGTCTCGACCTCGAAGTCGTTCAGGAAGGACTCCAGCGCGTCCCGGCTGGCGAGTCCGCCGGCGGTGAAGTCGTGCTCGATGTCGAGCGGCTCGACCGTGTCGAACCCGCTGGCGACCTCGAAGAACTCGGACTTCGTAACGATGCGCTGACCTGCGGCGATGATGTTCATGTGGGGTCGTGCTCCTCTCGTGGAACGGCCCCTCACGGCGGCTCCCCCGGTGGTCCTGGCAGATCTCCCAGGGGGGCCGTTCGTGCGTTCGCGGCCGTTTTCGACATGGCTGTGCCGTCACGCTTCGCGAGGTCTCCCTTGCTCGGCGTCGCTCCATGACAATCCCAGGATTGCGGAACCGTGTCAATCACTCGCGGCGCGATAATCCCGGGAGTGCGAGCCACTAGGAATCAATCCCGGGACTATGGTTCACTGGTGGCGCCGAGAGGAGATCACCGGACATGCCGCCCAAGTGGAAAGCCCTCGCTGACGAGATCGCCGCGAAGATCATCAGCGGTGAGTACGAGCCCGGCTTTCGCCTCCCCAAGATCGAGGAGCTGGCCCAAGAGGGGAGGGGATCCAAGACCACCGTCCACGCCGCGTACAAGGCGCTGGAGGCTCAGGGGCTGGTCACCTCATCCCGTGGCCACGGGACGGTCGTACGCGAACGGACCCCGCTGTCGACCGGCGCTGAGCGGGAACAACGCAGCAAGATCACAGGATCGTCATGGCGGGCTGGTGAACGCTCCGACTCCCATACGGCTGGCATCGTCGCCGCCCCGGAGGACGTAGCCGAGGCTCTGGGCATCCGCGCCGGCGACCTCGTGCTCAAGCGCTCCCGCGCCTACCGCGACGCACACACCGGCGACGTCATCTCGCACTCGACCTCGTGGATTCCGGAGGTCTTCGCCGAGGAACTGCCCGAACTGGCCATGGGCAAGAGGCTGAGCGGCGGAACCTCGATCGACCTGATCACGCGGCACACCGGCCGACCGGTGGCCCACCGGTACAGCGCCATGTGGCCCCGGATCACTACCCCGGCCGACACTGCACTGCTCGAAATCCCCGAGGACACCCGGGCCGCTGTCATCGTCCTGACCGTCCGGGTCGTTGACACCAGCGGGATGACGATCGAGTACGGCGTCGACGTGGGTGGCCCCGGACGCCGATGGACCAAGGAGGAATCCTCCGAGTGATCCCCGACGACACCCTTCTCAGCGTGCTTGAGGAACGCTTGGGCGCCCTCCTGGCGGACCAACGTCTCGGCACTCTGCCCCCGGGCGGAAAGACTGAGATCACTCGCATCACCCAGGCGCTCGCCGGGCGAACCGGCCCGGCCCGCCTGGTCCTGCTCACCGGCCTCCAGGGCTCAGGGAAGACCACCCTCGCCCTCGCCCTCGAAGCTCTCGGCTTCCTGCGCCTGTGCCCCGACGAGCGGGTCTGGCAAGTCCACGGGCACTACGGGCGCGATTTTCCGCGCGGCCAGTACAGGGTCAGGGAGCGCCCCATCCTCGACCAGATCGCAACCGAACTGAGCACCCTGCTCACCGAAGGCCATGACGTGGTCCTCGACCACGGGCTCTGGACGGCCGAAGATCGCGGCCACTGGCGCCGGATTGGCGAGCAAGCCGGGGCCAACGTGCCGCTCGTGTACCTGCCCTCCACTCACGAGGAGCGGTGGGAGCGGATCAAGGAACGCAACGAGCTCACCTACGACGACCCGAACGCCATGTTCTTCAGCGAGGACGACCTGCGCCGTCACGCCGACCGCTTCGAAGCACCCGGCCCCGACGAACCGCACGTCGTGTACTCCGGTGACCTTGATCCCGTCATACGGGCTCTAGGACTTACCGGGATCCCGTAGCACGCCACACCGCAAATCCGATTCCCCCCAACAGGTGATCAAGGGGCAGGATTAGCACCCAGAAACACCAAAGGCGCCCCCTGGCCGGGGCGCCTGGTGTTTCAGCAAGGCCGGGCTTGCAGGCCCGGCAAAGTTCGAGCGATAGGAGCGCTCACCAATGAGGGTACGAGACTTTTCCCGCCCGGCGCCACATGCGCTGAGCCACAATCCGGATAGTTTCCGGACTCTTCGGGCCAACTTGCTCACGTCGGCGTTGCACTACGCGGACCGCGGCATGTATGTCCACCCGCTGCTCGTCGGCGGCAAGGCCCCGGTCTGGAACGACTGGGAGGGCCGCGCCACCCTCGACCGCGACCTCATCACCCGAACCTGGAGCCGGGCCCCGTTCAACATCGGCATCGCCTGCGGGCCCTCCCGCCTCGTCGCCGTGGACCTGGACGTCCCGCACGACGGTGACGAGCCTCCCGCCGAGTTCGCCGGAGTCACCGACGGCGACACGATGTTCAGCGTCCTGATCGGCCGGACGCCGGGCGCCCGTGCGGTGCCCACCTTCACCGTCCGCACTCCGAGCGGCGGCCGTCACCTGATCTACCGCGCCCCGGCCGGGTTCGAGATCCGCAACACCGCGCGGACCATCGGCTGGTGCATGGACACCCGTGCCGCCGGGGGCTACGTGGTCGGCATCGGCTCCGTCGTCGACGGCCGCCCGTACGTGCTGGAGAGCAGCATCACCGAGCCGGTGGACCTGCCGGACTGGCTGCTGACCCTGATCACGACCGCACCCGAGCCACCCAAAGCGGGGGAGCGGGTCAGCCGGGCTGAGATCGAGTCCCGGCTGCGGGCCATCTCCAGCGGCGGCACCCGTGAGGAGCGGTGGGCGACGGGCATCCTGCGCTCCGAGTGCCGCGACCTGTCCGGGATGCCTGCCTACTCCGGGCGCAACAACCGGCTGAACCTCGCGGCCTACCGCGCGGGCCAGCTGGTCGCCGCCGGCCTTTTGGACCAGGCCGTCGCCGAGGAGGAACTGACCGCGGCCGCGACGGCGGCCGGGCTGGGTGCCGAGTACGCGCACGAGATCGAGAAGACCCTGAACTCTGGGATGCGGGCGGGCCTGCAGAAGCCTCGCTTCATGCCGACCGACCGCCGGATCGGCGGTGCCGCGTGACCGTCGAGCTAGGACGAGACGTTAACCCCTTCGAGTACGTAGACCTCCCCTCGGCAATGAAGAAGGCCCCGGCGGTGTGCCACCACCCCGAGGCCAGGCACCCGAGGAGTACGTCTCGCATGCGGTACCGGTCTATCCCTTCCCACCTGCTTGTGTCTCGCCTTGACGCTGCCGTTTCCGCATGCGGGAACTCCAGCGGGAATGCGGGCGGAAATCGTTCCTCGCTGCGGATCGGGGGTGCGGCGTGACGACCTACTCCGAGGCCGGTGTCCCCGCCCAGACTTCCGCCCCTCGTCGGGAGTGGCCGCGCCGGTCGTTCGACGACATCGGCAACGCCGAGCGCCTGGTGGACCACTTCGGCAGTGAGCTGCGGTACCTGATCGACGCCGAGCAGTGGGCGGTGTACGAGGGCGGCCGGTGGGCACTCAAGGGCGCCAAGTCGCTGCTGTGGAAGCGGGTCGTGCAGACCATTAAGGCCCTGCCGAACACCGAGGCGTACGAGTACAGCGCGACGCGCCTGGTGAGCGACGAGGGCAAGAAGGAGAAGTCCGAGCGGGACGTGTTCATGGAGTGGGTGTCGAAGTCCCGGCACCGCGGGCGTCTCGCAGCGATGCGCGACGTCGCCGAGGGCGAGCCGGAACTGTTCGGCGAGATGAGCGACTTCGACCAGCACGAACACCTGCTGAACGTGAAGAACGGCATCGTCGACCTGTCAACCGGCAACCTGCTCCCGCACGACCCTGAGCTGTACCTCATGCAGCAGTCGCCCGTGCGCTTCGACCCGTACGCCGAGTGCCCGATGTGGCTCCAGTTCCTGGACTCGGTAATGCCGGACAAGGAGCGCCAGGCGTACTTGCGCCGGGTCGTCGGCTACACCCTGACCGGCAACACCGACGAGCAGGTGATGTTCGTCCACCACGGCACGGGCATGAACGGCAAGTCGGTGTTCATCGACGTCGTCATGGGACTCCTGGGCGACTACGCCCAGGCGGTGCCCCGTACGACGCTGCTGGCCAAGAAGGAGGACGGCATCCCGAACGACGTCGCCCGGATGGTCGGCAAGCGGATGCTGTCGACGACGGAGACGTCCGCCGGCAAGAAGCTGGACGACGAGCTGGTGAAGCAGCTCACCGGCCAGGACACGATGTCGGCGCGGTTCCTGCACGGCGAGTACTTCGACTTCAAGCCGGTCGGCAAGATTCACCTGGCGACCAACTACCTGCCGAAGGTCGGGTCTGGTCACGGCATCACCCGGCGCCTGCACGACATCGGATGGGACGTGACGGTGCCGCCGGAGGCGCGCATCGCGAAGCTCGCCGAGAAGATCCTGCGGCAGGAGGGGGCGGGCGTACTGAACTGGGCTCTTGAGGGCTGCCGCGAGTGGCGGGAGCAGGGCCTCGTGATGCCGGAGGCCGTGCGCGCGAAGACGGCGCAGCACATCGCCGAGTCGGACCCGATCTCGATGTGGATCGAGGAGAACACCGAGGCGTGCGACCGCGACGTGAACGTCAGCGGTGAGGTCACCGGCAGCCTCTTCCAGAACTACAGGCTCTGGTGCCAGAACGGCTCGCTGCGCGAGATGACCGTGATGGCGTTCAGCCAGGCCCTGGAGGAGCGCGGGTTCGAGAAGGCGAAGCACCCGAGGACCCGCCGTGCCGTGATCGTCGGACTGAGGGTGAAGGCGTCGAACGGGTTCTAGGCGAGGCAGCGCACGAACCGTCGGAAGGGGCGGCCGTTCTTCGGTCGCCCCTTCGGCGTGCTCGGGGAGGTCGCTGCGAAGGGCCTTCACCCCTTCTGATCTGCGGTTCGTAGGACCTGCGAAGGACCTTGGCCCCACGATCCGCGTGAACCTTGGCGGTCGGGGCCGGCCACTGGGTGGGAATCCGAGAGGAAGGGCGGATTATCTAGCTAGATTCTCCGCAAAGGCGCAGGTGAGAGGCAGTGCGAAGGACCTGCGAAGGACCTTGCGAAGTCCTTCGCGGTGAAGTCCTCGATGCCATTGAGAACGGCCGTTACTCGTGTGGTGCGAAGGACCTTGCGAAGGACCTGGGGTTCGTGAGTACAAGGTCCTTCGCACCCTCTGACCTGCGGTTCGTAGGACTTGCGAAGGACCCGAAGGACCTTAGAGGGGGTAACACACATGAAGATGACCCCGGATTTGCGTCTATGCAGGTCACGGGCTTGCCTCGCATTAAGAGCTCTACCCGTGAAAAAGCCCTTCGGGTCCTTCGGGTCCTTCGAAACCCCAGGTCAGGGCTGCGAAGGACCTCCGGCAAGGTCCTTCGCAGGTCCTTCGCAGTCCGCTGGAGGGTTGGACGGGTACGCAGCGGAGGACCCCGAACCGCGCCCCGCCTTTGGGTGGCTCTGTAATCAACCGGGACTTACAACACCCGCCGCAACCACAAAAGGAGCCCCCGGCCGCCACAGGTGGAGGTGTGGCGCCGGGGGCTCCGGTGCACCCAGGCCGACGGGGGAACGGCGCTGGGTGGCTCTGGGGGCCCTGGAGGGCTCAGGGCGGGGGAGAGGCGGTCGGGACGGGCGGGAGGCTGTCGAGGCGCTCGTACAGCGTGCGCAGCAGTCGGGCGCGGTTCTGCGCCGAGGGCAGGGTCGGGCGGGGCCGGACGGACAGGCGCCGGTCGGCCTCGCCGAGGACTGCCTCGGTGAGGATGCGCTTCGGGTCGCGGGCGCCAAGCTGAGCGCACCGGCGGCGGACGTCGTCGGCGACGACCCGCGCGTGGCCGGCCAACTCAAGCGCGATCTGCTCGCAGTCGACCGGCCGGAGGGTCGAGTTGTTGGTGGGCGGGTTGAGCACGGTCTCGGCGAGTTCGAGGTGCACCCGCCGGTCGAGCGGCACGACGTCGTCGAGCAGCTGCTCGGGGTCGTCCTCGACTTGGGCCCGGGGCGGGGGAGTGCTGGTCATGGCGTCACCGGCTCGTACAGGGCGGGCGCGAGGTCCTGGAGGCGTTCGGCGAGACGCCGGGGGTCGACGAGCGCGAGCGTCTCGCCGGGGGTGCCGACCCAGTCGGCGACCTGGCTGGTGTGCTCGGGGGTGCGGGGCATGAGGAGTTGGTGGCCGCGGCTGAGGACGCGGACGCCGGGCAGGCCGGTGAAGTGGTCGGCGTGGTCGACCGGCACGATGACGTACAGCTCGTCGCGAAGGTGGTCGGCGAGGATTCGGTAGCCGCGGCGGGTGCCGAGCTGCATGGCGACGAGGGCGTCCAGGCCAAGCTGTATCGGCTGTACGGCGATGGCATCCCACTCGATCCCGCAGGCCACGAACTCGGTGTGGTTCATGACCCGCGAGCCGGTCTGGATCCAGCGGTCTCTCTTCTGGTCGGTGGCGGCCGCGAGGTCATGCCACGTACGTGGGGCGCGCTTTCGGCCCTGGCCCGTTCCGCCGGCGGATGAGTTCGGCACGGCGGCCTCCTTGGTGAGTGTCCGTCACTTCCTCCCAGACAACCGGGTTATGGCGGTGGGGGATCAGGGCATTGTGCGGGCACTTCGCGGACGGTGGGCGGACGTTTTTACCTTCGGCTCCCGGGGGTGTCCCGCCGGGTCTACCGTCGAATTTCGAGGAACGTCGGCGTACGGGGGCGCGGTGGACACCCAGCGGAACGAGGTCCTGGCGGGCTTAATGCGGGAGTTCGGGTACTCCCACAACGGACTCGCGCGCGAGGTGAACAAGATCAGCGCGCGGATGTTCGGGCGGCCGGGCGCGGCGACCGACCGGCACGTGCGCCGTTGGCTCTCGGGGCAGGCCCGTTGGCCGACCGAGCGCTACCTTCTGCCGCTGATGGAGCTGTTCGATCGGACCCCCGAGCAGCTCGGGTTCGTACCGCGCGGGCGGTCGACGAACCGCCTGCCGGTCCCACCGCCGGCGGACCCGGGGGTTGGGGAGGAGGACGCGCCGGTGCAACGACGACGCGAATTCATGACGACCTCGACCGGAGCGACCGTCGCGCTTGTCCTGGGACTGGAGGAGACGCCCGTCACCGGACGGCTCGCCCTCAGCGACGTCGACCGGATCCAGGGGAAGATCGGCAGGTTGGCGGCGCACTTCACCGCGATCGGCGGCGGCGCTCTGTTCCCCGTGGCGACCGGCTACCTCGCCCGGCTGAGGCGGACGGCCGACGGCTGCACGTACGGGCCCCGGGTCGAGCAGGCACTGAACGCCGCGATCAGCGATCTGTGTTCCTCGGCAGGGTGGTCGGCCCTGGACGCGGGCGAGCCGGGGCAGGCCCGGCTGATGTACGCGGACGCACTCCAGTCCGCGATCCTCGCCGGTGACCGGCGGGGCCAAGCCCGCGCCTGGAGCAACTTGGCGATGCAGGCGAGGGTGGACGGTCGGCTGCGGGAGTCCCTGCGGATCAACCGGGCGGCGCTGGAGTCGAGGCAGGCCCGCCAGGACCCGCTGATCGCGGCCCTGCTGCACGCCCGACTCGCCATCGGCCACGCCCGAGCGAAGGACCGACCGGCAGCCGCGCGGTCGATCCTCGCTGCCGAGCGCGCGTACGACCGCGCAGACGGCACCACCGCACCGCCGTGGCTGCGCTTCCTCGATGGGGCCGAACTCGCCGGACTCGCCGCCATCGCCCACCAGGCGCTGGGACGGCTGCCCGATGCGGAGACCGCCACGGCACAGGCCCTGGAGCTGCTCGCCCCGTCGATGCGCCGAAGCCGTGCCTTCTACGCGGTGCAGCTCGCCGAACTCCAAGTCGCCCAAGGGCACCTCGACCGCGCGGCGACCACCGTCGCCGACATCGACACCGGAGCACTCAGCAGCCAGCGCATCACCGAGCGCCTGGCCGTCGTCCACCGAACCCTCGCCACCACATGAGGAGAGCCGTGACCTTGAACGACGTCGAGATCCGCCACTTCACCAGCGCCGATGCTGCCGAACTGCGGAAGACGCTGATGGACGTCTACCAGGAGGTGTACGCGGACTCGATCGCCGACGACCCGTTCAACGGCGTTGAACGCTTCGGCCGCGGCCTGGACGGCTGGTCGTCCCGGCCGGGCTGGACGTGCACCGTGGCGTACGACGGGGACCAGGTCGTCGGCTACGCGTACGGCGCTCCGCTCCCCGAGGGCGCGGTCTGGTGGCGGGGCCTGCTCACCCCGGTCCCGGAGCACGTCGTACGGGAGACCGGCACCCGCACCTACGCCATCAGCGAGTTGATGGTGCGCGTCCCCTGGCGCAAGACCGGGGTGTCGCGCCGGCTGCACGACGAGCTGCTCGACAACCGCAAGGAGGGGCGGGCGACGCTCCTGGTGCGCAGCTCCCACCCGAAGGTGAAGGCGCTGTACGAGAGCTGGGGTTGGAAGGCGCTCGGCGAGCTGATCCCGCGCATCGAGTCCGCCCCGAAGTTCGACGCGATGTTGCTGAAGCTGCCGCTCCGGGGAGGGACCGACTGGCACACCACCGGCAGCGCGGTCTTGGACCGGGTCGTTGCCGAGGAAGACTGGGCCGCGGTCCTGCACGGTGACCGGCTCCTGGTGCCGGTCGAGCCCCACCACGTCGTGTACTTCATCAGTGCTGAGGAGACGGAGCTGATGTCGCTGTCCAGCATCGGCATGCTGCCCGTGCCCGCGGTCGGTGAGGAGATTGGTGTGGGGGACGGGATGGTGACGGTC
Source organism: Streptomyces sp. NPDC048420 (assembly GCF_040651535.1). Taxonomy (NCBI): domain Bacteria; kingdom Bacillati; phylum Actinomycetota; class Actinomycetes; order Kitasatosporales; family Streptomycetaceae; genus Streptomyces; species Streptomyces sp. NPDC048420. The sequence goes on from NZ_JBEZKG010000050.1 coordinate 32,415, forward strand.
GTCTGGGTCGGCACGCTGTACGGCCGCGACGACGAGGGACGCCCGACCGTCTTCACGAGCGTCACCGTCAAGGAGAAGCCCAAGTCGGAGTAGAGCCACCGGCGTTCAGTCGGGTACGGAGTTCACGACCGGCGTCCCGCCCCCGCTTTGGGTAGCTTGCTGGCCCGGAGACGACAAGGCCCGCATTCCTGCTGGCGGAAATGGCAGCGGGAATGCGGGCCGTTTCGCGGACGGGAGCGTCAGGCGACGTCGTCTTCCTGGTGGTGCTTGTGCTCGCCGGGGTCCTCGATCTTCAGCTTCTTGAAGAGGAGTCCGAGGGCCTCGTCGACGAGAGTCTGAGGGTTCTTGCCGGTCTGCTCGACCGCGACGGTCAGCATCCGGTCGTTCGCGACCAGCACCCGCACGGACAGCGGAGCGCGCTCCGGACCGCGAGGCCGGCCAGCACGACGAGGCGAGCGACGGGCGGGCTTCGACGAGGACCCGGCGCCCTCGGCGGCGGGCGGCTCCTGGCCCTCGGTCCCGCCGTCCGATCCGCCATCATTCCCGCTGGCGGAATCGCCAGCGCCGGACCCGTCCCCGCCCCAGGTCTCCGGGTTGTCCCAGTCCGGCTTCTGGGCACCGGACAGGTCGGCAGGGTCCTTCTCCTCGCGGGCGCGCTTCTCCTGCTGCGCCTGGCGGGCCTTCTCGGCGAAGGTGGGCATCAGGCTTTCTCCTTCAGGTGCGGGAGGGTGTGGAACAGGACCTCGCGGTACGCCTCCTGGAGGTGCTTGGCCTCGCGGCCGGGGGCTGCGGTGATCGGCATGGAGCCGGTCCGGCAGACCTCGCGGATCGCGTAGCTGCGGATGATCGTGGGCAGCACCAGATCGCCGAAGTCCTCCCGCAGGGTGTTGTCCCAGTCCTGGTGGATCTGCCGGTACTCGGTCTGGCGCGGCACGATGCTGCGCACGATGCCCGCGATCTCAAGCCCCGGGTTGAGGCCCCCTGGAGAGGTGTAGTGCTCGATGGAGGTGAGAGCCTCCTTGGCTCCGTCGTGGCCGTCGTCGGTGAGGGTCGAGGGGATCAGGACCTTCTTGGTCGCGATCAGAGCGGACCCCACGATTTTCCCGCCGGCGCGGGGCGGGACGTCCAGGAACAGGACGTCGACGAGGTCCCGGATTCCCCACAGGGCGCGCTGGAGGCGGAACTCCATCCCGGTGGTGGCGTCGGTTTCCCGGTTGCCGAACTTCCGGACGCAGGGGAGCACGAACACGTTCGAGGGCCATTCCTTGCCCGCGCGCACGAGCGCCTTGCGGGCGATCTGGGCAGGGTCCTGCGGGGGCTTTTCCGGGTCGACGTGGTAGATGTCGTTGACCGACAACTCGGGGTCGTCGACACCCAGCTCGTCGGTGAGGGTGGCTCGGGGGTCGAGGTCGACACCGCCCACCCTCAGCCCGTATTCGGCGGCTACGGCAATGAGCCCCGCCGTGAGCGACGTCTTTCCGACGCCACCCTTCTCGCTGACCTCAGCGACGATGTCCGGGTCCGGCTCTTCGGCCACAGGGTCCTCCTTCCTTCTAGGTAAGTCGAAGAGTGCCGATTCCGCCGGTCTATGCGCAAGCTGCCCCACGCAGGCATTGCCGCCGGTAATCCCGCATGCGGAAACACCGCACTGCATTCCGGCTTATCTAGCTAGATTTCGCGCCTTTCCCCTGGTGAGAGGCGTGCGAATCGTGGGAGGGTCAGAGGATGGCGTGCTTGACCGCGCTGCGGATGACGTCGCCAGTGGTGACGATCAGGTCCTGGAGCTTGACCTTCTCCAGGATGGTGTCGGAGTCGGGGCGCGGGGCGAGGGCGGCGGCGA
>NZ_JBEZKG010000051.1:0-31667 GCF_040651535.1 Streptomyces sp. NPDC048420
GTGGGAAGTCGGGCGTGAAGGTGACCCGTCGGCCGGTGGGAAGTCGGGCGTGAAGGTGACCCGTCGGCCGGTGGGAAGCCGGGCGTGAAGGTGACCCGTCGGCCGGTGGGAAGCCGGGCGTGAAGGTGACCCGTCGCCCGGTGGGAAGCCGGGCGTGAAGGTGACCCGTCGGCCGGTGGGAAGCCGGGCGTGAAGGTGACCCGTCGCCCGGTGGGAAGCCGGGCGTGAAGGTGACACGTCGGAAGCGGGCGCCGGAAACCGTCCGCGCTGCACTTGGGCGGCACGGCCCCTGTCCCGCCCTGCCGCCCGCCGAGCTCCCGCGGCCCGGGGTCGGCCCGGGTGGAAAGAATCCCGCGCCTGCCCGCGCCCACCCGATGCCCCGGACGTCCGGACGTCACCTAACTCTTCGCGCCACCCTGATGGGCCTGCGTCACCAGGTCCGTCGCCACCTCCAGGACCGCCTTGCGCTTGGAATCCGGGGTGGCGTCGAGGTCCTGGAGGAAGAACATCCCGGCGTGCAGGGTGAAGATCGCGCTGACGCAGCGGACCTGGTCGGTCAGGTCCGCCTCCGGGTCGACGATGATCTCGCGCAGCCCCTGCATGCGCTCCTTGAAGGTCTCGCCGACGCGCAGTTCGCGGACGGCCGCCTGGTTCTCCTGCATGAAGCGGAACAGCGGAGCCGCGCCGGCCAGCGTCTCGCTGTAGCGCCGGATGATCTCCTGCTTGGTCTCCAGCGTGTGCGGCTGGAGCCTGCCCCACTCGATCAGGTCGAGAATCGGCTGGGTCAGATCGTCGAAGATGCTGACCAGGATCTCTTCCTTGGTCTTGAAGTGGTAGTAGAGCGCCGCCTTGGTGACGTCCAGGCTCTCGGCGATCTCCCTCAGGGACGTCTTCTCGTACCCCTGCTCGGCGAAGAGTCCGAGGGCCACGTCCTGGATGCGCTGGCGGGTGTTGCCGCGGCGCTGCTGCTTCGTGCCGTCCATGGTGCCGCCCATCCTCGTGCTTCTCGGCTTTCCATAAAACTTACTTGACGCCCGGCTAGTTACGCGTCTACCTTCCCCAGTGTAGACAACTAGCCGGTCGGCAAGTAAGTGCCCCGGCGGGGGAAGTACCGCAGCACCTCAGGGGAGTGGGAACGATGGCGGACACACAGACAGTCGAGACGGAACCGGACAAGCCACAGCGCAGCGTGCGGGTCGTACTGCTCGCCCTGATGATCACCATGATGCTCGCGATGCTCGACAACATGATCGTGGGCACCGCGATGCCGACCATCGTCGGCGAGCTCGGCGGGCTCGAGCATCTGTCGTGGGTGGTGACGGCGTACACCCTCGCCACCGCGGCCTCCACCCCGATCTGGGGCAAGCTCGGTGACATGTACGGCCGCAAGGCCACCTTCATGACCTCGATCGTGATCTTCCTGATCGGGTCCGCGCTCAGCGGCATGGCCCAGGACATGGGTCAGCTCATCGGCTTCCGGGCCGTGCAGGGCCTCGGCGCCGGCGGTCTGATGGTCGGTGTCATGGCGATCATCGGCGACCTGATCCCGCCCCGGGAGCGCGGCAAGTACCAGGGCATGATGGCCGGCGTCATGGCGCTGGCGATGATCGGCGGCCCGCTGGTCGGCGGCACCATCACCGACAACTGGGGCTGGCGCTGGTCCTTCTACATCAACCTGCCGCTCGGCGTCGTCGCGCTCGGCCTGATCACCGTGGTGCTGCACCTGCCCAAGAAGCGGGCCAAGGCCGGCATCGACTACCTCGGCGTCGTGCTGCTGACCGTCGGCATCACCTCCATCGTGCTGGTGACCACCTGGGGCGGCTCGCAGTACGCCTGGACGTCCGCGCGGATCATGGAGCTGATCGGCATCGGCGTGGCCTCGCTCATCGGCTTCGTCTTCTGGCAGACCAAGGCCGCCGAGCCGATCATGCCGCTGCACATCTTCCGCAGCCGCAACTTCACCCTGATGTCCCTCATCGGCTTCATCACCGGCTTCGTGATGTTCGGCGCGACCCTCTTCCTGCCGCTGTACCAGCAGTCGGTGCAGGGCGCGTCCGCGACCAACTCCGGGCTGCTGCTGCTGCCGATGCTCGGCGCGATGCTGGTGACCTCGATGGTCGCCGGCCGGGTCACCACCAACACCGGGCGCTACTACGTCTTCCCGGTCGTCGGAAGTGCCCTGATGGGCGTGGGGCTGTACCTGCTGTCGACGATGGACACCGGGACCTCGCGGTTCACCTCCGGTGTCTTCATGGCCGTCGTCGGTCTCGGCATGGGCTGCCTGATGCAGATCACCATGCTGGTCGCGCAGAACAGCGTGGAGATGAAGGACATGGGCGTCGCGTCCTCGTCCACCACCCTGTTCCGTACGCTCGGCTCCTCCTTCGGTGTCGCCATCATGGGCGCGCTGTTCAACAACCGGGTCCAGGACGTCATGTCCGAGCGGGCCGGGGCGCTGGGCTCCAAGGTGACCGAGCAGTCCGCGCAGCTGGATGCGGCGAGCCTGGCGAAGCTGCCGGCGGCGGCGCGGGAGGCGTACCAGTACGCGGTCTCGGCGGGTACGCACTCGGCCTTCCTGCTCGGCTCCATCGTCGCCGTGCTCGCACTGGTGGCGGCGGTGTTCGTCAAGGAGGTGCCGCTCAAGGGCGCGGGACCGCAGAAGTCCACCGAGGACGCGGCGCCGGCTCCGCTGGTCGAGGTCTGAGTCGACGCTTCTTGAACCTCGACCCTCCTGAATCTCGACCCTTCTGAACCGAAGGCCCCCGGTCGGTGTCCGCCCCGGGGGCCTTCTCCATGGCCGGCGGCGATGTCAGTGCCGCATGTCACCATCGGCTGCATGGACAAGACCCGCCAGTTGCGGCTCGCCAAGGACGCCATGGACCGCGACTGGGCCGACCCCGCGCTCGACCTGGATGCCGTCGCCGCACATGCCGGGTACTCGCGGTATCACTTCATCCGGGCCTTCAAGGAGGCGTACGGCGAGACGCCCGGGCAGTACCTCACCCACCGGCGGATCGAGCGGGCCGAGGAGATGCTGCGCGGGGCCGATCTGAGCGTGACCGAGATCTGCAACCTGGTCGGGTTCAGCAGCCTCGGCACCTTCTCCGCCCGGTTCAAGTCACGGACCGGACTCACCCCGAGCGAGTACCGCGGCAAGCACGTGGGCCGCGGCGCCTCTCTGATCCCCGGGTGCTACGCCATGCTCTGGGCCGGCGGCTTCCCCACAGCCAGGCCCGCCACCAGCACCGCAACTTTGAAGAAGCGGACCGAGGGCACCCCTGCCTACGGTGACGAGGAGAAACCCCCGGAAGACAGCGACGACAGAAGGACGCAGCCATGATCCAGGGCCTGGGCATCACCACCGTATGGACCTTCGACCAGCAGCGCACCAAGGCCTTCTTCACCGAGAAGCTGGACTTCGAGGTGCGCAGCGAGGTCGCGATGGGCGACATGACATGGGTCACCGTCGGCGCCAAGGAGCAGCACGGCGTCGAGCTGGCCTTGATGAGCCTCGACGGCCCCGGCCTGGACCCCGAGTCCGCCGAGGCGCTGAAAAAGCTCGTCGGCAAGGGCGTGATGGGCGCGGGGGCGTTCCGTACCGACGACTGCCGGGGCGACTACGAGACGTTCCGGGCGCGCGGGGTGGAGTTCATCCAGGAGCCGCAGGAGCGGCCGTACGGCATCGAGGCGATCTTCCGTGACGACAACGGCAACTGGTTCTCACTGACCCAGCGCAGCGAGGAGCTGGACTTCTCGAAGGACTGGGCGTGACGGACACCCGGGCTACGGCAGCATCGGATAGCTCCCCGTCGCCGTAGGCGCGTGCTCCGGCAGCCACAGCACCGCCACCGCCCCCTCCGCGGGCACCCCCTCCGGCGCCCCGGCGGGCCGTACGTTCCGGAAGGTCAGCCGCGCCCCCAGCACCCGCGCCTGACCGGCCGCGATCGTCAGCCCCAGCCCGTGCCCGTGCCCCGCCCGGTCCGCACTGCCCGTACGGAAGCGGCTGGGACCGTCCGCGAGGAGGTCCTCCGGGAAGCCGGGACCATGGTCGCGGACCCGGATCACGCGCCCCTCGACGGTGACCTGGATCGGCGGTTTGCCGTGGCGTGCCGCGTTGGCGAGGAGGTTGAACAGGACGCGTTCCAGGCGGCGCGGATCGGTAGTGACCTCCGACTCGTGCACCACGCGGATCTCTGTCTCCGGGTCCTTGGCCGCCACCCGCCGGGCGACGAACTCACCGAGCAGGATGTCCTGCAGCTCCGCCCGCTCGGAGGCGCCGTCGAGACGGGCCACCTCCAGGACGTCCTCGACCAGCGTGCGCATGGCCTTGGCCCGGTCCAGGACCAGTTCCGTGGGCCGGCCCGGAGGCAGTAGTTCCGCCGCCGTCAGCAGACCCGTCACCGGCGTCCGCAGCTCGTGCGCGATGTCCGCCGTGACCCGGCGCTCCGCCTCCAGGCGCTGCTGGAGCGCGTCCGCCATGGCGTCCACCGCGCTCGCGAGGTCGTCGGTCTCGTCCCGTACGACCCCGCCGATCGCGTCCCGCACCCGTACGTCCGTCTCGCCCTTGGCCATCTGGTTGGCCGCGGCCGCCGCCTTCCGCAGCCGCCGTGACAGCTGACCGCCGATGAGTACGCCGAGCGCGCTGCCGCCGAGGACCACCGCGATGGAGCCGATCACCAGGGCCTGGTCGAGGTCGTTGAGGATGTCGGTGCTGCGGTCGGTGAACCCGGTGTGCAGGGACAGCACATGACCGCCCTTGACCGGGACGGCCGCCCAGATGTCCGGACCCCGGTCGGGCCGGTCGGAGACATAGGTCGCCCGGCGGCCCTCCTCGACCTTCTCGCGCAGCTCGGCCGGCAGCCGGGAGTCGTCCACCACGATGTTGGGGAAGTTGGGCCGGCCGGTCAGTTCGTAGTTGCGCTGGGCGATCAGCACCCGCTCGTCGGCGAGGTCGCGCGCGTTGTCCAGCATCGAGACGCGCGCCGCGTTGTGCACGACCAGGCTGAGCGCGATCGCCACGAGCGCGCCGACCAGCGCGATGGCCGCGCTGAGCTTCCACCGCAGCCCCGTCCGCACGGCCATGCGCTCCGTCACCGGGCCCCGAAGGATCCCCCGCATACCTCAGGCCTCCCCGCTCAGGCCTTCAACTTGTAGCCGAAGCCGCGGACCGTCTCGATCCGGTCCTGGCCGATCTTCGTCCGCAGCCGCTGCACATGGACGTCGACGACCCGGGTGTCACCGCCCCAGCCGTAGTCCCACACCCGCTCCAGGAGCTTGTCGCGGGACAGGACCGTGCCCGGCGCGGAGGAGAACTCGAGGAGCAGCCGCATCTCGGTCGGGGTGAGCGCCACCGGCAGCCCGGCCTTGCGCACCTCCATGCCCTCGGTGTCGATCTCCAGCTCCCCGAAGGTCAGCACACCCCCGGCGGCCGCACTCGCGCCCTCCTCGCCCCGGTCGGCCCCGCCCGCGTGCCCGAAGCGGCGCAGCACCGCACGGATCCGGGCGACCAGGACGGCACCGTCGAAGGGCTTGGTCACGTAGTCGTCGGCACCAGCCTCCAGACCGAGCACCACGTCGATCGAGTCGGCGCGCGCCGACAGCATGATCACCGGCACGGTGGACTCGTCGCGGATACGGCGGCACAGACTGACCCCGTCCAGACCCGGGACCATGACGTCCAGCAGGGCGATGTCGGGGCGGTCCGCGCGGAACGCGTCCAGACCCGAGAGTCCGTCGGGCATGGCGGTGACCGCGAAGCCGTCCCGCTCCAGGGCGAGTTGGGTGGCCTCGCGGATGACGTCGTCGTCCTCGACGAACAGCACGTGGGTCTGGTCTGCCATCCGGGTGCTCTCACTTTGTCGGTGTCGTTGCGGTCACTGGGGGATCGTTCCGGGTGGCCCGATCGGTTCAGTTGTCGGGTACCGGCGTCGGATCCGCGCCGACGACGTTGCTGTAGTCGCTGTGCGTCCGGTACATCGCGGTGAACTTCCCCGTCGCCCAGCGGTATGTGATCACGTTCTCGCCGGACGGGTCCGAGACCGGGTCACCCTTCTCGTAGACCTGTTTGGTCACCACCAGGTCGCCGCGGTCGATCTCGGCGTAGACCGGAGGTTCCTCGGTCTGGAAGACATTCTGGTACGAACCGCCCTCGTCGCGATATACGTACGATCCGACGCCCACCAGATCCGCACAGGTCACGACGTTGACGACGACGTCGTCGGCCGAGCCGCCGGTCAGGTCGCCGTAGAAGAGGTCGACCGGGTACTGGTCGGCGACGCAGGGCTTCAGGTCGCGCTTGACCGCGTCGGAGACCTTCGGGTCCGACTTGAGGAGAGCGACCGCGGCTGTGCGGTCGAGGCGCGGGGAGGCGAGGGCGGACGGCGCGGCCGAGGGGGAGCCGCCGGCCTCCGCGACGGCGTGCGCCGGGCCCTCGTCGCGGGTGCCGGTGCCGCCGGTGGCGCAGGCGGAGACGAACAGGGCGAGGACGGCGAGCACGACCACCGCCGTGCTCGCCGCCTGGAAGATCCCCCGGACGGGAGTGAGGTCCGACCGGGTGGGCCCGGGTTCGGTCAGGCCGCCGCGCAACGCTCCCGCTCCTCACGCTCCAGCGCGCGTGCGTCCAGGTCGCGGGCCTCCAGCTCCTCGCGGAGCCGGGCGAGCGCCCGGTGCAGCGTGCTCTTGACCGTTCCGGCCGACATGCCGAGGGCGGCGGCCGTCTCCTCCGTGGACATCTGCTCCCAGTGTCGCAGCACCACGACACTGCGCTGCTTGGGGGCGAGCACCTTCATGACGTCCATCAGCAGGGCGCGGTCCGCGTGCTGCTCGGTGGAGTCGTCGACCGAGGCGTCCGGGAGCTGCTCGGTCGGGACCTCCTCCAGCTTCCGCGCCCGCCACCACTCCGTACGGGTGTTGATCATCACCCGGCGCAGGTAGGCGTCCGCGAGCCGCTTGTCCTCGATGGTCTCCCAGCGGCCGTACGTCCTGACGAGCGCCGTCTGGAGCAGGTCCTGCGCGTCGACCGGGTCCGGGACCAGACGGCGTGCGCTGCGCAGCAGCGCGTCCTGCCGGGTGCGGACGTACTCCTCGAACTCGAGCACCTCGCCCTGCGCCATGTCGACCGCCTCCTGATCCCCGTTCCGGCAGTCCCCCGCCGGTTCTCATCGCGTGTTCGCCGCCTTTCGTGCGGCATGGCAATGAAGCTACGGAGCTGTTGTCACGGGGCTGTGCGGAGCAGCGCGCGGCTGGCACTCGGCTGTCCGTCGGTTGTGTAACGGAAGCCGAAAAGGGGTAAACCGGCGCGGTTGTTCGCGCCGGTTCAAGGGGATTTGCCGGTTTGCTCTGGGGTGGTCTATGTCAACGGCAGCCGATACAAACCACCCGGCAGGGGTTCGACGAGCCCGTCCGCGACCAGACCGTCCAGCGCCCTGGCCCGCTGCACCGGCTCGTGCCACACCCGGTCGAGCGCGGTCTGCGGCACGGGCGCGTGGGCCTCCCGCAGCACGGCGAGCAGCTTGCCGCGGACCTGGCGGTCGGTACCGGCGTACGTCTGTCCGCGCCGCGGCGGCCCGTCGTGCTCCGGCTTGCCCGCGAGCCGCCAGGCGCACTGGGCGGCGATGGGGCAGCGCAGGCAGGTCTCGTTCTTGGCGGTGCAGACCAGCGCGCCGAGCTCCATGGAGGCGGCCGCCCAGCGTGCCGCGGTCTCCTCGTCCTCCGGCAGCAGCGCGCGGGCGAGCTTGCGTTCGGCGGCGGTGGTGGCGTTCGGCGGGTACTGCACGCCGGTGACGGCCCGGGCGAACACCCGGCGCACATTGGTGTCCAGTACGGCGTGCCGCTGCCCGTACGCGAACGAGGCGACGGCGGCCGCCGTGTACTCACCGATCCCGGGCAGCGCGAGCAACTGCGCGTGATCCGTCGGTACGTCACCGCCGTGCCGCTCCGTTATGGCGACCGCGGCGCCGTGCAGCCGCAGCGCCCGGCGCGGATACCCGAGCCGGCCCCAGGCGCGCACGGCCTCACCGGGTGCCTCCGCGGCCAGGTCGGCCGGGCGCGGCCACCGGGCGAGCCACTGCTCGTAGACCGGCAGCACCCGGCTGACGGGCGTCTGCTGGAGCATGAACTCACTGACCATCACCCCCCACGGCCCGGCCTCGGGCCGCCGCCACGGCAGATCCCGGGCGTGCTCGTCGAACCAGTCGATGACAGGGGAGTGCAGGCCCGCTCCGAGCGGGGCGCCGGTCACGGCGTCGGAGGTGCCGTCGGCAGGGCTGCTGTGCGGGGGCTTCGTGGGCGCAGTCATAGCCTTCCGATCCTGCCACGACGGGGGCCGGTACGGGCATACGGCGCCGTCCGCCTGTCCTCCGCCGCGCGGTGGCCGAGTTGCGCAGCGCGCTGAAGACGTACGCCGCAGCCGTGGCCAGAGGTGCAAGGGCCGCGATCGCGAACACGTGGGCGGTCTTCCGGCGGGCCCGCCACCACGCGGCGACGAACAGGGCGCCAAAGAGCAGGATTCCGGTCTCCGTCCATACCGCGGCGCCGTGCTGTACCCACGTGGGGGTGTCATCTGCGAAGTCGGTGATGCCGCCGTTGCGCCCGGCGTCCTTGAAGCCCGCGGTCACGGACCGTAGGCGGCGGACCGATACGGTCACACCGCGCGATCGTCACGTGTCACACCTGACGAAAGACGGGGCGTGGGACGACCGTTGCCGGAATGATGATCCGGAAAACTTGTGGCGCCGGGCGGCGGGTGAGGGCGGCGAACTCGCCGATCTCTCGTACAGTTTGCGCCGTGGGATCTCTGCGCAATCCGGTCGGGCCGCTTCCCTCCTCCATCTACTGGCGACGGAGGGCCGTCATGCTGTCCGTCCTCGCCGTGCTGGCGCTGCTGATCGCGTGGATCGTCAGCTCCGGCGGCGGGGGCGGCAGGAACGGTGCCGACGGGTCCAACGGCAACAATCCCTCACCCTCGACGATCTCCCCCGGGCCGTCGGGTTCGGGGCCCGCGATCAGTCAAGCGCCGGGCGGGCGGGACGAGTCGACGACCGGTGGGGACACCGGCGGCGGGTCGGGTTCCGGTTCCGGTGACGGGTCCGACGTGGGTGGTTCCGCCGGGTCGGGTGGCTCCGCCGGGGCGGACGGTGTCGGCGATGCGGGCGGTGCGGGCGGTGCGGGTTCCGGCACGGGTACCGGAGTCGGGCGGGACGACACCCTTCCGGCGGGCACCACCTTGCCCAACTGCACCGCGAGCGCTGTGAAGTTGACCGTGCGAAGTCAGCGCAACGCCTATGACCCGGAGCAGACGCCCACGTTGCTGCTCACCGCGACGAACTCCTCCGGCAGTGACTGCAAGGTCGATCTCGGGCCCAAGTACGCGGTGTTGACGATCACTCAGGCCGGGGAGGACGACACGTTCTGGTCGTCCGCGGACTGTCCCGCGACCGCGGGGAACCTGGTCTATCGGGCTCCGGCCGACAGCAGCATCACGTACACCGTGAAGTGGGACCGCAAGGCGAGTGCTCCGCAGTGTGCGACGCCGCCCGCGGGGCCTGCGGGGGCGGGGACGTATCTCGTTGAGGTGAAGGCGCCTGGCTATGCCACGGCTCAGGCTTCGTTCGTGCTGGAGAACGACTAAGGGGGTGCCGCGGGCGGTTGGTTGTCGTCTGCGGCTTCGTGGGGCTTCTCGCGCCCGCGCGGCGGAGCCGCATATCGATACAGCCCCGCGCCCCTGAGGGGCGCTTACACGTACCGTTCCAGGATTGAGCTCTCTGCCAGCCTCGACAGGCCCTCCCTGACGCTCCTCGCCCTTGCCTCGCCCACTCCGTCGACCGTCTGGAGGTCGTCGACGCTCGCGGCCAGCAGCTTCTGGAGGCCGCCGAAGTGTTCCACCAGGCGGTCGATGATCGCGCCCGGCAGGCGGGGGACCTTGGCCAGCAGGCGGAAGCCCCGGGGGGAGACGCCCGAGTCGATCGCCTCGGGGGAGCCGGTGTAGCCCAGGGCGCGGGCGACCGTGGGGAGTTCGAGGAGCTCGGCGTGGGTCAGGGCGTCCAGTTCGGACAGCGCCTCGTCGACCGTGCGGGAGCGCTTCGCGGTGGGCTCGGGGACGTAGTCACGGACCACCAGCTCGCGTTCCGGCTCCACGCCCGCGATCAGTTCGTCGAGCTGGAGGGCGAGGAGGCGGCCGTCGGTGCCGAGTTCGACGACGTACTCGGCGATCTCGGTGGCGATCCGGCGGACCATCTCCAGGCGCTGGGCCACGGCCGAGACGTCCCGGACCGTCACCAGGTCCTCGATCTCCAGCGCGGAGAGGGTGCCGGCGACCTCGTCGAGGCGGAGCTTGTAGCGCTCCAGGGTCGCGAGGGCCTGGTTGGCGCGGGACAGGATCGCCGCCGAGTCCTCCAGGACGCGGCGCTGGCCGTCGACGTAGAGGGCGATGAGGCGCATCGACTGGGAGACGGAGACGACCGGGAAGCCGACCTGCTTCGAGACGCGGTCCGCGGTGCGGTGCCGGGTGCCCGTCTCCTCCGTCGGGATCGTGGCGTCGGGCACGAACTGCACGCCCGCCCGCAGGATCTTCGACAGGTCGGACGAGAGCACGATGCCGCCGTCCAGCTTGCACAGCTCACGCAGGCGCGTGGCCGCGAACTCGACATCCAGGACGAAACCGCCCGTGCACATCGTCTCCACCGTCTTGTCGAAGCCGAGCACGATGAGTCCGCCGGTGTTGCCGCGCAGCACCCGCTCAAGGCCGTCGCGCAGGGCGGTGCCGGGGGCCACGGCGCTCAGGGAGGCGCGCATGAGGCCGTCGGAACCGGCGCTCCCACCGGACTTTCCGGGAGCTGCCGCCCGGTCGTTGGCTGCCACTGCTCTCCTCCGGTCGCGGGGTCTTGGACGCTCCCGTGTCGTACATTCGGTTCGTACGGACGGGCGAGACCAGGGCAAAGTCTACCGGCGGTCCTCCTCGTCCCGTGGGGCCTCTCGCCGACGCGAGCGCGGGAGGACCCTCAGGGCGTCCCCTATGTCCGCGACTTCCAGCACCTTCATGCCGGGCGGGACCTTGCCCGGATCGCCCGGTACGAGTGCGTGCGTGAAGCCCAGACGGTGGGCTTCGGAGAGCCTGCGCTGGACGCCCGTGACCCGTCTGACCTCGCCCGCGAGGCCCACTTCGCCGATCGCGACGAGGTTCTTGGGCAGCGGGGTGTCGCTGGCCGCCGAGGCCAGGGCGAGCGCGACGGCCAGGTCCGCCGCAGGTTCCGAAAGCTTTACACCACCAACAGTCGCGGAGTAGATGTCCCGCTTGCCGAGCGCGCTGATCCGCCCGCGCTGCTCCAGGACGGCGAGCATCATCGAGACGCGCGAGGTCTCCAGGCCCGAGGTGGTGCGCCGGGGCGAGGGGATCTGTGAGTCGACGGTGAGCGCCTGGACTTCGGCGACCAGGGGGCGGCGGCCCTCCAGGGTGACGGTGAGGCAGGTGCCGGGGACCGGTTCGTCACGACGTGTCAGGAAAAGTCCGCTCGGGTCGGCGAGGCCCGTGATGCCCTCGTCGTGCAGCTCGAAGCAGCCGACCTCGTCGGTGGCGCCGTAGCGGTTCTTGACGCCCCGGACGAGCCGGAGGCGCGCGTGCCGGTCGCCCTCGAAGCTCAGGACCACGTCCACGAGGTGTTCGAGGAGCCGGGGTCCGGCGATCGCGCCGTCCTTGGTGACATGGCCCACCAGGAGGGTGGACATCCCACGCTCCTTGGAGGCCCGGATCAGCGCCCCGGCCACCTCGCGCACCTGGGCCATGCCGCCCGGGGCGCCGTCGATCTCGGGGGAGGCCACCGTCTGCACCGAGTCCAGGATCAGCAGCGACGGCTTCACCGCGTCCAGATGTCCGAGCACGGCGGACAGGTCGGTCTCGGCGGCGAGATACAGGTCGTCGGCGAGGGCGTGGATGCGGTCGGCGCGCAGCCGGACCTGGCTCGCGGACTCCTCGCCGGTGACATAGAGCGTGCGGTGCTCGTCGCTCGCCGACTTGGCCGCCACGTCCAGCAGCAGGGTGGACTTGCCGACGCCGGGCTCGCCCGCGAGGAGCACCACCGCGCCGGGCACGAGACCGCCGCCGAGCACCCGGTCCAGCTCGGGCACGCCGGTGGAGCGGGCGGTGGCCTGGCGGCCGTCGACCTGGCCGATGGGCACGGCGGAGGTGGTGACACGGCCCGGTGTCGTCGTACGCACCGCGGGCGCGCCGTACTCCTCGATCGTCCCCCAGGCCTGGCACTCGGGGCAGCGACCGAGCCACTTGGCCGTCTGCCAGCCGCACTCGGTGCAGCGGTAGGACGGACGCTCCTTGGCGGACTTCGTACGGGCAGCCATGCACGAACCGTAACCGCCGCCACTGACAACACGGCCGCCGCCCGACCCCCGACCCTCGCCTCGCTACGGGAACCGGCCACGTCACGCCGGGAACGAGCCACGGAATCCGAGGTTCCTGTCCCCTATTGAGGGATCGTTTCACCCGTACGGAGTAAAACTGCTCAAGGTGCAGGAAGGGGCCATCTTCCGCCCCCTACGGTCCACGGATGATGAGCAGCAGTCCGGAGACCTCGACCCGCACCACCGGCGCGCACCGGGCGCAACGGGAGGAGCGCGACCGCGGTGCCGCGCGCACGTTGGCGCAGCGGCCGCCCGCGCGCTATGAGCCGTATCTGGACGGCCTGTTCACCTACTGCCTGTCCGTACTGTGCGACCACGAGACGGCGACCGCGGCCCTCGGTGACGTCCTCGCGCTCGCCGAGAAGCGCGGCGGGCCGGACGCGGCCGGCGATCGCAGGTCCTGGCTGTACGCGCTGGCCCGCTGGGCCTGTCTGCGCAAGCTGGCCGAGGCCAAGCAGAAACGTCAGGCCACGCACGCGGCGGGGCGCCACGGGACCTCGCAGAAGCCGGCCGAACCCCCGGTCCCCGAGGAGGTCCAGGAGGAGCGGCGCCGCGAACTCGCCCTGCTGGCCTGGCCGGAGGCGGCCGGTACGACCCCCGAGCAGCGTGAGGCACTCGAACTCGCCGTACGCCATCACCTCGCCGCCCACGAGGTCGCCGCCGTCCTCGGCATGGCCCTCGCCGGGGCCCGCGAACTGCTCGCCTCCGCCGCCTGCGAGGTCGAGCGCACGCGCGCGGCCCTCGCCGTCGTCGAGACCGGCGACTGCCCGAGCGTGGCGCGGCTCACCGGTGACAACCAGTTCGTGCTCAGCTCCGCCCTGCGCCGCGAGCTCGTGCGCCATGTCGACGACTGCCCGCGCTGCCGCCGCAGCGCCGAGCGCGCGATCCCGGGCCGCTGGCCCGGTGCCATGACCACACCCGCCGAGCTCCCGGTCCTCGAAGCACCGCGCGCGGCCCTGCACATGGCCCTCGCGCACCCGCCACGCGCGCGTGGCGCCGCCGTGCCCCGCTTCGACCGGCGCGGCTTTCCGATGGACCCGAAGGACCGCGCCGCCCGCCGCGACCGTCTCCGCGCGCGTGCCGTCACCACGACCGTGGTAGCCACCGTCGTCGCCGCTCCCGTGCTCGCCCTGTGGGCCGCCTACCGGGGCGGCCCCACCGAGGGGGCCGACGGACACTCCGCCAGCGCCGGCGAGGCGCACGGCCCCGACATCCTGGACGGCCCGACGGCGAGCGGCGGCTACGAGAACGCCGGCAACGCGTCCGTCAAACCCGGCCCCCGCTTCACCAAGGACGGCCGGCCCGACGTCTCCGTGGAGGTCGTCAGCGTGGCCGGCGCCGGCAAGAGGGGCGCCGGACACCTGGGGGTGACCGCCGACAACAACGGCGACACCACCCTGGTCACCCTCACCGCGACCGGCTCCGCCCCGGTCCGCTGGTCCGCCGTCACGGGAGCCTCCTGGCTGTACCTCAGCCAGTCCTCGGGAACCCTGAAACCCGGCGAGTCGTTGACGATCAAGGTGTACGTCGACCACCTCCGCGAGCCGTCGGGCCCCTGGAGCGCGCGCGTGGCGATCTCACCGGCGGGCGCCGTCGTCACCATCCAGGGCTACGGCACGGCACCCACCCCGACGGCCCCGGGCACCCCGGCCGCTCCGACGGCGACCCCGGCAGGCCCGGACCCCACGACCTCGGCCCCTCCGGACCCCACGCCGACCGCCCCGCCGTCCTCGTCCCCCGCCCCTAACCCGACCCAGACGGAGCCCAGCCCGTCCGCCCCGGCGAGCTCGACATCCCCGCCGACGGACAGCGGCGACCCGAGCCCGGCCTCGTCGTCCTAGCCGATGCGGAGGGGCGGGACCGGTCGGTTCCTGCGGCACCGCGGGGCCGAGGCGGAAGTACGCCGGGCCACGAGTCGCCTTACGGCTCCGCTGCCCGCAGTGAGACCAGCCCTTGCCGGTCCGTGTTCCGGGGGCGAGAAGAACCGGTCGGGCACTGTCGGCCCGCGCCACCGGGACTCTTCGACCCCACCCCTCACATCGCTCAGCCGACCGGATCCGCCGGATGCGGTGCCAGCAGCGGCAACTGCGCGGCCAGACGCTCCTCGCACAGCTCGACGAGACGGTCGTAGCCCGCCTTGCCCATCAGCTCGATCAGCTCGGGGCGGTAGGACACGTACACCGGATCGCCGGCGCCGTGCGCCGAGGTCGCCGACGTGCACCACCAGTGCAGGTCGTGGCCGCCCGGACCCCAGCCGCGCCGGTCGTACTCGCCGATCGACACCTGGAGCACGCGCGTGTCGTCGGGCCGGTCGATCCAGTCGTACGTCCGCCGCACCGGAAGCTGCCAGCAGACGTCCGGCTTGGTCTCCAGCGGCTCGCGGCCCTCCTTCATGGCGAGGATGTGCAGGGAGCAGCCCGCGCCGCCCGCGAAGCCGGGGCGGTTCTGGAAGATGCAGGAGCCCTGGAACGGCCGGGTCTGCCGGTCGCCGTCCTCGTCCACGGAGGTCCAGCCGCCCCGCGTGCCCTCGTCATGGTGCTGCCAGATGTCCGGAGTGAGTCGCGCCACATGCTCGGCGACCCGCTTCTCGTCGTCCTCGTCGGAGAAGTGGGCACCCAGCGTGCAGCACCCGTCGTCCGCGCGGCCCGCCTGGATGCCCTGGCAGCCACTGCCGAAGATGCAGTTCCACCGAGAGGTCAGCCATGTCAGATCGCACCGGAAGACCTGCTCGTCGTCCGCCGGATCCGGGAACTCCACCCACGCGCGCGCGAAGTCGAGCCCCTTCTCGTCGGCCGCCAGAGCCTTCCTGGCCTTCCGTGACTGCTTCGGTGGCTTCGCCTGCGAAGAACCGGCGGCAATTGTGGCCGCTTTGTCGTCCTTCACCTTTTTCGTCTTTGGCACGCGTCCAGGGTAAGTCGCCCGAGGCCCCTCCGGAGACAGACGAACGCGCAGCTGGCAGTAGCGTTCCCTACATGAGACTCGGTGTCCTCGACGTGGGATCGAACACGGTGCACCTCCTGGTGGTGGATGCGCACCCCGGCGCACGCCCCTTGCCCGCGCACTCGCACAAGGCGGAACTGCGCCTTGCCCAACTCCTCGACGAGGCCGGTGCGATAGGCCCCGAGGGTGTCGAGAAACTCGTCTCGGTCGTCAAGGACGCGCTCCAGGCCGCCGAGGACAAGGGCGTGGAGGACCTGCTCCCGTTCGCCACCTCCGCCGTCCGTGAGGCCAGCAACGCCGACGACGTCCTCGCGCGCGTGCACGCCGAGACCGGCGTCGAGCTCCAGGTCCTCACCGGCGCCGAGGAGGCCCGCCTCACCTTCCTCGCCGTCCGCCGCTGGTTCGGCTGGTCGGCGGGCAAGCTCCTGGTCCTCGACATCGGCGGCGGCTCCCTGGAGATCGCGTACGGCATCGACGAGGAGCCGGACGCCGCGGTCTCCCTCCCGCTCGGCGCGGGCCGCCTCACCGCGGGCTGGCTCCCCGGCGACCCCCCGGAACCGGACGCCATCAGGGCCCTGCGACGCCACGTCCGCGCCCAGATCGCCCGCACGGTGGGCGAGTTCGCCCGCTTCGGCGCCCCCGACCACGTGGTCGCCACATCGAAGACCTTCAAGCAACTGGCCCGCCTGGCAGGCGCCGCCCGCTCCGCGGAGGGCCTCTACGTCCAGCGTGAGCTGAAGCGGGAGTCCCTGGAGGCCTGGGTCCCGAGACTGGCGGGCATGACGACGGACCAGCGCGCGGAGTTGCCAGGAGTCTCGGAGGGCAGGGCGAACCAGCTCCTGGCGGGCGCCTTGGTGGCGGAGGGCGCGATGGATCTGTTCGGCGTGGAAAAAGTGGAAATCTGCCCGTGGGCGCTCAGAGAGGGCGTAATCCTGCGCAGACTTGACCACATGGGTTCCGTGTAGGGCCTTCAGGGGCGCGGGGCTGTGACATATGCGGCTCCGCCGCGCGGGCGCGAGCAACCACAACGGCGCCGCACTCGCCCCGTGGCAAACCCCACAACGGCGAATAGGCGCCCCGTTCCACTCCGGCGGAAGCCGTAGGCTGACCGTCGTGGCAGAACCAGTCGTACGGATCCCGGACGCGAAGGTCGCCCTCTCGACGGCTTCCGTCTACCCGGAGTCGACGGCGACGGCCTTCGAGATCGCCGCACGCCTCGGATACGACGGCGTCGAGGTCATGGTGTGGACCGACCCGGTCAGTCAGGACATCGAAGCCCTGCGCCGTCTCTCCGATTACCACGGGATCCCCATCCTCGCCGTGCACGCCCCCTGCCTGCTCATCACGCAGCGCGTGTGGTCGACGGACCCCTGGGTCAAGCTCCAGCGCGCCCAGGCGGCCGCCGAGAAGCTCGGGGCGAGCACCGTCGTCGTGCACCCGCCGTTCCGCTGGCAGCGCCAGTACGCCCGGGACTTCGTCAGCGGGATCTGGCGCATGGCGAACGAGACGGACGTCCGGTTCGCCGTCGAGAACATGTACCCCTGGCGCTACCGCGACCGCGAGATGCTCGCCTACGCACCCGACTGGGACGTCACCAAGGACGACTACCGGCACTTCACCATCGACCTCAGCCACGCGGCGACCTCCCGGACCGACGCGATGCAGATGGTCGACCGCATGGGAGACCGGCTCGGCCACGTCCATCTCGCCGACGGCAAGGGCTCCGCGAAGGACGAGCACCTGGTGCCGGGGCGCGGCAACCAGCCCTGCGCCGAGCTCCTGGAACGCCTCGCGCTGAGCGGCTTCGACGGCCATGTCGTCATCGAGGTCAACACCCGCCGCGCGATGTCCGGCGCCGAACGTGAGGCCGACCTCGCCGAGGCCCTGGCCTTCACCCGCCTCCATCTGGCCTCGGCGGTGAAGGTGCCCCGGCGGTGACCGACCGTGAAGGCTCCCCGGCCGTGAGCGACGTCACCGCCCGGAAGCGCGGCCGACCCCGTCGTACGGAATCGGACGCGGCCGGCACCCGCGACCGGATCCTCGACGCGGCCCGTGAGGAGTTCTCCGAGCGGGGCTACGAGAAGACCTCAGTGCGCGGTATCGCCAAGGCCGCCGGGGTCGACTCGGCGCTGGTCCACCACTACTTCGGCACCAAGGAACAGGTCTTCGAGGCGGCCGTGGAGGTCGCCGCGGCCCCCGCCCTGGGCGCGCGGGACGCCGTCGTCGAGGGTCCGCTGGAGGACGTCGGGGAGCGGTTCACCCGCTTCATCTTCGGGGTCTGGGAGAACCCGGCGACGCGCATGCCGCTGCTGGCGGTCGTCCGCTCCGCCGTGAACAACGAGACCGCGGCCACCGTCTTCCGCCGGCTCGTCGCCACCCAGCTGCTGCGCCGCATCGCCGACCAGCTGGAGCTGCCGGACGCCGAGCTGCGTGCCGAGCTGGCGGCCGCGCAACTGGTGGGCACGGCCATGCTGCGGTACGTGATCAAGGTGGAGCCGCTGGCGTCGGTGGACGTCGAGCAGATCATCGCGCGGGTGGCGCCGGTGGTGCAGAACCATCTGACCGGGCCCTGACTGCGAGACGGGCGTCCCGCATTCCGGACACCCTGTCCCGGTCCCTGGATGACCGGCGTACGCTCGATAACAGCCAGAACTGTCTGAAGGAGCGAGCGACGATGCCCCAGCTGAGGTCCCGCACAGTCACCCACGGCCGCAACATGGCGGGCGCACGCGCCCTTATGCGCGCCTCCGGTGTACCCGGTGCGGACATCGGCCGCAAGCCGATCATCGCGGTCGCGAACTCCTTCACGGAGTTCGTGCCGGGCCACACCCACCTCCAGCCGGTCGGCCGGATCGTCTCCGAGGCGATCGTCGAGGCCGGCGGCATCCCGCGCGAGTTCAACACGATCGCCGTGGACGACGGCATCGCGATGGGCCACGGCGGCATGCTGTACTCCCTCCCCTCCCGCGACCTGATCGCGGACTCGGTCGAGTACATGGTCGAGGCCCACTGCGCCGACGCCCTGATCTGCATCTCCAACTGCGACAAGATCACCCCGGGCATGCTGAACGCCGCGCTGCGGCTCAACATCCCCACGGTCTTCGTCTCCGGCGGCCCGATGGAGTCCGGCCGCGCGACCCTCGTGGACGGCACGGTCCGCACCCTCGACCTGGTCGACGCGATGTCCGAGGCCGTCAACGAGAAGATCTCCGACGCGGACATGCTCCGTATCGAGGAGAACGCCTGTCCGACCTGCGGCAGCTGTTCCGGCATGTTCACCGCCAACTCGATGAACTGCCTGACCGAGGCCATCGGCCTCTCCCTCCCCGGCAACGGCTCGGTTCTCGCCACGCACACGGCCCGCAAGCAGCTGTACGTCGACGCGGCCGACACCGTGATGGACATCACCCGGCGCTACTACGAGCAGGACGACGAGACCGTCCTGCCGCGCAACGTCGCCACCTTCGCGGCGTTCGAGAACGCGATGGCGCTGGACATCGCCATGGGCGGCTCCACCAACACGATCCTGCACCTGCTGGCGGCGGCCCAGGAGGCGGGCGTCCCCTTCGGCCTCGACGAGATCAACGAGGTCTCGCGCCGGGTCCCGTGCCTCGCGAAGGTCGCCCCCAACGTCGCGAAGAACCGCACGTACTACATGGAGGACGTGCACCGCGCGGGCGGCATCCCGGCCCTCCTCGGCGAACTGCACCGCGCGGGCCTGCTCAACGAGGACGTCCACTCGGTCCACAGCCCCTCGCTCGCCGACTGGCTCAAGACGTGGGACGTCCGCGGCGGCTCCCCGTCCCCGAAGGCCGTCGAACTGTGGCACGCGGCCCCGGGCTGCGTCCGCTCCGCGGAGGCCTTCTCCCAGTCCGAGCGCTGGGAGGCGCTGGACGAGGACGCGGCCGACGGCTGCATCCGCTCGGCCGAGCACGCCTACTCCAAGGACGGCGGCCTGGCGGTCCTCAAGGGCAACCTCGCGGTCGACGGCTGTGTCGTGAAGACGGCCGGCGTCGACGAGTCGATCTGGACGTTCGAGGGCCCGGCGGTCGTCTGCGAGTCGCAGGAGGAGGCCGTCCAGAAGATCCTCACCCAGCAGGTCAAGGAGGGCGACGTCGTCGTCATCCGCTACGAGGGTCCCAAGGGCGGCCCCGGCATGCAGGAGATGCTCTACCCGACCTCGTACCTGAAGGGCCGCGGCCTCGGCAAGGTCTGCGCCCTGGTCACCGACGGCCGCTTCTCCGGCGGTACGTCCGGCCTCTCCATCGGCCACGCCTCCCCGGAGGCGGCGGCCGGCGGCACCATCGCCCTCGTCGAGGACGGCGACCGCATCCGCATCGACATCCCGGGCCGCACGATCGAGCTCCTGGTCGACGAGGCCGAGCTCGCCCGTCGTGACGCGGCCCTGGGCGGCGTCTACGCCCCGAAGAACCGCGAGCGCAAGGTCTCGGCGGCACTGCGGGCCTACGCGGCGATGGCCACCAGCGCGGACAAGGGCGCGGTGCGGGACGTGTCGAAGCTCGGCTGAACACCCCGACGTCTTGGGCCGCCTCTTCGGGGGCGGCCCTTTCGCGTTGCCGGGCGGGCGCGTCACCCGGCGGGCGGGCTACCAGGCGGAGGGGTCGCGGGCGTCCACGGCGAAGACGGTGCCGTCGGGGGCGGTGGCGTAGAGGTGGTTGTCGGTGAGGACGGGCCGGGGCAGGTTGGCGATCACATCGCCGGCGTTCGCGCCGAGCCGTGCCGGTGTCTGCCCGGCGAGCGTTCCCTTGCGCGCGTCCACGGCGAGCAGCCGACCGTCGGAAGCGGTGACGAAGACATGGCTGCCGTCGGAGACCGGGACGGACCCCCGGCTCAGGGAGGTCTCCAGGTGCCACAGCTGTCTGCCCGTGCCGACGTCGATGGCCTCCAGGGATCCGCCTGTCGCCAGCACGTAGACGACACCGTCGTGCACAGCGGCCTCGGCGCCCTGCCGAGCCACGGGCAGAGCCACCTTCCGGGTCGCTCCGGACGCGGGGGTGTAGCGGACGACGGCCTTGGCGTAGTCGAAAACCTGGTCGACGGAGAGGAAGAAGACGGACCCGTCCTCGGAGCCGATCGGCGTCAGGGCGCCGTCGAGGCGCTCGTCCCACCGCACGTCACCCGTGGTCACGTCCATGGCGGTGACCCGCGTACTCGACTCGTCGACGGACGTGCTCGTCACGTACAGCAGCGGGTCTCCGGGGAACGTGAAGAACGACGGTGTGGTGTGGCCGGGTATCTCCTTGCTCCACTTGGTGTCGCCGGTCGCGCTGTCCACACCGGTCATCGTCCCGTCCGTGCCGGCCACCAGGAGCATGCCGCCGACCGACCAGATGCCGTTGTACGTCGGCACGTTCCGCTGCCAGCCCGCCCGGCCCGACGTGGGATCGAGCGCCTCCAGGTGCGTGCCGTAGTCGGCCAACGGCTGCACGAGACCACCGGACAGGGCAGGGGGGACGCTCCAACGGTCCGTATCGGCCGAGTGGCGCCACAGCAGGCTGCCGTCGGACGGGTCGAGGGCGTAGACCGACCCCGCGCGGACACAGAAGAGCTTCCCTGCACCGTAGGAGCACCGAGGCGTGCCCTTGCCCCCGGACTCCGGCTTAGCCGTCCACGCGCGGAACGCGGTCGCCCTGGCCTGCGGCGTACTGGTGCTCTTCGCCGCGGACTGTCCGTCGCCGAGCAGTTGGACCGAAGCGAACACACCGCCCGCGACCAGGACGAGCGCTCCGCCGACGAACAGCACGCTCCGGCGCAGCCGTCGCTTGGGCCGTCGTACCGGCTCCTGAACCTCGTGCTCGGGATCCGGCACGTCACCCGTGCGCTGCGCCGGTATGAACGCCTGGGTGTCGTACGAGGCCGCCACCGACCGCAGTTCCCGCATCAACTCGTCCGGCGTCGGCCGGTCCTCGGGCTCCTTGGCGAGACAGCGCACGATGAGCGGCGCGAGGTTCTCCGGTACGCCCGTCAGATCCGGCTCGTCATGCACGACCTGGTAGGCGACGACATACGGACTGTCGGAGTCGAACGGCCCACGCCCGGTCGCCGCATGCACCATCACCGATCCGAGCGCGAAGATGTCGGCCGCCGGGCCCACCTCCCTCGGCCGCCGGAACTGCTCCGGAGCCATGAACGGCGGCGTCCCGATCAACTTCCCCGTCTCGGTGCGGAGTTCACTGTCCTTTGGCCGAGAAATACCGAAGTCGATGACCTTCGGCCCGTCCTCGGCGAGCAGCACATTGCTCGGCTTGAGATCCCGGTGGACCACCCCGACCCGATGGATGTCGCGCAACGCCTCGGCGAGCCCGGCCATCAGCCGGCGCAACTCGGCAGGCGCCATGGGCCCGTTCCGCTTCACCTCGTCGGAGAGGGTCGCTCCGGGAATGAACAGCGTGGCCATCCACGGCCGTTCGGCGTCGGGATCGGCATCGACGACGGACGCGGTGAACGCCCCGCTGACCTTCCGCGCCGCCGCCACCTCCTGCCGGAAACGCCCTCTGAACTCGGGATCCCTGGCGAACTGCGCGTGTACGACCTTCACCGCGAGCTTCATCCCCGAGGTGCTGCGCGCGACGTGCACGACACCCATCCCACCGGACCCGAGGCATGACTCCAGGCGGTAGTGACCGGCGTACTCAGGAAGTTCCGCTTCCGCGCCCGCTCCGGTGTTGCCCTGTGGCGCCATGGAACCACCCCCGTGCTGATCGTCCGCGCGCGCGACGCACGGAGCCTAGTCGATGACTCGTAGGGGACAGAGGCGGCTTGCTAGTGTCCCCGTGCGAGTTACGTACATGTGTTTCATGGCGTGATTCAGGGGAATCAACGGGACCCCATGGCAGTCATGGGGACCAACGGGGGAGGATTTTCATGTCTGTTGACCGCGCCGAAGAAGTCGAAGGCAGCAAGAGCGTCGCGACGGCAGCCGCCGCGGCCGCGGCCGTGCACTACTACTCGGTCGCACCGGGCTACCGCCTCAACGTCCGCCGCGGCCCCGGCACGCAGTACGGCATCGTCCGCGTCCTGCCCGAGGGCGCGCAGGTCGCGATCTACTGCCAGACGCCGGGAACCTCGGTGGCCGGCCCGTACGGCACCTCGAACATCTGGGACAACATCGCCAACGGCGAGTTCGTCTCGGACGCCTATGTCCTGACCGGCAGCGACGGCTACGTCGCCTCGCGCTGCGGCTGATCTCGGCACCAGGCCTCACCGGCGCCTTCCTCATGGTGGGCGCCGCGGCAAGCGACGGTGGCCGGTCCCTACGGCACGTCGAACATCTGGGACAACATCAGCAACAGTCAGTACGTATCCGACGCGTACATCAACACCGGCAGCGACGGCTACGTGCCGACCGCTGCTCCTGGTCCCCGAAGGGAGCCCGCCCCCGTCCCGGAGCCATAATCGTCCCGTGAGCGACGAACCCGGCACCCAGGACACCCTCGCGGGCTCCCCAGAGGGCGGCGGCCCCCGCCCCGAACCGATCCGCTTCTTCGGCACGACCTGGCTGCACCACGACAACGGCTACGCCCTCCGCCGCGTCGGCGCCGCCGCGGGCTCCCTCGCCGCCACCGTGGCCTCCTGTCTGATCCTCCGTTTCGCCTACGAGGGCCTGCAGATCGCCGACACCGGCAGCTTCGTGACCGTCCTGGTCATCGCCATGTTCGCCATCTGCAGCGCGCTGGCGTTCCGCAACACCTGGGACGGCTTCGCCAAGCGCCCCGACCCCGACCGCCAGGCCTCCCTCCGCGGCCTGCTCGCCATCGGGTTCGTGGGATCCCTGCTCGCGTATTTCTTCCGCTCCCTCATGGAGGCACCGGGGGAGAAGCTCCATCGCGAGGAGCACGAGACGGCGCTGAGGGAGTACGAGAAGCGGAGCGCTCGCCGCACGGGGAACCCGTCCAAGAAGAAGCGTCGCCGCTGAGAGTGCCAGTCGGCCGGCAGGCACACCTCCCCTCACCCGATTCCGTCTCTCACCGAAAACTCACCGCACTCCACGCCCACCCCGGCCACCATGGCCCTATGACGGCTTCCTCCCACACCACCCGAGCCCACTCCTTCAACGCCGCCGCAGCCCAGTACGCCGCCAACCGCCCCTCCTACCCGCCCGCCCTCTTCGACGCCATCGAGGAGCTCGCCGGCCGCCCCCTCACCGGCGCCCGCGTCGCGGACGTCGGCGCGGGCACGGGTATCGCGACCGCTCTGCTGCACGCCCGGGGCACCGAGGTCGTGGCCGTCGAACCCGGGGACGGCATGGCGGACCAGTTCCGTCTCGCCCACCCCGCCATCCCGATCGTCAGAGGCGACGGCAACGACCTCCCCCTTCTCGCGGACTCCGTCGACTTCGTGACCTACGCCCAGTCCTGGCACTGGACCGACCCCGCCCGCGCGGTCCCGGAAGCCCTCCGTGTCCTGCGCCCCGGTGGCGCACTCGCCCTGTGGTGGAACACCTACGCCGTCGACGTGCCGTGGATCACCGCCCAGTCGGACCGCATCAACGAGCACTTCAAGACCTACAGGGCCCACCCGGCCGTCGAGGTGAACAGCAACGGAGCCCGGTCCGCCCTCGCCGACCCCAGCGGCCGCCTGGACTTCGCCCACCGAGTGGTCCGCTGGAGCCGCCGCGTCCCCGTGGGCACCCACATCGCCAACATCGGCAGCCACTCGATGTTCCTGGTGGCGGGTGAGGAACGCACAGGCGCCTTCCTCACCGAAGAGCGGCGGATCCTGCTGGAGCTCTTCCCGGACGGAACCGTCGAGGAGACCTACGACGTCGAGCTGCTGGTCGCGGCCAACGCCTGACCCCGCGCGGCGGCCCACCCCTCCAGGGCCGCCGCACACGCGTGATCCACATGCCGGAGCCCGCCCAGCTCCAGCCGCACCTCACGGTCCCGCGGCAACGCCTCCAACGCGTCCAGCAGCTTCGGCAGCCGCAGGAACGTGGCATGCCCCAGTACCTGTACGACGATCCCCGCCTCCCCCCGGTCCTCGATCTCCACGTGCACATGGCTGATGTCCCACGCGGTCTTGGCCACGGCCAGCGCCAGCCCCACCAGCACGCCCTCGAAGAGGTTCCCGACGACGATCGCCACCGCCGTCACCCCGAGCACGATCACCTCGCCCCGATGCCCCCGCCACAGCACCCGCACCTCCCGGACCGGCACGAGCTTGCACCCGGCGTGCACCAGCAGCGCGGCCAGCGCCGCCACCGGGATCAGCCCGAGCACCCCCGGCAGCACGACGGTGAAGAGCAACAGCCACAACCCGTGCAGCACCCGCGAGGCCTTGGTCCGCGCCCCCGCCTGCACGTTCGCCGCACTCCGCACGATCACTGCCGTCATGGGCAACGCCCCCAGCAGCCCGCACACCGTGTTCCCCGCGCCCTGCGCCATCAGCTCCCGGTCGTAGTCCGTCCGCCGTCCCGTGTGCAGCCGGTCCACCGCCGCCGCGCTGAACAGCGACTCCGCCGACGCGATCAACGCGAACGCCACGACAGTCCCGATCACCCCCACTTCCGTCAGCCGCCCGAAGTCCACCGCCTGCGGCAGCCGTACGGCATCCACCAGCCCTCGCACCTCGACCCGCCGCACCGCCAGGTCCAACACCCCGGTCACGACCGACGCCAGCACCACCGCCACCAACGGCGCCGGCACCAGCCGAGCCCCCCGCCGCCATCGAGGCCACAGCAGCAGTACGACCATGGTGGCAGCCCCCACTGACAACGCCACCGGATCCACCCGCCCGGGCAGTGCCACCAGCCCGCCGAGCTTCCCGAGCCCGCTGGCCGGCGCCGACGCGTCACCCAGCGCGTAGACCTGCGCGGCGACCAGCACGAGCCCGATCCCGGCGAGCATCCCCTGCACGACCGCCATGGACACGGCCCGGAACCACCGCCCGAGCCGCAGCGCCCCGAGCCCAAGTTGCACCAGCCCGGCCCCGAGCACCAGCACCCCGAGCGCCTCGACGCCGTACCGGTGCACGGCCTCGTAGACCAGCACGGTCAGTCCGGCCGCGGGCCCGCTCACCTGGAGGCTGCTGCCGGGCAGCGCCCCGGCGACCAGGCCGCCGACGATCCCGGTGACCAGCCCCAGTTCGGCAGGCACACCGGAGGCGACGGCGATGCCCACACACAGCGGCAGCGCCACGAGAAACACGACGAGAGAAGCGAACAGATCGGCCTTGCCTACGCGGCAGCGCATGAACGCGGCACCTCCGGTTGCGAACCGAACGGGAGATGCGTGGGCAGGCCGCACCGGGGGAGTGTGCGGCACTGAAATCCATTGTCGGTAACGGCAGTTGATCGCGCAGTGGGTTCTCCCAATCGGCGGAGGGAATCGGAGGCGCGCAACCGGATCAACCGCCTCCGATCACGCCACCACGCGCCTGCGCCGCCTTGTGCACCCGGCTTGACGGGTCCCGCCGGCCGGAGCATTATTCATCGCATGATGAATAAAGTGCCCCGCCCGCCCACGACCGGCGACACCGGCACCGAGGACAAGGCCGTCCACGCCCGCGACCTCACCGTCGTCCGAGGCCCCCGCACCGTCCTGCGCGGCCTAGCCTTCGACGTCCCCCGCGGTCAGATCACCGGCCTCCTCGGCCCCTCGGGCTGCGGCAAGTCCACGCTGATGCGCTCGATCGTCGGAACCCAGGCCAAGGTCACCGGCACCCTCGACGTCCTCGGCCGGCCCGCGGGCCACCCCACCCTCCGCACCCGCATCGGCTACGTCACCCAGGCCCCCTCCGTCTACGACGACCTGACCGTCCGCCAGAACCTCGACTACTTCGCCGCGATCCTCGCCCCCGGCCGCACTGCCGCCGACCGCCGCCACTCCGACGTCACCCAGGCCATCAACGACGTCGACCTCGCCACCCACGCCGACTCCCTCGCCGGCAACCTCTCCGGCGGCCAGCGCAGCCGCGTCTCCCTCGCCGTCGCCCTCCTCGGCACCCCCGAACTCCTCGTCCTCGACGAACCCACCGTCGGCCTCGACCCGGTTCTGCGCCGCGACCTCTGGCAGCTCTTCCACGACATCGCCGCCCGCCGCGGGGCCACCCTCCTCATCTCCTCCCACGTCATGGACGAGGCCGAGCGCTGCCACCGCCTCCTCCTCATGCGCGAGGGCGAGATCCTCGCCGACGACACCCCCGAAGCCCTGCGCACCCGCACGAACTCCGACACCGTCGAGACAGCCTTCCTCCACCTGGTCGACCAGGCCGTCGAGGCAAGCCGCACCAAGGAGCACACGCGATGACGACGACCACCACACGCACGGCCGGCCTCGCGCCCGCGCCCACCAGCGCCCTCAGCCTCGCCCGCACCACCGCCACCGCCGCCCGGGTCCTGCGCCAGCTCCGCCACGACCCGCGCACGATCGCGATGATGATCCTGATCCCCTGCGTGATGCTCTTCCTGCTGCGCTACGTCTTCGACGGCAGCCCGCGCACCTTCGACGGCATCGGCGCCTCCCTCCTCGGGATCTTCCCCCTGATCACGATGTTCCTGGTCACCTCCATCGCCACCCTGCGCGAACGCACCTCCGGCACCCTCGAACGCCTCCTCGCCATGCCGCTAGGCAAAGGCGACCTCATCGCCGGCTACGCCCTCGCCTTCGGCACCCTCGCGATCATCCAGTCCGCCCTCGCGACCGGCCTCGCCGTCTGGTTCCTCGGCCTCGACGTCACCGGCAGCCCCTGGCTCCTCCTCCTGGTCGCCCTCCTCGACGCCCTGCTCGGCACCGCCCTCGGCCTGTTCGTCTCGGCCTTCGCGGCCTCCGAATTCCAGGCCGTCCAGTTCATGCCGGCCGTGATCTTCCCCCAACTCCTCCTCTGCGGCCTCTTCACTCCCCGCGACAACATGCACCCCGTCCTTGAGGGCATCTCCAACGTCCTGCCGATGTCCTACGCCGTCGACGGCATGAACGAGGTCCTCAGGCACACCGACATGACCGCGACCTTCGTACGCGACGCCCTGATCGTGGCCGGCTGCGCCCTGCTGGTCCTGTGCCTGGGCGCGGCGACACTGCGGCGCAGGACGGCTTAGGGCCGGTCGGAGAACAGGTCTCCCTCACATTCCGCCCACCGGACACCCCACCTGCGCCCGAGGAACCGATGCCAGACTGAACCGCATGAGTCAGAAAGTCGCAGTCCTCGGCACCGGCAAGATCGGCGAAGCCCTGCTCAGCGGAATGATCCGCGCCGGCTGGGCCCCGGCCGACCTCCTGGTCACCGCCCGCCGCCCCGAGCGAGCCGAAGAACTCCGCACCCGCTACGGAGTCACCCCGGTCAGCAACCCGGAAGCCGCCAAGACCGCCGACACCCTGATCCTCACCGTCAAACCGCAGGACATGGGCACCCTCCTCGACGAACTCGCCCCGCACGTCCCGGCCGACCGCCTGATCATCAGCGGCGCCGCCGGCATCCCCACCTCCTTCTTCGAGGAGCGCCTCGCCAGCGGCACCCCGGTCGTCCGTGTCATGACCAACACGCCCGCACTGGTCGACGAGGCCATGTCCGTCATCTCCGCCGGCACCCACGCCACCGCCGATCACCTCGCCCACACCGAAGAGATCTTCGGCGCCGTCGGCAAGACGCTCCGCGTCCCCGAGTCCCAGCAGGACGCCTGCACCGCCCTCTCCGGCTCCGGCCCGGCGTACTTCTTCTACCTGGTCGAAGCCATGACGGACGCCGGCATCCTGCTCGGCCTGCCCCGCGACAAGGCCCACGACCTGATCGTGCAGTCCGCGATCGGCGCCGCCACGATGCTCCGCGACAGCGGCGAACACCCGGTGAAGCTCCGCGAGAACGTCACGTCCCCCGCGGGCACCACCATCAACGCCATCCGCGAACTCGAGAACCACGGCGTACGAGCCGCCCTCATCGCCGCCCTCGAAGCCGCCCGCGACCGCAGCCGCGCACTGGCCTCCGGCAAGAAGGACTGACGCCCACCGGGGGCGGTCACCCTGCCGCGTCCACCACTTCCTTCGTGGTCACCACACGAGCGAAGCCGCCCCCGTGCAGCGAGACCGCCGACGCCTGCGCCACCTCGTCCGCACTCCGCCGCCAGCCGAACGGGCCCTCCAGATCGAACGTGTGCGTCGCGTCATACGCCACCACCACGTCGTACCCCAGGTTCCCGCCCATCCGAGCCGTCGTCTCCACGCACATATTGGTCTGGATCCCTGCCACCACGAACTGCGAGATCCCCTCCGCCTTCAGCCAGGCATCCAGATCCGGCGTGCCGTAGAAGGCCGAGTTCACGGTCTTCGTGACCAACAGCTCAGCCCCGCCGCCCCCCTTCCCGCGCCGCCGCTCCACGTACTCCTTGAAGCCGTTCCCCTCATACCCCGTCCGCAGCGGCGACTCGGGCTTCCGCGAGTCATGCCGTACGAAGACAACCGGCCGCCCCGTCGACTGCCACACGTCGATGAGCGAAGCGATGTTGCCGTCGGCGTCCGGGTTGTTCCGCGGTCCCCAGAAGCCGGCCTCGTCGAAGCCCTTCTGGACGTCCACGACCACCAGCGCCGCGTTCTGTGCGATCTCCATGCCCACGATCCTGCCGCCGGGAGCCCATCCCACCCAGAGGGTGAAAAGACAGCGATCGATGGTTTACTGCCAGCCATGGGAAACCCTGGAGAGAAGGAGCATGCGTACCGCGTCGCCCTGGTCGCCTTCCCCGGGATCCGCGCCTTCGACGTCTCCGTCATCACCGAGGTCTGGGGCACTGACCGCACCGATCGCGGAACCCCCGCCTTCGAACTGCGCCGAGTCGCCCCCGACATCACCCCGGTCCCCATGCGTGGCAGCCTCACCCTCCTTCCCGACCGCACCCTCAACTGGTTGTCCCGCGCCGATCTGATCGTGATCCCCGGCCTCGACGACCACCTCACCTCCGCACCCACCCCCGTCCTCGACGCCCTGCGCCGCGCGCACGCCCGCGGCACCACCGTCGCGGCCCTGTGCGGCGGCGCCTTCACCCTCGCCCAGGCCGGCCTCCTCGACGGCCGCCGCGCCATCACCCACTGGAAGCTGATCGACCTCCTCCGCGCATACCACCCCCAGGTCACCGTCGTCCCCGACGCCCTCTTCATCGAGGACGACAACATCTGGACCGCGGCCGGCACCGCGGCAGGCATCGACCTCTGTCTCCACCTCGTCCGTCAGACCCATGGCGCCGAAGCCGCGGCCACCATCGCCCGCTCGATGGTTACCGCGCCCTTCCGCACCGGAACCCAGGCGCAGTTCATCGAGCACCCCACCCCGCGTGCCGACCGTGACTCCGACGCCCTCGCCGCCGTACGCGAGCACGCCCTGCGCCGCCTCCACGAACCGCTCACCGTCGCCGACCTGGCCGCCCACGCAGGGATGTCCGTCCGCAGCTTCGCGCGTCACTTCACCGCGGAGACCGGCACGACACCGCTTCGCTGGCTCCTCGACCAGCGCATCGCGGCAGCCCAGAAACTCCTCGAACGCACCGACCTGCCGATTCCCGAGGTCGCCCGCCGCGCCGGTTTCGGCAGCGAGGTCACGATGCGCCAGCACTTCGCATCGCGCCTCGCCACCAGCCCACGCGCCTACCGAGCAGCGTTCAGCACGACTTCGCTGCCGACCGCGCCGGTATCCACAGCGACCGGATCGGAAGCCGCTGGGAGCAGCCCGATCGCGCGATAAGCGGCATCCACGGTCGGCCGCGCCATCGCCCGCGCCTTCTCCGCGCTATCCCGCAGCACCCCCTCCACATAGCCAGGATCCGCGCACAACTCCTTGTGCCTGTCCTGCACGGGCCTCAAGACCTCGACCACGGCCTCGGCGGTGTCCTTCTTCAAGGCGCCGTACGACTCATATACACCGCTCAGCTCCGATGGGTTCCCACCCGTGCAGGACGCGAGGATCTCCAGCAGATTCGCCAGGCCGGGCCGGGCCTCCCGGTCGTACACGACATCCCGGCCGCTGTCGGTCACGGACCGCATGACCTTCCTCCGCACGACCTCCGGCTCGTCGAGCAGATAGACGATCCCCGGCCCGGAGTCGTCCGACTTCCCCATCTTGGACGTGGGCGTCTGAAGGTTCATGACCCGCGCGCCCACCGTCGGCAGCGTGGCCCGGGGCACCACGAACGTGTAGCCGTACCGCTGGTTGAACCGCACCGCCACATCCCGGGTCAGCTCCACATGCTGAGCCTGGTCGTCCCCGACCGGCACCTCGTCGGCCCCGTACGCCAGGATGTCCGCCGCCATCAGCACGGGATACGTGAGCAGCGACAACCGCACACTCCCACCCCGTGCCCGCTCCCGAGCGGCCTTCTCCTTGTACTGGATCATCCGCCGCATCTCGCCGTCCGTCGCCACGCACTCCAGCAGGTACGACAGCCGCGCGTGCTCGTCCACATGACTCTGTACGAACACGGTGCACAGCTCGGGATCCAGCCCCGCAGCGAGCAGTAGCGTGGCCGCCTGCCGACTCAGCCGACGCACCCGCGCCGGATCGTGGTCGACGGTCAGGGCGTGCAGGTCGACGATGCAGAACAGCGACTCCGCCCGGTGCTGGTCGACCGTGACCCACTGCCGCATGGCTCCCAGGTAGTTCCCCAGCGTCAGATGCCCCGTCGGCTTGACCCCGCTGAAGACCCGCGTCATCTCTCCACCTCCTGGTCGAGACCGCCGTCCCCGGCCGGCCGACCCTCAGAAGTCCTGGAGGGAGATACGAGAACGGCCGCCGAGGCGGCGGCCGTTGAGTGCATACGTGACTACGGCCGCTGTCAGGCGGCCCACCACTGCTGGGTGCACGTACGCGTTGTCATGCAGGCCAGCGTACGCCTGCGACGGCCCGTCCGGACCTGAGTTGACACTCCCCAGCCCGGTACGTAGTGTTCTCCGAGTTGTCCGACGTGAGCGCCGACTCCGGTCGGTCCCCGGACAGCCATTCCGCAAGTACCAGTCAACACAACGACGACAGTCGTACGTACTGTCTGCCGTCGCTGCATTGGCGCGCGTATTTGCGAAATGAGGAATCCACGTTCGAAAGGACGACGGCCCCCCGATTAGCTCGGGAGCCGGGAATCCGCTAAAGTCTCACTCGTCGGAACGGCCCAACAGCCGGGAAGACAAGCCCCGCTGACCGGGGATCAGGCCCGAAAGGATCTGATAGAGTCGGAAGCGCCGGAAAGGGAAACGCGGAAGCGGGAACCTGGAAAGCACCGAGGAAATCGGATCTGGAAACGGTCTGATAGAGTCGGAAACGCAAGACCGAAGGGAAAAGCCCGGAGGAAAGCCCGAGAGGGTGAGTACAAAGGAAGCGTCCGTTCCTTG
>NZ_JBEZKG010000052.1:0-24067 GCF_040651535.1 Streptomyces sp. NPDC048420
CGTCCAGGCCGTCGCCCACATGCACAACCTCGCCCTCGCATCATGACCAGAAGACCGCGATCATGGGCCCTGACCTGCCCGAACACCGCCTTGTGTAACACCCTTTAGTCGACCTTCCAGCGCATCTCGGTGCGCGGATCGGTTGAACTCCCCTTCGCGAAGGGCTCGTCGGTGTCGTACACCCACATCCGGTGGACCCCGCCGTTGTAGCTGTGCCGTTCGCTCAGATCGAGGTCCCAGGGTTTCTGCCAGCTGTAGGTGAAGGACGTCTGGGTCCAGCCGTCCGTCGGATCGGCGGCCGCGACCGCGAGCGGGGTCCGCGGCAAGGTCAGCGCGGCGCCGCCCACCAGCAGGCCCACCCCGGCAGCCAAGTCGCGGAGTAGGTGTCTATCGGCAACGTGGTCGGCATGCGAATTCACCGACACACCCGATGTATCCCGCTGGCCGACTCCGCGGGTCCGTCATCCACTGGGGGCGCCCCCCACTGCCTCGGCGAACGCGTCGGCCGCCCCGTCGGGATGCGACAGGTACGGAAGGTGGCCGGAAGCAGCGTGCGCCCATCCAGCTTCCGGATTCCGGCGCGAACCCAGTGGCGGGGCAGTCAGAGGTGCGGCCGCCCAGAGCCCCAGGCCGAACCGTCCGGGGCGTCCGACCGGCCCTCCCAGCGCTCTCCTGGCACGATGACGGCATGGAACGTGTGCTTGGAATCGGCGGATACTTCCTGCGGGCCACCGATCCGGAGGCTCTGAGTGCCTGGTACCGCGACTGCCTGGGTCTGGACGCCGACGAGAACGGTCTGTGGCGCCAGACGGCCGGCCCGACGGTGTTCGCGACGTTCGAGTCGGAGACCGACTACTTCGGCTCCCGCATGCAGGGCACCATGCTCAACTTCCGGGTCCGCGACCTGGACGCGATGCGCGCCCAGTTGCGCGCGAAGGGGGCTGACGTGGCCGCGGAGACCCAGGACATGGACGGTGTCGGCCGGTTCGGCTGGGTCACCGATCCGGAGGGCAACCGGATCGAGCTGTGGCAGCCCGCCTGACCGGACGCACACCGGTCAGGTTTCGTGCGTTCTGCCCGCTGAGCACGGGCCATTGCACCTTCGCGCCGCTCTTCCGTCGGCCCGGACGAAGACCGGTTTGGTGTGCTTCTCGCGTAGCGCGGCCGACAGGTTCTCCCGTTGATGACGTGGGAGACGACCTTCTCGTGGGCGACCTTGCCGGAGGCGGCGAGGTCCAGGGCCTCGGGCCCGAGAGGCCGGGGCATCCGTTGTACCCGGATGGGCAGGGTCCGTGTGCGGCTGTGGAGCCTGTCGGGGACACGGGTGATCTGCTCGCCGACGCGCACACCCGGCTCCCGGCGGACGACCACCCGCGAACGGTCCACCGGAACCGGGCGGTCGGCTCGGCGCACCGGCCGCCGCGAACAGTGTTCTCGTCGCACCCGACGGTGCGGGCCGGGCATACAGGACGGTTGTGGCGTACGTGTCGTCATCGGGACCTCACGATTCCTGGGCCGCTCGCGGACGGTCGAAGAACGCGTCAGCCGACCCGAAGACCGACCGCCAGCGTCAGTTCAAGGACCCGGTGCGGCGATGCGAGATCCGGAAACAGCTCCCGCAGCTGCGACATCCGGTACCGGACGGTCTGCGGGTGGACGAACAACGCCGCCGCCACCTCTTCCCGCCTGCCCTGGTGCAGCAGCCAGGCCCGCAACGTCTCCTCCAGCCGCCGCGCGGTCGCGACAGGCAAGGTCCGCAACGGGGCGAGGGCTCGGGCGCGCAGGTCTGCGAACGCCTCCGCGTCGGCGCTCAGCACCAGCTCGGGCAGGTGGTCCTCGGTGTCGCGAATATCAGAGGAGAGGGAGCGCGCGCGTACGGCTCGTGCGTATGAGGCGGACGCACGAGTCCATGGCCGGGCCGGGCCGACCACGGCGGTGCGGTCGGTCAGCTGCCGCAAGAGATGTGATCGGTCGGCGTCGGGGACGAGCAGCACACCGGTGGCGTCCGGCAGATCGTCGAGGACGAGGGTGCTCGGGTCGAGCGCGCGGTAGGCGGGCCGGGCCTGGGCGGCGGGCAGCAGGACCACGGTCAGCGAATCCGGAGGCTGCCACCCGGCCCGTTGAGCAGAGGCCAGCAGCACGTCCGGGCTCGCGCCGGCGAGGAGGTCGCGGGCCAGGTGTTCCAGGTGGCGCTCCTGGGCCCGGCCCTGGGCGGCCAGTTCGTCGGCGTGGCCCGCGGCGCTCGCGGCGGAGAGCTCGTCGATGTAGGCGAAGGTCAGCTCGGCGAACTTGGCGACCTCGGCGGCGGGCAGACCTGCGGGTACGGCGCCCGCTGCCAGGCATCGCCAGGCCACGCGGGCGCCGACGCGGTAGGCGCTGAGCAGGGCGTCCATCGAACGGCCGTCCCGGACCTCGCCGCGGCCCAGCTCGTAGGCCGCGTCACCGGCGTCGCCGCCTGTGGCGTTCCCGCTCGCGAGGTCCAGGTAGTGCCCCAGGGCGGTGCGGACGGCTCGGCGGATGGTGCCGCCCATGCTGCCCGAAAGGGCGTTGGCGTAGGGAGGGACCTCGTCGATGATCGCCTGGACGACCTCGTCGGCGGTGGTCCTCAGCGCGGCCCGCAGTGCGGTGACCGTCCTCTCGTCCAGGGCCAGTTCGCTGGCCCTTTGGATTGCATGGCTCATGTTTTTGTTCCCTGCGAACAATTCGGCCGACCAGATTCACATCCTGCGGTCAGGACTTTACGCCTTGAGGCGCAGCAAGCTGGAGTCATGACGAGTGCAGCCCTCCGCAGCAGGGCGTGGAAACTGCTCGAGATGGTCACGACGCCGCTGCTGCCGTCGGACTACCTCGACCTGGTCAGCCCGCTGCGAGCGGGCGCTGACCTGCGGGGGCGCATCGAGGCCGTACACCCCGAGACGGGCGACGCGGCGACCATCGTGATCAGACCGGGACGGGGCTGGCGCGGCCACACGGCCGGTCAATACGTGCGGGTCGGGGTCGACGTCGACGGGGTGCGCCTGTGGCGTGCCTACTCCATCACCTCGCCGACCAACCGCCAGGACGGCCGCGTCACGATCACCGTGAAGGCCATCCCGGACGGCAAGGTCAGCAACCACCTGGTCCGCAGGGCGACACCGGGCACGCTGATCCAGCTCGACCAGCCGACCGGTGACTTCGTGCTGCCGCAGGCCAAGCCTGCCAAGGTGCTCTACCTGACGGCCGGCAGCGGCATCACGCCTGTGATGGGCATGCTGCGCGACACCGAGTTCGACGATGTCGTCATGATCCACTCCGCGCCACGGCCGCAGGACGTGATCTTCCGCAACGATCTGCAGGACCTGGTCGCGAACAAGAAGCTGCGTCTCACCGAGCTGCACACCGATACCGACGGCATGCTCGACATCGCCCGCCTCGACGCACTCGTGCCCGACTGGGCCGAGCGCGAGACCTGGGCCTGCGGGCCCGCGGGCCTGCTCGACGCCGCCGAAAAGCACTGGAGCGAGCACGGCGTACCGGAGCGCCTGCACACCGAACGCTTCCGCCCCAGCATCGTCGTCGCCGGCGACGGCGGCGAGGTCACCTTCAGTACCACTGGCAAGACCGTCGACGCGGACGGCGCCACGCCCTTGCTGGACGTCGGCGAGGAGGCCGGCGTGCTCATGCCCTCCGGGTGCCGCATGGGCATCTGCTTCGGCTGCATCACGCCGCTCAAGGCGGGCGCCGTCCGCGACCTGCGCACCGGCGAGATCACCGAGGCGGAGCCGGGCGTCCTCATCCAGACCTGCGTGTCCGCCGCGGCGGGCCCCTGCGACCTCGAACGGTAGGAGCACTTTGACCGCCATTGACCCCACCGCCCACCTGACCGCGCAGCAGATCGAGGAGCTCGGCCGCGAGCTGGACGCGATCCGCGACGAGGTGATCGCCGGCCGTGGCGAGAAGGACGCCGCCTACATCCGCAAGGTCATCTCGGCTCAGCGCAAGCTCGAACTGGTCAGCAGGGGCGTGCTGCTGTTCTCGCTCTTCCCGCCCGCGTGGCTGATCGGCACCGCAGGTCTGTCCGTGGCGAAGATCATGGACAACATGGAGATCGGCCACAACATCCTGCACGGTCAGTGGGACTGGATGCGGGACCCGAAGATCCACTCCACCACCTGGGAGTGGGACCACGTCTCGCCGGCCGACCAGTGGAAGCACTCGCACAACGAGCTGCACCACACGTACACCAACGTGATCGGCAAGGACAACGACCTCGGCTACGGCATCATGCGCGTCGACGAGGACCAGAAGTGGCACCCCTTCCACCTCGGCCAGCCGCTGTGGAACTTCATCAACGCCTGCTTCTTCGAGTACGGCATCGCAGCGTACGACCTGGAGCTCGGCAAGAACCTGAACAAGCGCCGCCGCAAGAACCCGGAGTTCCGCGAGCGTGCCAGGGCCGTGGGCCGCAAGATCCGCAAGCAGGTGCTCAAGGACTACGTGATCCACCCGCTGCTGTCGGGCCCGTCGTTCCTCCCGACGCTCGCCGCCACGTTCACCGCGAACCTGGTCCGCAACCTCTGGACCCACTCGGTGATCATGTGCGGGCACTTCCCCGAGGGCGTACAGGTCTTCGAGCGCCGGTCGATCAAGGGGGAGACGCGCGGCCAGTGGTACCTGCGCCAGATGATGGGCTCGGCGAACATCAGCGGCAGCAAGGCCATGCACTTCATGACCGGCAACCTGTCGCACCAGATCGAGCACCACCTGTTCCCTGACCTGCCGAGCAACCGCTACGCCGAGGTCGCGGTGAAGGTGCGCGCGCTGTTCGAGAAGTACGAGCTGGAGTACGTCACCGGGCCGCTGCCCAAGCAGGTGTTCTCCGCGTGGCGCAAGGTCGTCCGGCTCTCGCTGCCGAACAAGAAGCCCAAGGTCGTAACGCCGGACCGCGAGCAGGAGCTCGTCGCGGCCTGATACCCCC
The DNA here is from genome assembly GCF_040651535.1 of Streptomyces sp. NPDC048420. Taxonomy (NCBI): domain Bacteria; kingdom Bacillati; phylum Actinomycetota; class Actinomycetes; order Kitasatosporales; family Streptomycetaceae; genus Streptomyces; species Streptomyces sp. NPDC048420. Next base: position 4,958 of record NZ_JBEZKG010000052.1, read on the forward strand.
CATTGGTTCAGATCCGTCACGACCCGAGGATCCGGGGCAGCCCGCCAGACCACAATCCCCGAACCGTCCGCACATACGTCGATGCCCGCGCCGCAGCCGGACCAGCTGTGGGGCGCGGGCATTGACGTATGTGCGGACGTAGTCGGGCTGGCCGTATGTGGCCTTGGTGCCTCGACCAGCGCGGCAGCATCATCGGCATCGCCCTGGGCCCGCCGGGGTCTGGGGTGGTTTCCGGTGCTGTTCACGGGGTGTGATCGGCCCCCGTGAAGGCGGCCCGTGGCTTTCCGTTCTCATGCTCCGGCCTGGAGGCGGAGGCCGGTGAGGGTGAGTTCGAGGGCGGCGCGGAACTGGTCGGCGTCGTCGTGGCCGTCGAACTCGTCGGCGATCTCGTGGACGAAGGGGAATTCTCGGGGGTCGAGGTCGCGCCAGTCCTGGGCGATGCGGTGGAGGTATGCGTCGCGGTCCACGTTGCCGTCGAGCATGTCCTGGGTGGGTTCCTGGCCGAGGTCGGCGGCGGAGCCGACGACGACCCCCACGATGGCGGACACGGCGTAGAAGCGCTGGGACGGGGTGAGGTCGAGGCGGAGGGTCTGCTGGCCGAGTTTCTCGTACAGGCCCAGGGTGTGGGTCTGGATGCTGGTGTTGCGCATGAAGTACGAGCTCAGCCAGGGGCGTTGCACGATCGCGTCGAACAGGGTGAGGGCGATGGAGCGCAGGTCGTCGATGGGGTCGTCGCTGCGGGGGAGCTTGTCGACGTCGTTGAGGACGGGACCCATGGCGTGGTCGGCGGCCCGGTCGAGGAGCTCGTCCTTGTTGGCGACGTACCAGTAGATGCTGGCGACGCCGCCGCCCAGGCGCTGGGCCAGCGCGCGGAAGGTCAGGGCGGCGGCTCCCGCCTCGTCGAGCAGGGCCACGGCCTCGGCCAGGACCGATTCCATGGAGTGCGAGGCCCGTCGGCGTCCCGTGCCTGAGCGGCTCTGCTGGCGTGTCACCGCGTGATCCCTTCGCGTCTTGCATCGCATCGAACGTTGTTCTATCGTACCGCATCGTACGCCGTTCGATAACCGAACCTTGTTCGATCGGGGCTTGTTATGACCACCGCAACGTTGCACACACCTGCTCGCACCTATCCGTCCCTGCGTGCGGCCTGGATTCCCCTCGCCGCGCTCTGTCTGGCCTTCTTCGTCGAAATGGTCGACAACACGCTGCTGTCGATCGCCCTGCCCACGATCGGCCGCGATCTCGGCGGCGGGACGACCGCCCTGCAATGGATCACCGGCGCTTACTCGCTGACCTTCGGCGGACTGCTGCTCACCGCCGGATCCATGGCCGACCGGCTCGGCCGGCGCCGCGTCCTGCTCATCGGGCTCGCCGTCTTCGGCTCGCTCAGTGTCTGCGTCGTCCTCGTCTCCACAGCCGGCCAGCTCATCGCCCTGCGAGCCGCACTCGGCATAGCCGCCGCGGCGATGGCCCCGATCACGAACTCACTGGTCTTCCGCCTGTTCGAGGACAAGGACCTGCGGATGCGGGCCATGACCGTGATGATCATCGTGGGCATGTCCGGCTTCGTCCTGGGGCCTCTGCTCGGCGGCACCGCCCTGGCCCATGTCCGTTGGGAGTGGCTGCTCGTCGTGAACGCCCCCATCGCCGTGATCGCCTGCATCGGTGTCCGGCTCGGCGTCCCCGCCGACCGGCCCGAAGACCTCACCAAGGACACCCTCGACCTCCCCGGTGCCGCCCTCAGCGTGGCCGCCATCGGACTGGCCTGCTACGCGCTGACCAGCGGTGTCGAGCACGGATGGCTCTCCGCCGTCACCCTCGCGTCGATCGGCGGCGCCCTCGCGGCGGCGGTCGCGTTCGTCCGGCACGAGCGCCGCAGCAAGGCCCCCATGCTCGACCTGAAACTCTTCTCCAACGGCACGGTCCGCGGCGCCGCCATCGCGCAGATCGGCACGTCCATCGCAATGGCCAGCGTGATGTTCGGGCTGATCCTCCACTTCCAGTACGCCTACGGCTGGAGCCCGGTGCGGGCCGGCCTGGCCAACCTGCCGATCATCGTGACGATGCTTACCGCCACGCCCCTGTCGGAATGGCTCGCACGCCGCTTCGGCCACCGCATCGCCTGTCTGGTGGGTGCCGCCTGCCTGGCCGGGTCACTCGCGGGCCTGTCCGTTGCCGTCGGCCACGGGTACGTGGCCATCGCCGTCTGCATGGTCCTCATGACCGTGGGCCTGCGCACCGTGATGACGATCTGCGCGGTCGCCCTCGTCGACGCGATGCCGAGCAACCGCACCTCCATCGGCGCCGCCCTCAACGACACCGCCCAGGAGGTCGGCTCCAGCATCGGCACCGCCGTCGTCGGTACCCTGATCGCCGCCCTCGTCACCACCCAGCTGCCCGCCGGCACCTGGAGCAGCGCCCTCATCGCGTCGTTCTTCCACGGCGAGCGCGTCACGTACGCGCTGCTCGCCGTCGTCGTCGCACTGATCGCCGCAGGCGGCGCGCTGAGCCTCACCGACTCCCACTCCGTCCAGGAGCACGCAGGGGAGGCCGACTGAGCGGCCCCGCGCGTCTCGGCGCGGCTGCTCAGCCGGCGTCCTGCGGGTGTGTGCCGGTGAGGGCTGTGCCGTGGAGTGCTGGGGGGGGCGGGGTCGCGGTGGGGTGTGTGGCAACCGTGTGTTGGTGGGCTTCTCTCGGAGCAACGTTTCAGGATGTAAGGGCCGGTGGGTGGGTGCGGGGAGGGCCAGGCTTCATCGGGCCGGCCGGTGCCGGTGGTCGGTGCCGACTCGGCGTCGGGCGTGCGCAGGGGCCGGGCTGCGTAGGCATCTGGTGGCCATGTTCCCGCCCGCCTCCGAGGCGATGATCGAGCGCGGCTACGAGGACTTCGCCGCCCGCTGGAACCCCATCCTGGACGTGTTCGACGCGGAAGGCGTGCGCTTCGCGCACGAGGTCCACCCGAGCGAGATCGCCTACGACTACTGGACAACTCAGCGTGCGCTGGAAGCTGTTGGCGGGCGAGCGGCCTTCGGGCTGAACTTCGACCCCTCGCACTTCGTGTGGCAGGACCTGGACCCGGTCGGCTTCCTGTGGGACTTCCGCGACCGGATCTACCACGTCGACTGCAAAGAGGCCCGCAAGCGCCTGGACGGCCGCAACGGCCGCCTCGGCTCCCATCTGCCCTGGGGCGACCCGCGCCGCGGCTGGGACTTCGTCTCCGCCGGCCACGGTGACGTGCCCTGGGAGGACGTCTTCCGCATGCTGCGTTCCATCGACTACCAGGGTCCGATCTCGGTCGAGTGGGAGGACGCCGGCATGGACCGCCTCCAGGGCGCACCCGAGGCACTGAAGAGCCTCAAGAAGTACGACTTCGAGCCCCCGTCGGCCTCCCTCGACGCTGCCTTCGGAGGCGGCAACAACTAGGCGCTCCGCGGCAGGAGGCGCAAATCGGCCCGGTGCTGACAGACCGTAAGGGGAAGCCGCCGGGCTGACCCGGCCTGCCCACTCTCAGCTTTGTCCTGACTCTGGAGGAAGTTAGCCGTTTCGCTGCGCAAGGGGTTCCGGCCAAGGACGAACGGGGCTACGGTCCCTTCGTGCACAGGAACCACACAGTGGTTCGCAGCTGACGACCCGTTCAGGCCGTATGAGCACCCTCGTGCGGCCGACCAACCGAGGACGGTCCTGCACAGCGCAGGGCCAAGAACCCTCAGGCACCGCGCACTCCTCAGCGGCGGCCCCTTGCCGCCCCCTCGCACGCCGCGACCGCGCACAACACGGAGCAGCTCTCCGGGCCGCGGCCAAAGCCGTCCCAATGCCGACGGTGGGCGGAGCCCTCGTGGCCCCGCCCACCGTCCTCCAACCACATCGGAACATCGACATGGCAGGGAGGCAGCCCGTGAAGAACGACGGGAACGGATCGGAGCCCGAGACCGGCGGGCGGACCGCACGCACCGGTGTCTGGTTCGTCGGAGCGCGCGGATCGGTCGCCACCACCGCCGTCGCCGGATGCGCGGCCGTCGCCGCCCAACTGCGGCCGCCGACCGGCATGGTGACCGAGACCGCCCCATTCGACGGGAGCGGCCTGCCGCCGCTGCCCGCACTCGTCTTCGGCGGTCACGACACCGCCCACAGTCCGCTGCCCAAGCGGGCCGAACACCTCACCGACGCGGGCGTCCTGCCGCACGGGCTCGTCCCCGCCGTGCGCGCCGAACTCCAGGCCGCAGACGAGGAGATACGGCTGGGCGGCCCCCTCCCGGGCGACACGCGAAGCGACGAGGAGCGCATCGCCGACTTCGCGGCCGACCTCGTCTCGTTCCGTGTGCGCAACGCACTGGCACGTGTGGTCGTCGTCAACGTCTCCTCCACCGAGCCGCTGCCCGCGCCCGACGCCGTACGGCTGCCACCCAGCTCCCTCTACGCGGCCGCCGCCGTGCGGGCCGGCTGCCCCTACGTCAACTTCACGCCGTCCACCGGGTTGCGCACCCCGGCCCTGACAGCCGCCGCTGCGGCCGGCGCCCTGCCCCACGCGGGCCGTGACGGCAAGACCGGCCAGACCCTGTTGCGCGCGGTGCTCGCCCCGATGTTCGTCCAGCGCGCCCTGGAGGTCCGCGCCTGGTCCGGCACCAATCTGCTGGGCGGCGGTGACGGGGCGGCCCTGGCCGATCCGGGCGCGGCCGCGGCCAAGAACGCCGGCAAGGAACGCGTCCTGGCCGACACGCTCGGGCACACACCGCAGGGCGAGGTGCACATCGACGACGTACCGGTGCTCGGCGACTGGAAGACCGCCTGGGACCACATCGCCTTCGAGGGCTTCCTCGGCTCGCGCATGATCCTGCAGACCATCTGGCAGGGCTGCGACTCGGCCCTGGCCGCACCGCTCGTCCTGGACCTGGCCCGCCTGGTCGCCCGCGCCCACGAGGTGGGCCTGTCCGGCCCGCTCACTGAGCTCGGCTTCTACTTCAAGGACCCCGACGGGGGCCCGTCGGGTCTCTCGGAACAGTTCTCCGTGCTGCTGTCGTTCGCCGACCGACTGCGGGAGGCGCGGTGATCCGCTCGTTCCTGGCGACCCGGAGGGCCACCCTCGCCCCACCCGCCGCGGCGTGCACCCGGAAGCCCGCCCCACCCGGCGAGGACCAGGCCCCCGCGAGCCCCCCGGCGGGGCGCGGGCTACGGGCACGACTGCGCGACTGGGCCGAACTGCTGCGCGTCTCCGCGCTGTTCACCGTGCCCGGCGACGCGCTCGCCGGCGCCGCCGCCACAGGTATGCGGCCCGGCCGGGGTACGGCGTACGCGGTGGGCGCCTCGCTGTGCCTCTACGAGGCGGGCATGGCGCTCAACGACTGGGCCGACCGCGACGAGGACGCCGTCGAGCGCCCTCATCGGCCCATTCCCTCCGGCCGTATCCCGCCTGCGGCGGCGCTGGGGGCGGCCGGGCTCCTGACCGCGGCCGGACTCACGCTCGCCGCCCGCGCCGGGCGCCCCGCACTCGCGGTGGCGTCGGCACTGGCCGCCACCGTCTGGGCGTACGATCTCCGGCTGAAGCACACCCCCGCGGCCCCGGCGGGGATGGCGGCGGCCCGCGCCCTGGACCTCGTCCTCGGTGCCACGGCCACCATGTCGGTGCCCTACGGGCAAAAGCCAGCCGAGCCCGACCGCCCGCCCGTGACCGAGAGCGCGAAGCTCGCGTCCCTGACGGTCCCTCAAGCCAGGCATTCCGTTACCCCCGGTGCCGTTCTGCGCATCGGGACACCCGCCGCCGCGCTGGCCGCCCACACCTACACCGTCACCGCCGTCTCCCGGCACGAGGCGTACGGGGGCTCCACGCGCACACCGCTCGCCGCTCTCGGCGCAACGACGACGCTCGGCCTGTTACTGGCACACACACGTGCCACGGCACGGCCCCTTGCGGCACTGGCGGCCGCCGCCTACGTCCGTACCTCCGCCCTTCCCTACCTGCACGCCGCCCTCAACCCGTCCGCGCCGCTCACACAGCGAGCCGTCGGCGGCGGGATCCGCGCCGTGATCCCGCTCCAGGCCGCGCTCGCCGCCCGATCCGGTGCGCGCGTGACCCCGCTGGCCGTGCTGGGACTCGCACCCATGGCCCGCGCGCTCGCACGGAAGGTGAGCCCCACATGAGCACACACGTGCCCCTGGACCCGCTCGCCCCCGACCTCGCGGCCCGCTGGTACATCCGGGAACTCAGCGACGTACCAAAGCGGCGGCAGCAGAAGAGCCCCGCCACCGCCCCACGAGCGACGACTGGCGTCCGCTCGTCCTGTTCACCACCCCCCCGCGCAGTATCCGGCCGTGGAGCGGCCACCGAAGTGAAGTTCCTTCTCCTGTGGCTCGCCTGCCCCGCCGGAGGCGGAAGCCGCACGGCACCCGCAGCACCGCGACGACGAAAGAGAGAACCACTGTGACCGCGTTCAACGACGAAGCCGTCACCGGCGACTCCCTGCGCCGCACACTCGGCGTCAGCCGCCGCCGCTTCCTCAGCACCTGCACGGCCGTCACCGGGGCGGCGATCGCGGCCCCGGTCTTCGGCGCCGCGCCCGCCCTGGCTCAGGACAGATCACACGCCGGCGGCCATGACCACGGCCGTGCCGCCCTGGTCCCGCCGCACAAGCGCGGCATCATCCTCTACACCGTCCGGGACGCGATCGGCCGCGACCCGCTGGCCTCCGACCTGCCTTCCGGCTTCCGTGAGGTGTTCAAGCAGCTGTCGCGGTTCGGCTACCGCCAGGTGGAGTTCGCCGGGTACGGCCAGCACGCCAACGCCCCCGGCGGCGCCGACCTGGGCACGGTCCAGGGCGCGAAACTGCTGCGCTCCTGGCTCGACGACCACGGCCTGCGGGCGCAGGGCAGCCACGGCTACATCCCGCCGTCCTGGCCGTTGACGCCGGCCGACCGGGACACCTTCAAGCGCTGGCTGGAGATCGCCAACATCCTCGGCATGGAGCACATGGGGACCGGCGCCGACCCCACCAACACCCCCTACCGGGCCGACTGGGACGTCGCCGCGCAGAAGTGGAACACCCTGGGCGCCATCGCCTGCCGCGAGGGCATCAAGCTCTACACCCACAACCACGACAGCGCCTACGACTTCCTGCTCGACGGCGGCCCGCTCGACGCGCAGGGGCGGCCGACCCGCAGCTCCGGTATCCGGAAGCTGGAGTACTTCCTGAAGGTGACGGACCGCAAGAGCGTGTATCTGGAGCTGGACGTCTTCTGGGCGCACGTGGCCCAGTACAAGTTCCACACCTACACCGCCCACGACGGCTCCCGGCGCGAGCGCGTCTTCGACCCGGCCGCACTCGTCGAGCGCAACAGCACCCGGTTCCCGCTGTTCCACGCCAAGGACGGCGTCGTCAATCCGCAGAGCGGCCTGGGCTACGACATGGTGCCGTTCGGCACCGGTGACATCGACTACCGGCGGTTCTTCACCCGCGTGGGAGCCAAGAACTACCGCAACCCGATGGTCGAGCAGGACAACGCGCCCAGCACGACGGTTCCCGGCCAGTCCCTGGACTTCGCCCGCATCGGCTACGACAACCTCGCGGCCCTGCGCGCCCGCCGCTGACGGAGCGTCACCCGACTTGCCCATACAGGGCGCTCCGATGCCCAACGTACGGAGCGTGCCTGGGTCTTGACCCGCCCGCACCCTGCAACGGTCGGCGGCCGCGGACCCTCTCCGCGGCCGCCGATCAGACCGAAGGAGTTCTGAGTGCGCAACAGACGGATCGTCACCCTCCTGGGGGCCGCCGCCCTGGCCGGAGCCGTCGGGCTCCTGCCCCTCTCCCCGGCGCAGGCAGCCAAACCGGACCCCGCACCGCCGACCACGTCGGACTTCCAGAAAGTCACCCTCAACGACCGCCCGGGCGAGCCCATGGCCCTCGCCGTCCTCCCCGACCGGCGGGTGCTGCACACGGCGCGCACCGGAGAGGTCCGCATCCACGACCCCAAGAGCGGCGTCAACTTCCTTGCCGCCGACATGAAGAAGAGCCCCGCCGGGCTCTACCAGCACGACGAAGAAGGCGTCCAGGGCATCGCCGTCGACCCCGGCTTCGCCAAGAACCACTGGGTCTACCTCTACTACTCGCCCCGCCTCGACACCCCCATGGACGACCCCGCCACCCCAGGGGTCAACGAAGGCGACGCACCACAGTTCGGAACCGACGCGGACTTCGCCAAGTACAAGGGTGTCACCCGGCTGTCGCGGTTCAAACTCGTGGGCAACAAGCTCGACTTCGCCACCGAGCAGAAGGTCATCGACGTACCGGCCGACCGTGGCATCTGCTGCCACGTCGGTGGCAAGATCGACTTCGACCGCAAGGGCACGCTGTTCCTGTCGACCGGCGACGACTCCAACCCGTTCTCCTCCGACGGCTACGCCCCGCTCGACGACCGCCCCGACCGCAACCCGGCCTACGACGCGCGGCGCACCGCGGGCAACACCAACGACCTGCGCGGCAAGGTCCTGCGCATCCAGGTCAAGCCCGGCGGCGGATACCAGATACCGCGGGGCAACCTCTTCGCGCCGGGCACCGCGAAGACCCGCTCCGAGATCTACGCCATGGGCCTGCGTAACCCCTTCCGCTTCGGCGTCGACGACAAGACCGGCGAGGTCTACGTCGGCGACTACTCGCCCGACGCCCAGAGCGCCAACCCGGGCCGCGGCCCCGCCGGCCAGGGCCGCTGGATGGTCATCGACCGCCCCGCCAACTACGGCTGGCCGTTCTGCGTGACCCAGAAGATGCCGTACCAGGACTACGACTTCGCCACCCAGAAGTCGAGCGGCGCCTTCGACTGCGCCAAGCCGGTCAACGACTCACGTCACAACACCGGCCGCAGCGTGCTGCCCCCGGTCGAGGACGCGGAGATCGTGTACGGCTACGGGGCGTCGGCGGAGTTCCCGGAGCTCGGCACGGGTGGCATCGGCCCCATGGGCGGCCCGGTCTACCAGTACGACCACCGCAACAAGGCCCAGAACCGCTGGCCTTCGTACTTCGACGGCAAGCCGCTCTTCTACGAGTGGACCCGCGACCAGATGAAGGCCATCACCCTCGGCAAGAAGAACCAGGTCCTCAAGATCGAGGACGCGATCCCCACGATCAAGACGGACGGCCCGATCGACGCCGAGTTCGGCCCGGACGGCGCGCTGTACGTCCTCGAGTACGGCACCGGGTACTTCGCGGAGCTGCCCGAGGCCCAGCTCTCCCGCATCGACTTCACGCGAGGCAACCGCACCCCGGAGCCCAAGGTCGCCGCGGACGTGGTCAACGGCACCAGCCCGCTGACCGTCAAGTTCTCCAGCGCCGGCACGAAGGACGCCGACGGCGACGCCCTGCGCTACGCCTGGGACTTCGACGCCGACGGCACGGTCGACTCCAGGGAGGCGAACCCGACGCACACGTTCACCAAGAACGGGGTCTACGACGCCACGCTGAAGGTCACCGACAGCACCGGGCGTTCGGCCTCTGCCTCCGTCCCCGTCGTCGTAGGCAACAAGGCACCGGTCGTCTCGCTCACCACCGACCCGGCCCCGCACGGCGGCACCCCCTTCCACTGGGGTGACACGGTCACCTGGCAGGTCACCGTCACGGACGACCAGCCGGTGGACTGCGCGAAGGTCAGCGTCTCGTTCATCCTCGGCCACGACTCGCACGGCCACCCGCTGTCGACGAGTAACGGCTGCTCCGGATCGTTCAAGACCTTCGTGGACGGCGGCCACTCCGGCTCGGACAACCTCAAGGCGGTCTTCAACGCCACCTACACCGACACACCCCCGGCCGGCCTGCCGTCCCTCTCGGGCAGCGCCGAGGTCGCCCTGACACCGGCCGACTGACCGGTAGCGACGACACCACCGACGGGGCGCCCCTTCCAGGGCGCCCCGTTCGTGGGCGTGCTCGGCCTTCCGCCGAGCCCGCCCAGGCCGGGTCCATACGGGAGCTGCGATCAGCGCTGGAGTGTCAGCAGTCCCGGGCGGTAGGGCAGGAGGCCGTAGTCGCCGCCGGAGTTTGGGCTGCGGCCCTGGTAGAGCAACTGCAGATTGCAGGGGTCGACGGTCATGGTCTGGTCCGGGCCGGTGCGGATCAGTTCGCCGTGGCTGATGTCGTTGGTCCAGGCGGCGCCACTGTTGGCCTTGCCGGCGAAGGGGTTGCTCTCGGTCGCGGCCTGAGGTGTCCATGTGCCGTTCAGACTGGTGGCCGTGAAGGAGCGGAAGTAGCGGCCCTGCGAGCCGATCGCCTCGACGATCATGAGGTAGCGGTTCTGGCCTTGCAGCTTGTAGACCTGCGGGGCTTCGAACAGGTTGTTCGTCGTGTCGCTCATGACCACGGTGGAGGTCGCGCCGAAGCTGCCCGGGAAGTTCCCGATCGGCATGCTTGCCCGGTAGATCTTGCCGTTGTCACCGGCGAAGAACAGGTACATGTTCGTCCCGTCGCCGATGAGCGTCTGGTCGATGGGCCCTGTTCCCGAGCCGGAGATGCTCCCGGAGAAGAGCACCTGCTGGGATGACCAGCCGTTCGGGTTGGTGGGGTCGCTCGATGTCCGGTACGAGAAGGCGGTCCCGCCCCACTGGTAGGCGAGCACCCAGATGTTCTTGGGGGCGAAGTAGAGCAGCGTGGGTGCGACGGTGGAGGCCGACATCGTGTTCTGGCTCGCCGAGGCCATGTCCGACCAGTTGGAGAACGGGCTGAAGTTCATCGAGCCCCAGCGTGTCCCCGTGTCGTGGGTCGTCGCGTAGACGAGCTGCCTGCCGTTGTACGGCACGACGGTGAAGTCCTTGAGCGAGACCCACCCGGCCTTGGGCTGCGCCAGCGCACCTGTGGATGTCCAGCGGTAGGCCGAGGGAAGGTCGCACGCGCTGGGTGTGTCGGCGCCGACCTTGACGAGCTGCCACTGCTGGTTGGCGCCGCCCCAGTCGTCGTACTGGACGATGTTCGCGTTGTCGGCGGTGGACGCGCCCTGCACTTCGAGGGCCTTGTCGGTGTGGCGCGAGATCAGCCTGACGTAGCCGTCCGAGCTGTCGGCCAGCCGCCACTGCTGGTTGGTGGCGTTCAGGTCGGCCCACTGGACGATCGAGCCGCCGTTCGCGGTGGACCAGTTGTACAGGTCCAGCACCTTGCCCGAGTGCCGGGACTTGAGGCGGTAGTAGCCACCCCCGGAATCGACGAACTGCCACTGCTGCTGGACCTGATCGTTCCTGGCCCACTGAGTGATGCGGGCGCCGTCGGTGGTGGCCATGTTGTAGACATCGAGTGCCTTGCCGCTGTTGCGGTTGACCAGCACATACGAGGCGTTGGGGTCGACGGTCGCCGCGTCGGCGGGTTGAGCGCCGAGGACGGTGGCCACGAGCAGGAGCGGCGCGAGGACGGCGAGCAGGCGTCTGAGCGGGACCGTGGGCGGGTGGCGTAACCGCATCTGAGGGCCTCCATGAAGGCGGGGATGGGGCGGACTTACCGAAACATTCGACAAGTCCGCGGATCCTTCGATGCCACAAGCTAGAAATGAGGCGTCCCTCGGTCAAGGCCTGTCACCGTTCTGTCTGCAAACAGCTCCTCGTCTTGTGGTGTCGTCAGCAGTGGCGGCTGGGACTGTGGGGCGTCGAATGTTTCGAAGCCAAGATTGAAACTTTCTTTGCGAAATCTATTGACGATCCACCGTCAATCGCTCAATCTTCCGTGTCCGAGAGACGACCGACTTTCGAGATTTCGAACCGCGTGGTCGTCACCCACCGAAGGAAATCCGGCCCTGCGCTCCCATCATTCCGTGATGTCCATTTTTGGAGGCACAGCCATGGGTTCGTACGCCCTGCCCAGACCCGAAGTCCACCGGAGGAGCCGCAGTCTGCTGCCGGCGTTGCTCATCGGCGTCCTCGGTGTGGTCGCCGCGCTGGTGACGCCGTCGGCCGCACACGCTGCCGAGAGCACGCTCGGTGCCGCTGCGGCGCAGAGCGGCCGCTACTTCGGCACCGCCATCGCCTCGGGCAAACTGGGCGACTCTGCGTACACGACGATCGCGAGCCGTGAGTTCAACTCGGTGACGGCCGAGAACGAGATGAAGATCGACGCCACCGAACCGCAGCGGGGCCAGTTCAACTTCACCGCCGGTGACCGCGTCTACAACTGGGCCGTGCAGAACGGCAAGCAGGTCCGCGGACACACCCTGGCCTGGCACTCCCAACAGCCCGGCTGGATGCAGAGCCTCAGCGGCAGCACCCTGCGCCAGGCGATGATCGACCACATCAACGGCGTGATGGGCCACTACAAGGGCAAGATCGCCCAGTGGGACGTCGTGAACGAGGCCTTCGCCGACGGCAGTTCGGGAGCCCGGCGGGACTCCAACCTGCAGCGCACCGGTAACGACTGGATCGAGGTCGCCTTCCGCGTCGCGCGCGCCGCCGACCCCGCCGCCAAGCTCTGCTACAACGACTACAACGTCGAGAACTGGACCTGGGCCAAGACCCAGGCCATGTACGCCATGGTCCGGGACTTCAAGCAGCGCGGCGTGCCGATCGACTGCGTCGGCTTCCAGTCGCACTTCAACAGCGGCAGCCCCTACAACAGCAACTTCCGCACCACCCTGCAGAACTTCGCCGCCCTCGGCGTCGACGTGGCCATCACGGAACTCGACATCCAGGGAGCCCCGGCCACGACCTACGCCGACGTGACCAAGGACTGCCTGGCCGTCTCGCGCTGCCTCGGCATCACCGTGTGGGGTGTGCGCGACACCGACTCCTGGCGAGCGGAGCAGACACCGCTGTTGTTCAACGGCGACGGCAGCAAGAAGCCCGCCTACGCCGCCGTACTCAACGCACTCAACGGCGGTACCTCCACGCCCCCTTCGGAGTCCGGGACGATCAAGGGCGTCGGTTCGGGCCGCTGCCTGGACGTCCCCAACACCAGCACCACCGACGGCACCCAGCTCCAACTGTGGGACTGCAACAACGGCACCAACCAGCAATGGACGTACACCGCCGCGAGCGAACTCAGGGTCTACGGCAACAAGTGCCTGGACGCCGCCGGCGCCGGCAACGGCACCAAAGTCCAGATCTACAGCTGCTGGGGCGGCGACAACCAGAAGTGGCGCCTCAACTCCGACGGATCCATCGTCGGCGTCCAGTCCGGCCTCTGCCTCGACGCCGCCTCGAACGGCACCGCCAACGGCACCCTGATCCAGCTCTACTCCTGCTCGAACGGCGGCAACCAACGCTGGACCCGCACCTGATGAGCCCGGCGACTGGCCAAGGGGACATCGATGAAGGCATGACGTGGGGCCTTCCCGGCCTCCCTCACACTTCAGGGCAACATGACAGCTCGCCATCCTGGGTCGACCGTGTCGTCAACTCGACCGCAGTGCAGTCGAGTTCGGCGCATGGTCGCGGGGCATCTGTCAGTCGAGGATCGCGGTGGCTTCGATCTCGACCAGATGGTCGGGGACGTCGAGGGCCGCAACGCCCAGTAGCGTCGCCGGCGGGATCGGGGTGATGCCCAGCTTTGCGGACGCGCGGGAGATGCCCTCCAAGAGCCGGGGCATCTTGTCGGGGGTCCAGTCGACGACGTAGAAGGTCAGTTTCGCCACATCGGCGAAGGAGCCGCCGGCCCCGGCGAGGGCGGTGCCGATGTTGAGGTAGCACTGCTCGACCTGCGCGGCGAGATCGCCCTCGCCGACCGTGGTCCCCTCGGCATCCCAGGCGACCTGACCGGCGACGAAGACCAGCTTCGACCCGGTTGCGATCGACACCTGCCGGTAGACATCGATCTTGGGCAACCCACTCGGATTCACCAGGTTGATGGCCATGCTGTCTGTCTCCTTGTCCTGAGCGCCTTTGGTCTCTTGTGGTTACTCAGGAACCGTAGGAGAGTGAGTGCTGACATGGAAGAACGCACTTTTCAGTGACTGGGGAACCTGATGGTGACCAACGAGATCAAAGGCCTGTCCGAGGCAGCAGACTTCCGGCGCGCGGACTCGTTGGCGCGAGAGATCTTCTCCGACGTCGCCAACAAGTGGGCGTTCCTGATCATCGAGACCCTCGGTGAGCGCACCCTGCGCTTCACCGAACTGCGCAACGAGATCGAGGGCATCAGCCACAAGATGCTCACCCAGAACCTGCGCATGCTGGAGCGCAACGGCCTGGTCGAGAGAAACGTGCACCCCACCGTCCCGCCGCGTGTCGAGTACACCCTCACCGAGCCGGGGCAGGGCCTGCGCGCAACCGTCGACGGAATGTGCGACTGGACGCACCGCTACTTCGTGCATATCGAGACCGCTCGCCACCGCTTCGACGCCTGACGGCTGTTGCACGGGCTGACGGGAAGGGGTTCGAGTCCCGTGTTCCGGCCTGCGTGACTCCGCCCGGATCAGCTCCCCTGCCGTGGGCAGTGCGGACAGCCGCCGGGACCGGAACTCTCTTGTCCAGCCGGTGAGTTCGGGAGCGGTTTCTGCGAGCCGGTTCCCTTCCAGAGTCACCGCGGTGGCGAGCAGTCGCTGATCCCGTCCGCACTCGCCGTCGACCGTTGCCACGCGGATCTCCGCCGCCCGGCGGTCCTTGTGCGCGGCGGTTTGGACGCCCTGTCCGGCTTCCTGCGGAGTGGCGAGGGAGAGGTCCCGTTTCGCCAGGCAGGTGTGTCGGCCACCGAGCACCGACCGGTGGGCGTTGGTGTCGCGTACGTCCTCGGCGATGTGTCCCTCTCGGTTGGCGGTGACGTGCTGGCTGATGAGACAGCGTCGCAGGTCGTCGCCGTACAGGCACGCGCGTGCCTCAACGACGCATCCCTCGGTGGCAATCACCACGGCTCCGGCCTCGCCGTCGGTGCCGCGCCGCTGTCCGTCGTCGCCTTGGCCACGCCATGGCAAGGCCGATGGGCTCTCGGTGCTGGGGGTGCCTGTGCGGATCAAGCGCTCGGACGCTCCCGCGGCGGGCCAAGCACCAGGTTCACCCGGGCGCAGACGGCCGCCCGGCCCTCGCCTTCACCGAGACCACAGGCCATGGGTCCGGCCGCTCCTTGTCCTGGCCGACCGCAGCCCTCCGACCACGTCGGTCACCGCCTGCGGCGAGGCCCACTCGGTGGCCGGTCACCCGCCTTTGACGCAGAGGCATACCAGCAGCGGAACACCGCCGAGCGGTGCATCAAACGCCTCGAACAGTGGCGCGGCCTGGCCACACGAACCGACAAGCTCGCGATCGCCTACCAGGCCGCATTCCACCTCGCAGGCATCCTCATCTGGACCCGGCGCCAACCAAAGAGGCAGAGAACCTAGGGCACTTTGTATCCGGCGGCGCGGAACAGTTCGTACCATTCGGATCGGGTGAGCGGGATGTCGGAACCAAGCGCGGCGGCCTTGACCCGTTCTGGCGTGGTCGTGCCGAGCACGACCTGCATCTGCGCGGGATGGCGCGTGATCCAGGCGACTGCGATCGCCTCGGCCGGTACGCCGTACTTGTCGCTCAGCCGGTCGATCACCGCGTTCAACTCGGGGAAGCGTTCGGAACCGAGGAACGGACCGTCGAAGAATCCCGCCTGGAAAGGCGACCACGCCTGGATGGTGATGTCGTGCAGGCGGCAGTAGTCGACGATTCCGTCGTCACGTACGACCGACTGATCGAGGCCCTGCATGTTCGCGGCGACGCCCTGCGCGATCATCGGGGCGTGAGTGATCGACAGCTGCATCTGGTTCGCCACGATGGGCTGCGTCACGTGCTTGCGCAGCAGGTCGATTTGTCGGGGGGTCTGGTTGGAGACGCCGAAGGCGCGTACTTTGCCTGCCGCCGACAGCTCGTCGAATGCGCGGGCCACCTCCTCCGGCTCGACGAGGGCGTCGGGACGGTGCAGCAGCAGGATGTCGAGATAGTCCGTGTCCAGGGCCCGGAGTGAACCGTTCACGGACTCGATGATGTGGTGGTGAGAGAAGTCGAAGTACGGCCCGTCCTTGACGATGCCGGCCTTCGACTGAATGACGAACTGCTCACGCTCCGACGAGCTGAGCTTCATGGCTTCAGTGAACCGGCGTTCGCAACCGTGGTCGTCCGAGCCGTAGACGTCGGCGTGATCGAGGAACGTGATGCCGGCGTCGCGCGCGGTGTTCACGAGCCTGCGCACCGCGTCGTCGGTCATCTCCTGGATGCGCATCAGTCCGAGGACGACATTGGGGACCACCATGTCGGTGCCGGGCAGGGTGAAGGTCTTCATGTGACTCTTTCGCTGGATCGGCCGCGGAGTCGCGGATGCTGGCGGAGCGCGAGGCCCCGGGGATCGGAATGACGGCGGGCGCGAGCGCGAATTCCCGAGCTACGTCGATCTGTCCGATGCCGACGCTTGAGATGCCGGCCATCATGACGACACCCGCGTCGAGCAACTCCCGTATTGGCGAGTGCGCGGTGCTCACGTGTTCACTCTAGAAATTGCCGATCTGGAAATCCAACATCTGTTGGTTCTGGTATTGAGAACTGTGGGATGTGAATGGATCTGTGCCATGCGGAGGGCGACATGTCGTCATAGCCCATACCCGACATCAGCTCACCGGGTTCGCGGCCTGCCGCAAGGACCTTCTGGCAGTCCTCGGCGGCGACACCCTGACCGCCTTCGCCCTGGCTCTCCTCATCGACCTCGTGGTGGGCACCTGCTGGCCATCGAACTGCGCAGGCGGACATGAGCGGGGATGATCAGGCGACGGGCTCCAGCCGGACACAGCACCGGGCCGGGCTGGGCGAGAGGTGGGCCGTATAACCGCTCTCGCCCAGCCCATGGACCACGCCGCGCAGTAGGAGAGGTCATCATGTCCTCCGCGACCGCAAGCCCCGCATCCGCCGCTCCGCGGCGCGCCCTGCTCAGCGACCCCGGCCATCAGGCGTTCGCGATCCTGCGCGCCGCCTTCACGGTGGCGCCGATCCTGTTCGGGCTGGACAAGCTCGCCAACCTGCTCGCGGACTGGCCCGCCTACCTCGCCCGCTGGATCGAGCGGTAGCGACCATGGGCGTCCCGGCCGCAGCACTTCGGACCCCTCGCGGCGCAGCATCGTGATCAGCTTGCGGAAAGCGCGCGGGTTCAGCCCGGTGAACGGGGCTATCCAGGACGGCTCCGACGCCGCGATCACTGCTGCCACATCAAGATCGTTCCACCACTGCGGAGCCCGGACTTACGCGCCGGAATTTCACTGGGCGGTTTCGTCATCGGCCGGTACCGCGCGACGCAGAACCAAGGGGGAACGAGGTGATCTACGACTGCCACTACGCCGACCCCTGGCCCGGGCTGCCCCTGAAAGGCTGACGGAGCATCACCAGGCATGGTGTCAGGGCCGTTTCAGAGCGCGAGGCGATTGCCGATCGACCGGGCGACCTCGGTGTGGGAGAGGTACTCCACGATGCTGTGGGCCCGGTCGCGGGCGTTGATGACGGCGAGGTCTGCCAGACCGTCCGCCCAGTCGTCGGCCAGCGGGCAGCCGATGGCGACCGCGTCGTTGGGGCACCACACGTTGGACCAGTCCGCGACCACGTCGGGACGCTTCGGCCCGCCCACGAGGAGCCTGCTGTAGACACTGTCCAGGCCGAGGGGACTGCCGGCCGTGGTCAGATGGACGACGCTGACGCCGGGGGACAGCCGGGTGGTGAGGTCCAGGGCGACGACCGTGCCCAGGCTGTGACTGACGAGGACTACCTCGCCCGAGTCCGGCACCGCCTCGAGCACACAGTCCAGGACCTCCTCCCGGACGGGCCGGGCGTCGTCGAGGTACGCGGCCACGTCGCGGAAGATCAGGGCGATGGCCCAGGCATCGACGTCGCTCCGGGCGGCCAGCCAGCTCAGCTTCTTCTGCAGGGCACCGACGAGGTCGCCCAGGCCGAGGCCCTCGGTGGCCAGTTGCCGCTCCTGCGGCATGTTCCACTTCAGGGCCGCCTCGCCGATGATCTCCTCGTACACCGCGCGGGCCGACGGAGCGGAGGGCGCGACCACCTCCGCGGCAGAGGCGCTCGGCGCCTCGACCACGTGGGGGACGGCTTCGTGCGCGGTGAGGGCCTGCGCCAGCCGGTCACCGTAGTAGGGGAACCAGACGTCCGCCGGGTCGACGGGAGCAAGCCCCGCCCGCACGAGCCCCTGGTTGAGCCCGGCCCCCCAATCGCGGCGCAGTTTCTCGGGATCCTTGCCCTCCTGGGAACGACCGTGCAGGAAGACCAGGTGCCGGTCGCCGCCGAACGCGCCGTCCCGGGCACGCAGGCCCGCGTGCGCGGCAGCCCGCTCGGGAGCCGGTGCCGGCGCGGCGACGGCACCGGGTGCCGGGGCTCGAAGCCGAAGGGGTCACCATCGACGGTCCCGGCCGGGTACTGGGGATGGCCGGTCCCACCGACTTCCGCGACGAATCCGCGCAGTTCGGTGCGTTCCTGCCGGCGAAGGGCGTGATGCGGTTCGACTCCGCCGATCTCGCGCAGATGGAAGCGGACGGCACGCTCGTCGACGTGATCACGCACGAGATGGGCCACGTCCTGGGTGTCGGCACCCTGTGGACGGCATTCGACCTCCTCAAGGGCGCCGGCACCCAGAACCCCACCTTCGTCGGCGTCGGCGCGATGGCTGAGTTCGCCGCGCTCCTCGGTGAGGAGGACCCGATGCCGGTATCGGTTGCCAACTTCGGCGGGCCCGGTACCCAGGACAGCCACTGGCGTGAGGCGGTCTTCGTGACCGAACTCATGTCGCCGTTCATCTCCGGGGCCGGGAACCCGCTGAGCCGGATGACCGCGGCGAGCCTCGGAGACCTCGGCTACCAGGTCGACCTCGAGGGGGCCGAACCCTACACACTGCCGAACCTGCTCCAGATCGCCAGGGAGGGCGCCCTCGTGCCGCACACGGCGCCGCTCGGTGACGGCATGATGCTCCCGGTGGTGCCGACGCGGCTTCCCGCCGCGACACCGTAGGCGGCCCCGCCCGAAGAGGTCCGCACGTGGCGGGCCTCTTCCGGCACTCGGTCATCGCAGGACGGCCTGCCAGATGTCCACGGCGTGGTGCAGACCATGCCGTGGCGCGCGTACAGCCCCGCGCGCCGGTCGCGGGGGGGGGGGGGGGGGGGGGGTACACGACCGAGTCGCCCGGGGGCCCCGCCGGGGGCGCCCGCCACGACCGGCCG
>NZ_JBEZKG010000052.1:24077-31230 GCF_040651535.1 Streptomyces sp. NPDC048420
CCCCCGCCCGGGGGGGGGGGGGGGTGGCGCGGGGGGGGGGGGCGCGCCCCCGGGGGGGGGGGGGGGGGGGGGGGGGGGGGGGGGGGTGGTGTCCACACCGAGTCCGACGGTGTCCCGGCCGCGGGAGGCGAAGACTGCGAGGGCGTGCAGCAGGAGCAGCCCGGCCGGCGCGCGTCCTCGGGCGTCGTGCAGCACGCCGATGTTGCAGATGCACCCGACCGTCGCACGCTCGTCGCGGGCCATCAGCAACCCGGCGTCGCCGCTCGCACGCGCTCACCCGGCTGGCCTGGGTGGCACGTCTCTTTTGGTGCGGCCGTCGCACAGCCACGAAAAACGCCTGCTACAGCGTCCAGACATCATGACGGCCCTTCACCAAAACGGCACCTGACGGCAACTTCCAGGAATCAGCCCATTCTCAACGGCAGGAATCAGCCAGCCTCCGCAACCGTCAGGCGGCCACCGACGACCATGCTGGCACCGGTCGGTGGATCGCCATCGGCGAGTCCGGCTACGACGCCGATCAACTCCACCGCGGCGGCCGCTACATGACCCTGGATCGGTGGCCATCGACGAGGACGAAGCCGCCGCGAACGTGGACCTGCTGCGCGAGGAGGCACGGATCCAGAAGTCCGCGCCAGAGGTCAAGTGCCAGAAGATGTTCCACCGGCGGGGTAGCCGGCCAACGCCGCCGGGTCCACAGCGGTCCCCTGGGCGAACTGCTGGCACCCGGCGGACGCCTGCAAGACCGCGCCTCGGTGTATGTGATCGACAAGCCCTACTTTGTCGCGGGCACACTCGTCACGTCCTGCTCAAGGAACGGCTCCACGCCATGGACCACGACATCGTCAGCGACGGCGTGGGCCGGCAGCTCGCACTGGACTGGCCACCGAAGGGCCGCGCGCACTGGGCCGCGACGGCTTCGACCGCTTCTTCGCCACCGCCGTGCGGTTCTTCGCCGAGAAGAACCGCACGGGCGACCACGTCACGGTCGACGACCTGCGCACCGACATTGAGCAGTCCTACGCCTACGCCCACCACCGCACGGCCCCTCAGGCGAAGAAGGCGACACAGGTCCTGGACATGCTGTGCAAGGCCCGCCCGTTGCGACGATCAGCGGCTGCTGACCGACGACCAACTCGACGTCCTGGAACGCGTGGCCACGGCCGTGGGCGTCGCCCACGGCCTCATCGAGGAAAAGCACCTCCAGAATCTGGTCCGCGGCCGCTCGGTGGTCCACTCCTGCCTTCAACTCGCTGACCTGGTCGCGGGCGCGGGGCGGGCGGTCGCGCGATGGCATGACGGCGAGGATGATCCCGCCGGAAACGATCTTCACTCCGTGGCAGGCCCACTGGTGGATCCCGGCGGACTGCTCATGAACGAAACGCCCGAAGACTTCGCGCGGATCGACACCGCCCATGCGAAACGCCGCTGACAAGGAGCTGCCGGCCATGCGAAAGACCGAGCGGTGAGGCTCCGCAGGCGGCAGGGGATGATGGGGGTTATGGAGTCGGCAATGCGACATCCGGGTGGAGCCGCAGCGACCGCGCCACAGCGCTGAAAGCCGCCGAGCAGGCCACTAGTAGGACTCCGTTAGGTCTTCCCATAAGTGCTGATCAAGAGCATGTTGGGGGTGGGGACTTACATGAAGTGAACTGTATGCGGGCGACGTTGGGGTTCTTTGTGGCCGACGTGTTCGCTTCGGTGGCGCGCAAGGATCAGCGGGCGAAGGGCGACTGCTATCTGCGGGGGCTGATGCTGGACGGGCGGCGCAAGTCGGTTCAGGCGATGGCTTCTCGGCTGCCGGACGGTAACGAGCAGAACCTGCAGCAGTTCGTGAACCAGTCGACTTGGGATCCGGTACCGGTGCGGCGACGGGTCGCCGAACGCTTGATTCCGCTGGTCGGCCCGGACGCTTTCGTGATCGATGATGTGTCCTTTCCCAAGGACGGCCGCATGTCGGTAGGGGTCGCACCGCAGTACTGCGGTGCGCTGGGCAAACAGGCGAACTGCCAGGTTGCCGTGAGTGTGCACGCGGTCAGCGACAGCGCCTCGGTCCCCTTGCATGGAGCTTTTCCGCCCGTGGACACCGACCACATCTGGTTCAAGGCCGCACACGGTCTGGAGGGTGTCAAAGAGATCGGCCGCGATCCGGGCCTGTGCTTCTCGGCGATTTTGCGCGATGACGCGCTGGTCATTCCCGACACCCTTCGTGACCCCGTGGCGGCGGACAATCCGCTGGTCGCCGGGGAGATGGGGGTGCGCTTCTACGCCGCCGCACCGATCACCACCCCCGACGGCCACCGACTGGGCACGGTCAACGTCCTGGACACCAAGCCGCGCTCCATCATCGAGGACGACACCGCCACCCTGGCCGATCTTGCCGCGATCGTGCTGGACGAGATGGAGTTGCGGCTGTCCGCGCTGCGCGCACTACGCAACGAGCAGAAGCGGCGGGAGGCGGAACGGGCGGCGGGGGAACAGGCGGAGAAGGACGTTCTTCCTCGGTGACGTGTGCGGCAAGGGCCCACGAGGCGGCGACCGTCACCGCCCTCACCCGCCGCACCCTGCGCGTCGCGGCCCAGATCGACCCGGAACCGGTCACCGTTCTGAGCACGCTCAATACCACCCTGCTCACCGACGTCACCGCCGGAAGCCGATTTTGCACCGCTCTCTTCGGCCTCCTGACGACGAAGCCCCATTGGCCCAGGCGCCACGAACCAGCACAGCTGGCGGCTCGGCCTCTCCCGGATCGAAGATGCTCACGTCAACCGAGTCGGGCGTCATGTCTTGGCGACGACGACCACCGCGTCCTGGACCGACCAGTGGCGCCGCTCGGCTTTTGGTGGGTTGATCCGCACGCCGTAGCCGGGACTTGTCGACGAGTCGTTGTGGCTTCGGTAACCGATGGCGCATTCGCCGCGATGGCGTGCCGCGGCCACGACCGTGGCGAAGGAGGTCTCACGCCCCGGCAGCACGTAGTCCGTGGCGGGCCGCAGGTGAACTCCGGTGCCGTCGGCGGAGAACAGTTCCTCGAACACCGCTGCCAGGTGTCGGTTTTGGGAGATCTGTGCCATGAGCAGACCGATGAGCTTACCGCTGATGATCACGTCGGCTCCGGGGCTGATGGGGGCCAGCGCCCGGTTGCGGTCGTCGATCATTTCGGTGACCACCGGCAGTTCGCGCCCGGTGGCTTCCTCCAGTTGGCGCAGAAGCAGCAAGGTTACGAGCGTGCGGTTGTCGGGGTCGTCCTGCGGCTGTCCGGGAGCGGAGTCCTGGCCGAGCACGATCACGCTGTCGTAGGAGTGCACGTCCAGACGCTTCAGGGTCTCGGGGCGGGTGGTGTCCCCGTGGTGCAGTGTCAAGGTCAGGGAGCTGCCGCTGTGCGTGTCGGCCTCGCTCACCTGCGGGACAGTCACCGTACGACCGTCCGTCACCACGTCGAGGGCTGATCCCGGCCAGGCGCGGTGGCGCAACTGGTCGACTATGAGCGGCGCCCGGCGATTCCAGCCCAGCAGGAGAACTCGCTCCGGTCGTGCGGGCGTCGAAGGGCCGGATGCCATCGCCGCCTTCTCGACCAACTCCGTGCAGTCGTCCGACCAGGCCGTGTCGTCGTCACGGGAGATGACGATGAGCACGTCATCGGGGGCCAGGGGCGTCTGCGCTGGCGGGTTGAGCAGGGGCGTGCCTTCTCGCATCATCCCGACGACGCTCGACGTCGGGTAGGACAGCAACGCGTCGCCGAACGGCCGGCCTGCCAGGGCCGGTTCGGCGACGAGGTAGAACTCGTCGCCGGCGAAGTCCAGCAGTTCCTGGTGGACGAGGGAGAGCCCGCGCCGACGGGAGGCTTGGACGATGAGCCGGGCCGTGACGGTGTCGCTCTCCAGGACGATGCCGCCGGGTCCGGCGGCGAGACAGGCGGCCAGGCGGTAGCGGTCGTCCCGGACGGCGGCGACGACAGGCGGGTGAGTGCCCTTCCCGGCCAGGGCTGCCCGGAGCGCCAGCAGCGTCTTGACCACCTCGGCGTCGGCGTCCGGCTCGTCCTGGGGCAGGACCAGCACGACACCGGCCGTGTCCGGGCTGGTCAGGGTGAGCACGGCCGGGTCGGTGGTGGGCCCGCTGCGGCAGATCAGCCGCGTACCACCGGCGGGACCGATCTTCGTACTCAGGGCCTCCTCCATGGCGGTCTTGTCCCGGTCGGCCAGGACGGCCACCGCCGCGCGTGGCTGGTTGGCATTGGCGGCCACCAGCTCGCTCACCACGGTGAAGACCTGCTCCGACCAGCCCAGGACCACGGCGTGGCCTTGTTCGAGCACGGTGGAACGGGCCCCTTCGCAACTCGGTGAGCCGCTCCGTGAGCGCCGTCGTGATCAGGCCGACGAGCGTCGAGACGTACAGCAGAGCGACCAGTGCGAGCAGCACGGACATCGTCACTCGCAACGGCGTACCCGTGGCACCGCCCAGGCGCAGTGTCTCCCCGGTGAGGTGCCACACCTGCGCCAGCCGGTCCGCCAGGGGCGCCGGTGCGTCAGGGTCGGTCCACACCAGCACCGCACTGGCCGGGACGACGATGGCCAGACACAACAACCCCATCCAGCCGACGAGAGCGGGAGCACCGCGGGCCAGCGTGCTGTCGAACCAGTAACGGGCTCTGTCACCGAACGGAGTGCGCCGTTGCGCCACCCTTCCCCCTCCACCAACCCGCACTCTCGCGAGGCCTGCGCGATACGTCGCCTTCATGACGCGACCGCAAGCCCGCCGCAGAGCACGGATGCGAACACGCATGGGCAGTGTGGGGGACCGATTGTGGCGGCAGACGGAGTTTGCTCCGCATTCATCCCTTCGGGGGCTCCGAGCACGTCCACGCCCACTGACGTGCTCGACGTCAGGGTTTGTCCCCGTCTTCGCTCCTTCGTGTCAACGCAGGAGCGCAGGACCATCGTCTAGTCATGACCACCGGTACAAAGATCGACATGACTGAAGATCACGCGGTTGCGCACTCAGGCGGCGGTCTCTCCCGGCGAGGCTTCACGGCGGTGGCCGGCACGGCCACGGTGGCGACGGCCCTGACCGGGGGTGTCTCCGTGGCCCTGCCCGCGCGAACCGCTGCGGCCGCCGGCCGAGGCGCCGACTTCGACCGGTGTCTGGCCGTCGCTCGCGCACTGCTCGTACTGGACTCCAACAACCGCCCTCTCGTCCCGCGCTACCAGAGCATCCTCGAGCAGGGCCTGCCGACTCAGCGGCGGACCCGCCCCAAAAACGTTCTGGTCATCGGAGCCGGTCCGGCCGGGCTGGTGAGTGCCTGGCTTCTGAAGAAGGCAGGTCACCGTGTGACCGTGCTGGAGGCCAACGGCAACCGCGCGGGCGGACGCATCAAGACCTTCCGCAACGGCGGCCACGAACAAGCGAAGCAGCCCTTCACCGATCCGCTCCAATACGCCGAAGCGGGCGCGATGCGCATCCCCGGCAGCCATCCCCTGGTGATGGAGCTGATCGACCAGTTCGGCCTGAAGAAGCGGCGTTTCCACTACGTGGACGTCGACCACGAGGGACGTCCCGCCAACCACACCTGGATCCACGTGAACGGGATCCGCACCCGGCGCGCCGACTACGCCCGCACCCCCCGGCGCATCAACCGGTCCTTCGGCGTTCCCCGTGCCCACTGGGACACCCCTGCCGCCGCCATCCTGCGCTCCGTTCTGGACCCGGTGCGCGACGAGTTCAGTTACGTCAACGGCGACGGCAAGCGGGTCGACAAGCCGCTCCCCGAGCGGGTGCGGGGCTGGGCCCGCGTGGTGCAGCGCTTCGGTGACTGGTCGATGTTCCGCTTCCTGACCGAGCACGCCGGCCTCGACGAGCGGACCATCGATCTGATCGGCACCCTGGAGAACCTCACCTCACGCCTTCCCCTGTCCTTCATCCACAGCTTCACCGGCTCCTCCCTCATCAGCCCCGACACACCCTTCTACGAGTTGGAGGGCGGCACGGCCGTGCTGCCGGACGCCCTCCTGGAACGCGTGCACAAGGACGTGCAGTTCGACCGTCGTGTCACGCGCATCGAGTACCACCACCCCGACCGCCCTTCGCCGGACACCGAGCACGTCCGGACCAAGGGCCCGCACGTATGGGTGGACACCGTGTCCGAGGGCCGCGACGGTCCCGTCGTACGCGAGCAGTTCACCGCGGACGTCGCCGTGGTCACGGTGCCGTTCTCCGGACTGCGCCACGTACAGATCGCCCCGCCCATGTCGTACCGCAAGCGCCGCGCGGTCTGCGAACTGCACTACGACAGCGCGACCAAGGTCCTGCTGGAGTTCAGCCGCCGCTGGTGGGAGTTCGACGCGACCGACTGGAAACGCGAGCTGAACGCCGTCGATCCAGGTCTGTACGACGCCTACCGCACCGGCCGCGCCGCCACGGACGGCAGCCTGCTCGGCGCCCATCCTTCCGTGCCCAGCGGGCACATCACAGTGGACCAGCGCACCCACTACGCCGCCAACCGCGCGATCGCGCGCGACCAGCCGGAGGCGGTCGACGTCGTGGGGGGCGGCTCGGTGTCGGACAACGCCAACCGGTTCATGTTCCACCCCTCCCATCCGGTCCCGGGCAGCGCAGGGGGTGTGGTCCTGGCCTCCTACAGCTGGGCGGACGACGCGCTGCGCTGGGACTCCCTGGACGACGAGGCACGGTACCCACACGCTCTGTGCGGCCTCCAGCAGGTCTACGGCCAGCGCATCGAGGTCTTCTACACCGGAGCGGGCCGCACTCAGAGCTGGCTGCGCGACCCCTACGCCTACGGGGAGGCGTCCGTACTCCTGCCCGGGCAGCACACGGAGTTGCTGCCCGCCATCCCCGTGCGCGAAGGGCCGTTGCACTTCGCCGGGGACCACACGTCCGTCAAGCCGGCGTGGATCGAGGGAGCCGTTGAGTCCGCCGTGCGTGCCGCCTTGGAGATCCACACCGCATAGAGCCGCGCGGTCCGCTGAGCCACGACGCACACGCAGGCCCCGGCGCAACCTCGTACTCGTCAAGGTCGCACTCGTCCTTGGCCACTGAGAGGGCGTTAAGTCCGTTTCTGGTAGCGGCCGCGTCCGGGTTGTTCGAGGAGTCCCTGGCGGACGAGTCGTCCCAGGCGGGAGAGGGTGACGTTGGTCGA
>NZ_JBEZKG010000053.1:0-30222 GCF_040651535.1 Streptomyces sp. NPDC048420
CGCCTCACCGGCGAGAACACCATCTCCTGGCGCCACCCGACATCACCGGATCAAATCCGCATCCCTGGATGAAACAACGGGAGAAAACGACCTCTAAGGGCCGCGAAGCGCACTGTTGCCGTTTGACAACAATAGTCAGGAGGCAACAAAGTGGCCGTGTCGGACGTGCGCGGGGAAGGAACTGGAATGCTCCGGTCGACGGAGACCGCTCCGCCGCGAACCGCGGTTCAGGCGGTCTGGCTGCCGGAACCCCGGTCGTCGTCGTGTATCTGCGTCGCGGCTGTGGCGCAGAACGCCTCCAGCCCCTCCATCAGAGCGATCCGCTTGGCGACGGGCATGTCCACCAGCACCTTGCGCAACTCCTTCTCCCTGCGGGCCCGCAGGTCGGCCAGGAAGGTACGGCCGCGGCCGCTGAGGTGCAGCCGCACCTCGCGCCTGTCCTCCGCGCCGATCACCCGCTCGACGAACCCGGCGGCGACCAGCCGGTCGCACAGCCGGCTCGTGGACGGCGGGGTGGAGGCGAGGGACTCGGCGAGCGTGCGCAGGTTGATGCCGTCGTGGTGCTCGAGAATGTGCAGCACCCGCAGCTGGGACGCGGAGGTGGGCGCGGTCGAGGCCCTGCCCCACACGACCTCCAGCAGCTCGACGGCCGTGGTGGTCACGCGCGCGACCTCGTCGGGCTCGGGGCGGCGGAAGGCAGTCACGATCACACTCTCGCAGGCACTGGGGTGCCTGTCAGCGTACTAGGCGCACCGCCGGCCACCGATGAGCCGGCACAACCGGCGCAGCCCTTGCACGAGAAGGACCTCCTGGGAGAGGTCCGTACGTTGTCCGGCGAAAGATTGGTCTTCCTCATCGTGAACAGACTCGAAGCCGCTGAACGCGCCCTGCGCGCAGCGGCTCCCCACGAATTGCTCGACGCCGTCCGTGCCGTACTCCTCGAACGGTACGGCGCGCGATCCGTCGAGTTGTTCATGGCCGACTACGGCCTGACGGTGCTTCAGCCCGTCTCCGTGCTCCCGCACACACTGGATCCGGTGTCCGTGCACAACAGCCCGGCCGGCCGGGCCTTCGGTTCCCAGGAGCCGTACCGCGAGGGACTCCGGGACGGGTCGGTCCGCCTGCACCTGCCCGTCAGTGTGCGCGGCGACCGCCTCGGCGTGCTGTCGGTGACCCTGCCCGCGGGCGACGACGCCCGCCGGTACGAGTCCGAACTGGCCGAGATCGCCGAGGTGTTGGGGCACGAGGTGATCGTGGCCGAGCGCGACACCGACCTGTACCTCCAGGCGCGCCGCAAGGACCGGCTCACCCTGGCCGCCGAGATGCAGTGGCAGCTGCTGCCCGGCCGTTCCTGCTCCCGTCCCGAGTACGAGCTCGCGGCCCAGCTGGAACCGGCGTACGCCATCTTCGGGGACAACTTCGACTGGTCCGCCACGGCCGACCGGCTGATGCTCTACGTCACCAACGGCATGGGGGAGGGCATAGAGGCATCTTTCAGTAATGGCCTTCCCATACGTATGCCACCCTCATTCAGACGCGGTACCCGAAGAGCCGCCGGGCAAGCACCGCACACGGAGCCATCGTAGGAACTCCTGCCGGACGAAAACACGACCCTTGGCGGTGATGCGTGCCGGGCAAGTTGCGCTCTTCGCAGCCTGGTGCGTATCGCGCTACCGGGTTTAGCGTGCCTCGCATATCTACGGAGCGAGCGAGACGAGGCACCATGGCTCTGCAGTACGACTTCGTCATCGTCGGTGGTGGATCGGCCGGCAGTGCACTGGCGAACCGGCTCTCCGCCGACCCGGGCAACCGGGCGCTGGTCCTTGAGGCCGGCCGGTCGGACTACCCGTGGGACGTCTTCATCCACATGCCCGCGGCGCTGACTTACCCCATCGGCAGCCGTTTCTACGACTGGAAGTACGAGTCCGAGCCCGAGCCCCACATGGACGGCCGGCGCGTCCACCACGCCCGTGGCAAGGTGCTGGGCGGCTCCAGCAGCATCAACGGCATGATCTTCCAGCGCGGAAACCCCATGGACTACGAGCGCTGGGCCGCCGATCCCGGTATGGAGCGACGCCTGGGCGTACCGGTAGTTGTCCAAACTACTTGACGGCTCCGCTGGTGATGCCGGAGACGATGCGGCGCTGGGCGATGACGAAGACGAGCACCATCGGCAGGCTCATCATCACGACGTAGGCGAAGATCAGATGCCAGTTGTTGAGGTACAGCTGGGCGCTGGCGACCTGGTAGAGGTTGAGCGGCAGCGTGGCCTTGTCACCTCCGCCGAGGACGAAGAAGGCGTAGAAGATGTCGCTCCAGGCGAACAGCATCACCATGATCGTCGCGGTGGCGATGACCGGGCGCAACAGCGGCAGGATGATCCGCCAGAAGACCCGTATCGGCCCCGCGCCGTCCATGCGCGCGGCCTCCTCCAGCTCTTCCGGAAGGGCCCGGATGAACCCGGTCATGAAGAAGATGGAGGTGGACAGGTACATCCCGGCGTAGACGCCGATCATGCCGGGACGGGTGCCGGCCAGGCCGAGTTGGCGCAGCTCCATCACGATGGTGATCACCGCGGGCGGCAGCAGCAGACCGCTGATGCTGAGCGCGTACAGGGCGTTGACGAGGCGCCCCTTGCGGCGGGCGAACACCCAGGCGGCACCGGCCCCGAGCAGCAGGACCAGCACGACCGAAGGGGCCACCACCAGAAGGCTGTTGACGAAGCCCTGGACGATCTTGCCCTCGTCGAAGGTCTGTCGGTAGTTGGCGGCGGCCTGGGCGTGGTGGGGCAGGGAGAGGTTGGGCTTGATGGACTCGGACTGCGGCTTGACCGAGGTGACTGCGACCAGCCACAGCGGAATGCCGATGGTGACGGCGGCGATCAGCAGCACGACGACGGGCTGGACCCAGCGCCACGGGCGCCGGTGGACGGGCGCGAGCGCGCCGACGGTGGTCACTGGTTGTTCTCCCTGCGGCGCAGTCCGACGATGACGGGCACGGCGAGCACGACGACGATGAGGAACAGCACCAGGCTCATCGCCGAGGCCTGCGCGTACAGCCCCTGACCGAAGATGCGGAACATGTAGATGTTGAACACCTCGGTCTCGCTGCCCGGGCCGCCGGCGGTGGTGGCCTGGACGATGTCGAAGGTGTTCATGGAACCGATCAGCGCGGTGGTCACGTTGAAGGTGACCGCCGGGGCGAGGAGCGGGAACCTGATCGACCAGAAGGTGCGCCAGCCACCGGCCCCGTCGATCCTGGCCGCCTCCAGTACATCCCCCGGCATGCTCTTCAGCCCGGCCAGATAGATCAGCATGGCCAGGCCCATCCATTTCCAGCCGTGGATGAGGGTGACGACGACCAGGGTCCAGGTGGTCGAGCCCAGCCAGGGGGTGTCGACCGGGTGACCCGCCAGTGAGGACAACACGCTGTTGAGCGCCCCGTCCTGGGCGAGCAGGGCCCGGAAGATGTAACCCACCGCCAGGGCGGAGATCAGCACCGGCAGGAAGAACACCGCGCGGAAGAACCGGTTGAAGCGGGTGTCGCGCTCCAGGAGCAGGGCGAGGCCGAGACCGAAGCCGTTCTGGAAGACGGCCACGAGGACCGCGTACTCCAGGGTGATACGGATGTCACGGACCATCGACCCGTCGTGCAGGATCGTGGAGAAGTTGTCGAAGCCCACGAAGCCGATCTGCGGGTGGAACGCCGACCAGTCGGTGAACGGGTAGACGAAGTTCAGCAGGTTCGGCAGCAGGAAGAAGACACCGAACACGGCGAGCGCGGGCACCGCGAACCACCACGGCTGGTTGGCCCTGCGGCGCGACCGCCCGGCCCTGCCGGGACGCGCGGTCCGGTCCGCTTCCTTCGCGCGCGTGGCGTCACCGACGCCGAGGGTGGCTGTGTCCGCCACGTTTCAACCTCCGGTACGGGGCCCCGGGGTCCGTCGCCGACGGGCGGCCCGGGGATGGGGCTGGCTGGGAGTTCCTGGGGTGCGGCACACCGGACCGGGCAGCGCCGAGCAGGACCGTGGTCCGGACCGCTGGGTGCGGTCTGCGACTGTCCCGGACCCTGGCTGAGGCCGTTTCTGTCGGGTGGTGTCGGCTGCGACCGCCCCGGCCGGGTGGTGTCGGCTGCGACCGCCCCCGCCAGGGCTTCCGCTTCGGGGCCGTCGGCGACGACACCGCCGTGCGGTGGCCCTGTGCGCAGGCGGCGGGAGTGTGCCACCCGCGCGATCCACGGCGCACCCGCAGGGTGCCGGTGCCGGTCAGAAGCCCGAGACCCCGCGGGCCTTGAGGACCTGGTCGAACTGGTCCTCGGCGGCCTGGGCGACCTGCTGCGGGGTCTTCTTGCCGTAGATCATGTCGGCCAGGGCGAGATGCATGTCCGGGGCGGTCAGCGCCTTGACCTGGAAGACACCCGTGGCGGCGGTGAGCGCCTCGGCCTGGGCGGTCGCGGTCTGCGGCAGTCCGTCGGGGTTGGGCACGGACGGCTCCACCGAGACGAGTTTGTTGGCCTTGATGTAGGCCGGGTAGTCCTCGCCGAGCCAGAAGGACATGAACTGCCGGGCGGCGGTCTGCCGCTTGCTGTCACCGGTGTTGAAGGCGACCACGCCGTTGGTCTGGTCGGGCGAGTACTCGGCCTGCGCGGCGCTGTTGGAGAGCGGGAACCAGCCCAGCTTCTCGTCCATCTCCGCGGTGCTGGAGGTCGCCTGGATCTCGGACTGCAGCGAGGTGACGTTGACGGCCATCGCGGCGCTGCCGTCCATGATCGCCTTGCCCTGGTCCACGAAGGTCGCGGTCTTGTAGTTCTTCTGCGCGAGCCCGCCGTCGAGCACCTTCGTCTTGTACTTGGTGATGGCGTCGACGATGGTCTTGTTGGTCCAGGAGTCCTTGTTCTTGTTGAGGTCGTCCCAGAACGACTGCGGCAGGTCCGTCATCTGGAGCTGCACCTGCCACTGCAGCGGCCACTTGTCGCCGCCGACCTCGAAGAAGGGGGCCACGCCCGTCTTCGCCTTGATGGTCTTCGCGTCGGCGAGCATGTCGTCGTAGCTGGTGGGCATCTCGGTGATGCCGGCCTTCTTGAAGACCGCCTTGTTGTAGTAGACGCCGAGGACCGCGGGGCTGGTGACGATCGCGGCATAGCGGTGGCCGTCGACCTGCCCGAGGCTCTGCTCCGTCTTGCCGAGCTTGGAGACCCAGTCCTCCTTGTCGAGCTGCAGCAGGTTCTGGGCCGGCTGGATGAACGGCAGGGTGCTGCCCGTGGGCTGCCAGAACATCAGGTCCGGCTTGGTGCCCGAGGCGAGCTTGGTCGGCACGTTCGACTCGTACGGGTCGGGGATCACCTCGGTGGTGATCTTGGCGCCGGTGGCCTTCTCGAACGCCTCGATGACCTGCTTGGGCTGGGAGACGCTGTTCTGGGCCACCCACATCGTGAGCTTGACGCCCTTGAGGGAGGCGGTGGCGTCGACCGATCCGGTGGGTGCGGCACCGCTGCCGCCGGCGGTGCTGTCACTGCACGCGGTGGCGGTCAGCCCGAGGACACAGGCGGTGGCGAGGACGGAGACGGCTCTTCTCATGGCGTGATCCTTGGTCGAACGGAGGGTGAGGGTGGTGCGGTGAGCGGGTGGTGCGGTGCTGCCGTGGTGCGGTGAGCGGGTGGTGCGGTGCTGCCGTGGTGCGGTGAGCGGGTGGTGCGGTACTGCCGGAAGGCGGGCGTGCGTCGGTACGGCGGACCGGGTGGCGGTCCGGTTCAGGAACCGCGCGGCCCGGCACTCTCGCGGTGCACGAGGGTGGGTTCGGCCGGCGTGTGCGCGAACTCCTGTCGGTCGGTGTCGAGTTGGGCCCGCAGCAGACCGAAGGCGGCGCGGCCCAGGCCGTGGAAGTCCATGCGGACCGTGGTGAGGAAGGGGGTGAGGAAGGCGGAGTGCGGGGCGTCGTCGAAGCCGATGACGCTGACGTCCTCCGGGACCCGCCGGCCCGCGTGGTGCAGGGCCCGCAGGACACCGAGGGCCAGGTCGTCGTTGCCGCACAGGATCGCGGTGACGGCCGGGTTCCGGGCCAGCCTCGTCCCCGCCTCGTATCCGGCCTGCGCGTCCCAGCCCCGCCCGGACGGCGGGGGAGGGGTCACACCGGCCGACCTGAGGGCCTGACGCCAGCCCTCGGCGCGGGGTGATGCCGTACGCCGGTTCCCGGTCGAGGCGGGGAGCGCCACGTAGTGCACGGTCCCGTGCCCGAGCCCGAGGAGATGTGCGGTGGCGGTCCGGGCCGCCTCCCGGTCGTCGGCCCACACCGCGGGCCGGCCGGGCGTCCGGCCGGGCGCCGGCGCCTCCACCAGGGCGGCGCACGGAACCTGCGCCGGTACGCGGTCCAGGACGGCGGCGCCGAGACGGTCGTAGCCGATGACCACCAGGCCGCCACCGGTGCCGGCGGCCGCGGCGACCGTACGGTCCAGGTCGTCCTCGGGCGTCACCACCCGCACACCGAGGGCGTACCCGGCGGAGCGGGAGGCCTCCTCCAGACCCTGCAGGGTGGCCGCGTAGCCGTGGAGGACGGTGTTCGAGGTGAGGACCGTGACTGCTCGGGTCACCCCGCTGGCCAGGGCGAACGCGGTGGCGTTGCGCCTGAAGCCGAGGGCTCGCACAGCCGCTTCGACGCGTCCGCGGGTCTCCGCCTTCACGTTCGGACGGCCGTTGATGACCCTCGAAACGGTCTGGTAGGAGACCCCTGCCGCCTGGGCGACATCGCGGATGCTGGCGGGCCTCCGTTGCCCCGCGGAAGGGGCGGTCTGCCCGCCGAAGCTTGTGTGACCGGTCACATGCATGCGAGGATTGTGAGCGGTCACATCGCGGGCGTCAAGAGACCGTAACTGGGGATTTACCTTTCAAACACAGTCACCGGCGCGGCCAACCCTCCCTGGCCGAGCGCGAATTGCCAGCTCAGCGCTTATGGGACCGTCGCAGTACCGAACCATCCCGGAAGGGGAAATTGCGTTGACCGCAGTCGTCGGAACACTCGAGAGATCCCGTCTCTGGTCGCACCCGGAGCTCGGGCTGCACGCCGTCCTGGACGCCACGGGCTCGGTCCGGCTGGGTGCGCCCGACCAGGACTGGGCGGGCCTGGTCCCGCTCGTCGAGGTGACCGCCACCGGCCATGGCCGCCTGTGGTCGGGGGAGCGCTTCATCGAGACCGCGATCGGCGACCGGCTCACCTATCGCGACCATGAGACGGTCCGGGAGGGCGGCCGTGACCGTACGACCATCCGGCTGGCGGACCCGGAGACCGGCCTGGTCGCCGAGGTCGCTCTGGAGACGGCGCCGGGCGCAGCCTTCCTGCGCTCGCGGGTGCGCCTGGTCAACGGGGGCGGCGCCCCGCTGCGGCTGGAGAGCGTGAGCAGTCTGACCCTCGGCGGCATCACCGACGCCGGCGGCGGCCTGGAGCGACTGACCCTGCACTGGGCGGACAACGACTGGCTCGCCGAATGCCGTTGGCGCCAGGCCCCCTTCCGCGACCAGGTCGTCCCGCTGAGCCGGTTCGCCCACGGCCATGAGGGGCGTGGTTGCTTCGAGCGCTACTCGCAGGGCAGTTGGTCGACCGGCCGCCACCTCCCGATCGGCGCGCTCACCGACCTCTCCGGCCGCACCTGGCTGTGGCAGATCGAGTCCAGCGCGGGGTGGCGCTTCGAGACCGGTGAACGCGAGGGCGCGGCCTACGTCGCCCTGTTCGGCCCCGACGACGCCCACCACCAGTGGCAGCAGACGCTCGGGCCCGGCGAGGAGTTCCACTCCGTTCCTGCGGTCCTCGTGCGCACGGAGGAGGGCGGCCTCGACGCCGCCTTCGGTGAACTCACCGACCACCGCAGGCTGATCCGCCGCGACCATCCCGACCACCGCGCCCTCCCGGTGATCTACAACGACTACATGAACACCCTCATGGGCGACCCGACCACGGAGAGGCTCCTGCCGCTCATCGAGGCGGCGGGGAAGGCGGGCGCCGAGGTCTTCGTCATCGACGCCGGGTGGTACGACGACGATGCCCAGGGCTGGTGGGACGCCGTCGGCGCGTGGGAGCCGGCCCGGGGGCGCTTCCCCGGCGGCATCGAGGAAGTACTGGACGCGATCCGGGGCCACGGCATGGTCCCGGGACTGTGGCTGGAGCCCGAAGTCGTGGGCGTCCGCAGCCCGTTGGCCCACACCCTGCCGCCCGAGGCGTTCTTCCGGCGCGGCGGCCTGCGCGTCACGGAACACGGCCGACACCACCTGGACCTGCGCCACCCTGCCGCCCGGGCCCACCTCGACGCCGTCGTGGACCGACTGGTCGGCGAGTGGGGCGTCGGCTATCTCAAGCTCGACTACAACATCAACATCGGCCCCGGCACGGAGAACGGCACGGAGAGCCCCGGCGCCGGCCTGCTCGGACACCACCGCGCCCACCTCGACTGGATGAACGGCCTCCTGGACCGGCACCCCGGCCTGGTCCTGGAGAACTGCGGCTCCGGCGGCCTGCGCATGGACTACGCCCAACTCGCCGTGGCCCAGCTCCAGTCCACCAGCGACCAGCAGGACCCCTTGCGCTATCCGCCCATCGCCGCGGCCGCCGCCACCGCTGTGACCCCCGAACAGGCTGCCGTGTGGGCCTACCCCCAGCCGGACCACACCCCCGACCGGATCGCGTTCACCCTGACCGGCGCACTCCTGGGCCGAGTTCACCTCTCCGGCTTCCTCGACCGTATGAACGCCGAGCAGTTCGAGCTCGTACGCTCGGCGCTCGGCGTGTACAAGGACATCCGCCCGGAGATCGCCGACGCCCACCCCGTCTGGCCGCTGGGTCTGCCCGGTTGGGAGGACGCCTGGATCGCGCACGGGCTGCGGGGGCGTGAGTCCACGTACGTGGCGGTGTGGCGCCGGGAGCGCACCGGCGCCCGGGTGAGCCGCACGATCACCTTTGCCCATCTGCGCGGTGTCCAGCTGCGTCCGGAGGTGCTCCAGCCCACGACGGCCGACGTCACGACGGAGTGGGACGCGGCCGAGGGCAGGCTCACGGTCCGCCTGCCGCGTACTGACACGGCCGTACTCCTCAGGCTGCGCGCGGAGTTGTGACCGCGAGGAGGGGCGGCACCGTCGTGACGGACCCCCCTCCCGGGCCTGGCGCGATCTTGTTGCCGCACGCCTTGAGTAGGCGTACGTCGGGCCGCTCGTCACTTCGGGTCAGGCGTCACGAATCTCAGAGCCCAGGTCCAGGCAGGAGAAGGCCGCCCAGGAGCTATCGGGGTGGCGAGCGTCCGGTTGCGCGTCGGGGAGGCAGCCGGCCGGCTTCACCGCGGAGGTGGACGCGCGGCTTCGCGCCGGGGAGACGGCCGCCCGGTTCCGTGTCCTGGAGGCGGGTGGAGAAGGTCGTCCTGGTGCTCTCGGGGTGGCGAGCGTCCGGTTGCGCGTCGGGGAGGCAGCCGCCCGGCTTCGCGCCGGGGAGACGGCCGCCCGGCTCCGCGTCCGAGAAGCAGGCGCCCGGCTCCGTGCCGTAGAGGTAGGTGCTCGGGGACCGATTCCCGCGGGCTCCCCCCCCGTCAAGGGCCGGGCGGCCAGCGGCAAAGGCGTGGGCAAGATTTGGCCGGGTGGGCCGCTGCTCGGGGCTCGATGACCGTCTGGCAATGCGGTGTTCACTCAAGAGCCGCCGGGGAGGGCCAGGGTGCGGTCGTCGTCAGTCAGGGAGGGCAGCATGACCGCACAGTCAGGTCCGGCGAAGGCTTCTGAGGGGGTCAGTCGGCGCCATGCGCTGGGCCTGTTCGGTACGGCGGGGGCGGGCGCGGCCGTCACCCCGCTGCTCGGTGCGGGTACGGCACAGGCCGCCCCGGCGCTTCATCTCACCGCGGACTCGTCCGGCGCACCCCCGGTCCAGGGGCTGCACCTGACCTTCGGCGCGGACCCGCGTACCCAGATGACGGTCTCGTGGCTCACCGACCGGCCGGTGACCAGACCCGTCGTGCGCTACGGCACCCTGGAGCACGGCTTCGGCTCAAGCGCCGAGGCCCGGACCGTCACCTACGTGGACGGCACGTCCGGCCGTTCCGTCTACGTCCACCACGCCGCGCTCGAACGGCTGCGCCCCGGCACCGAGTACATCTACCTCGCCACCCACGAGGGGGCCACCCCCGACAGCGGTACGTTCCGCACAGCACCGCGCGGACGGCAGCCGTTCACCTTCACGAGCTTCGGCGACCAGTCCGCCCCGCAGGTCACCTGGGCGGCCAACGGCACCACCGCGCTGGACGCCAACTCCACCCCCGCGACCAAGGACATCGTCACCGGCGTCGAGCAGGTGGCTCCGCTGTTCCACCTGCTCAACGGCGACCTCTGCTACGCCAACCTCGACGTCGACCGGGTGCGCACCTGGAACAACTTCTTCACCAACAACACCCGTTCGGCACGCTTCCGGCCCTGGATGCCGGCGGCCGGCAACCACGAGATCGAGAAGGCCAACGGCCCGCTCGGCTTCGGCGCCTACCAGACCTACTTCGACCTCCCCTCCACCGAGACGGACGCCGAACTCGCCGGTCTCTGGTACGCGTTCACGGTCGGCTCGGTCCGGGTGATCGTGCTGCAGAACGACGACAACTGCCTCCAGGACGGCGGCGACCTCTACATCAGCGGCTACTCCGGCGGCCGCCAACTCGCCTTCCTGGAAAGAGAACTGAAGGCGGCACGGTCCTCCCGTGACGTCGACTGGGTGGTGGTCGCGATGCACCAGGTCATGATCAGCTCCTCGGACGCGAACGGCGCCGACCTGGGCCTGCGCCAGAAGTACGGCCCACTGTTCGACAAGTACGGCGTGGACCTGGTGCTGTGCGGCCACGAGCACAACTACGAGCGCTCTCTCGCCGTCCGCGGAGTCGTCACCGGCAGCGAGACCCTCACCCCCAACCCGGTGTCCGGCGCCACGGACTCCATCGACACCGGCCTCGGCACCGTGCACATGATCCTCGGCGGCGGAGGCGTCTCGGGCACCACCAACCAGAACTTCTTCAAGGACGGCAGCGCCAAGGTGATCACCTCGGTGTCGTCGACCGCCGGCCCCAACGGCAAGCGCACCGCCACCTACACCAAGGAGGAGGCGGTCTGGACCGGAGTCCGGGACCTCGAGCACCCCTACGGCTTCGCCGCCTTCACCGTCGACCCGGGCCGGCACGCCGGGGACACCACCCGCATGCACGTGACCTACTACAACGTGAACAAGCCCAACGGCGATCTGTCCGTGTTCGAGACGTTCACGCTGCACCGCCGACGTTCCGACGGTCACTCTGGCTGAGATCTGAGCCGCCGGACAGCCCGGCTGGCCGGTGTCTCGCAGAAGACGGTCTCCCGGGTCTTCAACGGCGAGCGATACGTGTCCGCCGACGTGCGCCGTCGGGTCCTCGAAGCTGCCGAGTCGCTCGGCTACCGGCTACCGGCTGACGCCGCGGCCCGGACCCTGGCCTCGGGGCGCACCCGTTCGATCGGCGTGGTCACCCTCGGTACCGCCGTGTACAGCCCCGCCTCCCTGCTCATCGGCATCGAGCGGGCCGCCCGGGACGCGGGCTGCGCGCTCCGGATCCTCAACACGCTGGAGGGGGCCCGGCGGGCGTCCGCGGGGCGGCGGAGTCGCTCCTCGAACAGGGCGTGGACGGCATCGTCGTGTCCGAACCGATCGGCGAGGGCGCGGTGTCGATCGGTGGCGACGTGCCGGTCCTGGTCGGGCGGACGGCGTCGCTCCTCCGGCTCGCACGACTGAACAGTGACCGGCCCTGCAGGCGGTCAAGGACACCGACGTGCATCTGACCGGCGGCGCCTCACGACGCCGCCGGTCAGGCATCACCTCACCGCACCTCCCTCGCGTACGGCGCCACGGCGATCCGGTCGATCAGCGGGGCGTACCGGGAGCGGAGGAGTACTCCGGGGAAGGTGTCCGAGGCGTACGTCGTGCCGTCGAAGTTCGGCAGTTCCTCGGAGCGGAAGGTGAGGGTGTTCGTCCCCTTCTTCAAGGTGACCGGCACGGTCAGCTCCCAGAAGTTGTTCTGGTGGAAGGTGTGCGGGAAGCCGACCCGCTGGATCGCGCCGCCGTTGACGGAGATGTCCGCGTGCCGGGCGAGCGGGTCCGGGTTGTAGTGGGTGGCCTCGGACTGCTCGGGGTTGGAGTAGCGGATGCGCAGCGCGTACCGGCCGGCCTGGTCCGCGGTGACCGTGAACGTGGCGGTGTTGCCGTTGCCCGGGTCGCCGCCGACGCCGGTGATCGCCGTACCGTCGGTGGCGAGTGACAGCGGGGTGAGCGTGGCCGAGCCCGCGAGTACGGCGTCCTGCGCCTCGTAGGTACGCGTCTTGAGCGCGCCCTCGGTCGGCGTGACCGTGAGACGGTCGACCAGCGTGGCCGACGAACCGCCCGTCAGCGTCACCTTGTTGACGCCGCCGGAGAGGGAGACCGCGACGCTGCCTCGCCCCTTGGCCAGCCGCAGGACGTCCTGTCCGTTGACGGAGAGTCGTGCGTCCGCTCCGCCCAGGGTGTCGACGTTCAGCGTGGCCTCCCGGTCGGCGGGGGAGTAGACCCAGAACGTGGCCGTCTGGCCCTTCGCGAGCCGGGCGGCGCCCGATCCGGAGGACTTCGGCACGTCGTAGACGGGCCGTGCCCCGCCGCCCAGCCAGGCCAGTTCGCCCTCGTACACCTGAGTGGTGGCCGAGGCGTCCGGCAGGGACAGGGTGAGGCGGTCGACGATGGCATCGCCCTTCGTGACCCGCTTGCCGTCGAGGCTCTTCGCGGCGAGCGTCAGGGTGTGCTTGCCCTTGGTGAGCTGCACCTTGGTGTCGGTGTGGTCCCACACCACCCACTTGTAGCCGAGCGGCATGTACAGCTCCTGCTCGCTGCCGGCCGCGCCGTCCACGCGCAGGAAGACGTTGGTGGGGCCCTGCTCCTTCACCTTGTCGAAGGTGTTGAGGGAGTTGGCGAAGACGCTCAGGTCGTAGGTGCCGTCCTCCGGCACGTCCACGGTGAAGTCGAGCGTGACGTCCGAGCCGGTGCGCAGACCGCCCACGTCGTAGCCGCCGGAGGTGTAGAACTTCGACACGTCACTCGTCGAGCCCTCGGGGCCGTTCTTGGAGTAGCCGGACCCGGTGTGGGCGGCGTCCTCCGCCTCGTACGAACCCTGCCAACGCACCGGCGGGGACTGGGTCTTCGCCGCCTTGCCGGCCGGGCTGAGGACGATCTCGTACGCCGAGGACTCCTTCAGCTTGGGCAGTGCCCCGTCACCGAAGTCGACGGTGACCGTGCCGTCGTCCGCGACCTTCAGATTGGTCTCGGTGAGCAGCTTCGGGCCGGAGTTGTCGCCGACCTGTCCGCTCCACTCGATCTCCCGCACCCAGGCGTGCACGTTCCTGCCGAAGAGCTTCTTCGGGACGCCCGCGAAGGTGACGTGCCCCTTTCCGGTGGAGCCGCCGAAGAGCAGCCGGGCCTGCTTCTTCTTCTCGTCGAGGGTGGCCACGCCCTGCATGGTGTAGTTCTGGCCGGGGAACGGCGGGTTCACGGAGACCGTGTGCCCGCTCATCGACGCGTACGAATTCAGCAGCCACCACTGGCCGTTGCCCCGGTTGGACTGCACCGCGGAGTCGGAGAGGTTGCCGTCGATGTTCCAGTACGCGATGTCGGCGTCCACCTTGGACTCCTCGATCGCGGACACCCACTGGATCATCTGGCCGGGCACGGAGGTGTGGTAATTGAAGGCGTACTCGTTGATGTTGACGGGGAGTTGGGTGCCCTCGCGAGAGGTGCCCTTGAACAACTCCTTCTCCCACACCCGGTACTTGGCCACGCTCTGGCGCACCGCCTCCGGGTGGCTCAGCTCGTGCCAGGTGATGACGTCCGGGAGGGTGCCCGCGGCCAGGGCGTGCGTCAGGAAGCCCTTCACCTGGTCGTACAGGACACTGGTGTTGGGACCGGCTATACGGGCGTCGGGCATCTTGCCCTTGATCAGCTTGTACGCGGAGTCCCAGGCGGCGAAGTAGTCGTCGGGGTCGTTCAGCCAACTGACCTTGTTGTAACTCCACTGACCGGTACCGAACATGTTGCCCTCGGGCTCGTTGAACGGCACGAAGACGATGTTGTCCTGGTACTGCTTCGGCAGCTGGAGCACCTGGTCGACCTGCTTGGCGATCTTCTCCTCGTAGAGCTTGAGCTTCTCGGCGGGGGTGTCGCCCGGCCACTCGTAGGGGAAGCCGCGGTGGATGTCGGTCATGTAGATGTACACATCACCGTCGGTGGAGTCGGCGAGCGGCTTGACCACCTCCAGCGCGTCGGCGCCCGGGTGCTGCGGCCCGTCCTGGGCCTTCGTGGAGACCGTGCGCAGCCCCATGCCCTCGATGAGGTTGTTGGTGGGGACGTCCGGTCCGTACACGCCGTAGAGCGTGCCGGAGGCGCCGCCGTGGAACGCGCCGGTGTCCGAGCCGAGGTCAACGGTGAGCGCCCCCTCACGGACCACGGTGACGGTGGCCTGCACGGAACGTCCGGCCGCGGTGCCCGCCACGGTGAACGTGCCCGGCTGGGCGTACTTCTCCGCCGGTACGGCGTCCCAGACGACGGGAGCGTCACGGTCGTAACCGTCGGAGAAGGAGGCGCGGACGGCTGCGGGGAGCGACGGGGCGGTCCCGGTCGTCGTACGGAGGTCGAAGGACGTCTGCGAGAGGTCCTGGAGGGTGGGGACGCTTCCGACGGTGCCGGCCACCTGCTCGGGGCTGAGCGCCGCGTGCCACACCGTGAAGTCGTCGATCGCACCCTTGAACAGCGGGTCCTCGTAGAACGACTTGCCGATGTAACCGGCGGCCGTGGCCGAACCGTCCAGCAGGTCCGCGGCCTTCACGCCGGTCTTGGCCGAGGAGACCGCCACGCCGTCGAGGTAGGTGGTGACCCGGCCGGCGGAGGTGTCGAGGGTGACCGTCACGGTCCGCCACTGGTCGGCGGGCAGCGCCGCGTACCCGCTGACCTGCGCCTCCCCGCCCCCTCCGCCGGTGGTCACGGCGGTGCGCAGGACGCTGCCGTTGGAGGGCGTGGTGAAGAGGTACTTGGTGGTGTTGGTGCCCAGGTCGAAGATGCGCTGCCAGGCCGACCGGTCGTCGCCCCACTTGACGCGGGCGGAGACCGTCAGGTCGCTCGCGCCGGCCAGCACTTCGCGGGGCAGGCGGACATACGCGCCGGTGGAGGAGGGGGCCCCGCCGGGGAGGGCCAGCGCCTTGCCGCCGTCGCTGCCGGTGACGGACTGGGCGGTGGAGCCGTTCACCAGGCTCGCCGTCAGGCCGTTGCCGGAGCTGTCGGTGATCTTTCCGGAGGCGAGGTCGTCCTGGTCGAAGGTGTAGCGGGCGACGGGACCGGGCGGCTCGGCCGCGTGCGCGGGGACGGCGGGTGCGGCCAGCAGGCCCGCGCCGAGGGCCAGCGCCAGGGCGGCCGGAGCCCGGCGCCGCGTGGATCTGTCAGCGGATGGCATGGATTGCGTCCTCAATCGTCGGATAACGGGTTGCGGTCGGTCCGCATGCACGTTGAACCGGTTCGACTCGGGGGGTGTGCAGCGGGGTGGTCTCCGTGTCGGGTGAGGTGGGAGGCGGCTCTGTGAGGGGTGGTGCGAGGGGGGACCAGGTGACAGCGTCGAACCGGTTCGGCGAAGCTAGCACCGGGACATCGGGCCAGCAATCCTTTGGACACAGGGATCTCGCCCTCTTCTTGGTGCTGCCGGCGATTGCCGCACGGGTGTTGACAGGCGCCCGAGCAGTTCTTACGTTCACTTCCAAGCGAACCGGTTCGACAGCCGGTCGTCCTCTCCCAAGGAGCCGCCGTGAACATCGGTGAGATCGCCCGGCTGGCCGGTGTCTCGCGGAGCACCGTGTCCTATGCGCTGAGCGGCAAGCGCCCGGTGTCGGAGGACACCCGCCGGAAGATCCAGCAGGTCGTGGACGAGCTGGGCTACCGGCCCAGCGCCAGCGCCCGCGCCCTGGCCAACGGGCGGACCAGCACCATCGGCCTGGTCTTCCCGCCGGCCGGGAACCACTACACCGGGATGCAGCTGGACTTCATCGGCAGTGTGGTGGAGGCGGCCGCGGCGTTCGACTACGACGTCCTGCTGTCGCCCAGTGGTGTGGACAGCGACCGTTCCTTCCAGCGGCTGCTGGGGGAGCGGCGGGTCGACGGCACGATCCTGATGGAGATCAGGCTGGCGGACGACCGGGCGGATCACCTGGCCGCGCTGGGCTTCCCGTCCGTCTCCATCGGCCGTACCGCCCGGTCTGAGGACGCCTGGTGGGTCGGCCTGGACCACACCGCGCTGGCGGAGGCCTGCGTCCACCATCTCGCGGACCTCGGCCACCGCCGGATCGCCTTCGTCAACCGGCCCGAGCAACTCCTCAGAGCCGGCTACGAGTCCGCGCACCGCGGCCTGGACGGCTTCACGAAAGCCGCCGCCGAACGCGGGCTCACTGTCCGGACGTACTGCTGCGGCGACGACGCCGCCTCCGGCCAGAGCTGCGTGGAACACATCCTGCACGACGACCCGGCCACCACGGCCCTGGTCACCCTGAACGAGGCCGCGCTGGGCGGCCTCTACCGGGGGCTCGCCATGGCGGGCCGCCATGTGCCGCGCGACTTCTCCGTCACCGGGGTCGTCGCCAACCGCTGGGCGGAGACGGTCACCCCGCAGCTCACCGCGGCGGACGTACCGGCGGCCGAGATGGGCCGGCTGGCCGTCGAACTGCTGGTGGAACGGCTGGACGACGCCGACGCACCGCCCCGGCACCACCTCCTCACCCCACCGATCTCGCTGCGGGCCAGCACCGGGCCCGCGCAGGCCTGAGCACACCGCAGCAACCCGTCGACCCGTCGTCGTACCGCTCATCCCCGAATGGCCTGAACACCACTTCACGCCCGAACCGCCCGACGGCGCCGTTCGCCGTGCCCGCTTCTCCGCGCGACCCACCGCCGCGGCACCCGCTTGCCACAAACCGAAGGAACCGCCATGAACAGAATCTCCGGACAGCGCCGTCCGAGCGCCGCCGTACTGCTCGCCCTGGCCATCGCCGCCTCCGCCACCGCCTGCGGCTCGGGATCGGGCGGCACCGGGGCGAACGCGGCGGACAGCGGCACGTACACCGTCTGGGACCCGTACCCGCAGTTCGCCAAGGGCTCGGCCTGGACGCAGCTCCTCGACAAGTGCGGCACCGAGGCCGGCGTGAAGATCAAGCGGACCGGCTTCGACACCAGCGACCTCGCCAACAAGACCCTGCTCGCCGCCCAGCAGGGCAACTCCCCGGACCTCCTCGTCGTCGACAACCCGGTCGTCTCGACCCTGGCCGAGGCGGGCGTGCTCACCACGACCGACGAGAACAAGCTGGACACCTCGAAGGTCGACCCCAACCTCCTCGCGGCCGGCCAGTCGGGCGGCAGGACGTACGGCACCCCGATCGGCGCCAACACCCTCGCCCTCTACTACAACAAGGCCGTGCTGAAGGCGGCCGGCGTGGATGTCGCGTCCATCAAGGACTGGCCGTCGCTGACGGCGGCCCTGGGGAAGGTGAAGAAGGCCGGCAAGAAGGGCATCACCTTCTCCGCGATCGGCACCGAGGAAGGCAGCTTCCAGTTCCTGCCGTGGTTCTGGGGCGCGGGCGCGAAACTGACCCAACTCGACTCCGCCCAGGGCGAGTCGGCCCTCACGCTGTGGAAGGACTGGGTCAAGCAGGGCTACGCCCCGAACTCCGTCCTCAACAACACCCAGACCACCAGCTGGCAGGAGTTCGCGTCCGGCGACTACGCGTTCGCCGAGAACGGCACCTGGCAGCTGGCCAACGCCAAGAAGGCGGGCTTCGAGTACGGCGTGCTCCCGATACCCGGCGCCTCGGGAGGCAGCGCGGCCGCCCCGACCGGCGGCGAGTTCGTCACCCTCCCGGTCCAGGACGACACCGCCCGCTACACCACCTCCCAGAAGCTGGCGACCTGCCTGACCAGCACCCAGAACCTGTACGACACCGACACCACCCTGTCCTACGTGGCCCCCACCACCGAGGTCCAGG
Organism: Streptomyces sp. NPDC048420; assembly: GCF_040651535.1. NCBI lineage: Bacteria > Bacillati > Actinomycetota > Actinomycetes > Kitasatosporales > Streptomycetaceae > Streptomyces > Streptomyces sp. NPDC048420. The sequence goes on from NZ_JBEZKG010000053.1 coordinate 18,059, forward strand.
ACAAGCAGACGGCGGCCGACCCCGAGCTGAAGCCCTGGGTCGCGGCGGTCCGCTCGGCCAAGGGGCGCACCAGCGACGACCTCGGCACCAAGTACCCGAAGATCTCCGAGCAGATGTGGAAGGCCGTCCAGTCCGCCCTCAGCGGCTCCAAGTCCCCGAAGGACGCGCTGACCGACGCCCAGTCCGCCGTCAAGTGAGCGCACCTCGGGGACAGTTGACGATCCGTACCACACAAGTGCCGCGCCCTCGGACCGACTCCGAAGGCGCGGCCCCCGAGGCGGGACGCCGTCCCGCCTCCCCGCAGTGGGCCGCCTGGGCCTTCCTCGCCCCGGTGACCCTCTACCTCGTCCTCTTCTACGCCTATCCGCTCTACCGCAACCTCGACCTGAGCCTGCGCAACTACACCGTCCGCTCGTTCGTCCAGGGCAACGCCCCCTTCGCGGGCCTGGCGAACTACCGGAAGGTCTTCGACGATCCGACCTTCACCCCCGCCCTGGTCCACACCGTGGTGTTCACCGCAGTGTGCCTGCTCTTCCAGTACGCCATCGGGCTGGCCCTCGCGGTCTTCTTCCACCAGAACTTCCGGCTCTCGGCCACCCTGCGGGCCCTGTTCCTGGTGCCCTGGCTGCTGCCGCTGATCGTGTCCGCGTCCACCTGGTCCTGGATGCTCAACAGCGACTCCGGCATCGTCAACGCCTTCCTGAGCGCGGTGGGCGTCGGCCCGGTGAACTGGCTGACCTCACCGTCCTGGTCACTGACCTCGGTGATCATTGCGAACATCTGGATCGGCGTCCCCTTCAACCTGGTCGTCCTCTACAGCGGCCTCCAGTCCATCCCGACCTCGCTGTACGAGGCGGCCGCCCTGGACGGCGCGAACGCCTGGCAGCGGTTCTGGCGGATCACGTTCCCGCTGCTGCGCCCGGTGTCCGCGATCACCCTGCTCCTCGGCCTCGTCTACACCCTCAAGGTCTTCGACATCATCTGGATCATGACCAAGGGCGGTCCGGCGGACTCCTCCACCACCTTCGCCACCTGGTCCTACCAGCTCGGCTTCGGCAACCTGCTGCCCGCCTTCGGCCCCGGCGCCGCCGTCGGCAACCTGCTGGTGGTCGCCGCCCTGGTCTTCGGTCTGGTGTACGTGCGGGTCCAGCGAAAGCAGGCGCTGTCATGACAAGGCCTTTGAAGACGGCCCTCGGCCTGCTGCTGACCGGCATCATGCTCTTCCCGGTCTACTGGATGATCAACGTGTCCTTCACCCGCGACCAGGACATGCGCAAGAGCCCGCCCGACCTGTTCCCCGTCCACGGCACCCTCGCCGGCTACCGCACCGTCCTCGACGAGCAGTTGCCGTACCTCGGCACCAGCCTCGTCATCGGCCTCGGCACCGTCGTCCTGACCGTGGCCCTGGCCGCCCCGGCCGGCTACGCGCTGGCCAAACTGCGCCCGCGCGGCGGCGGAGTGCTCAGCTTCCTGCTCCTGGCCGCCCAGATGATCCCCGGCATCATCATGGCGATGGGCTTCTACGCCATCTACCTCCAGCTCGGCCTGCTCCAGTCCGTCCCCGGCCTGATCGTCGCCGACTCCACCCTGGCCGTGCCGTTCGCCGTCCTCATCTTCACCGCGTTCATGTCCGGCATCCCCGGCGAACTGCTCCAGGCCGCGAGGACGGACGGCGCCGGAGCGCTGCGCACCTTCTGGTCCATCGTCCTGCCGATGAGCCGCAACGCCGTCGTCACGGTGTCCCTGTTCGCGTTCCTGTGGTCCTGGTCCGACTTCGTCTTCGCCGGAACCCTGGTCAACGGCGGCGCCCACGAGCCCATCACCCTCGGCATCTACCACTACATCGGCAACAACAACCAGGAGTGGAACGCCATCATGGCCACCGCCGTCGTGGCCTCGCTGCCGGCCGCGGTCATCCTCGTCCTCGCCCAGCGCTACGTCGCCGCCGGTGTGACCGCCGGTGCCGTGAAGGACTGAGCCCGCCCCCCGTCGCCCCCCACCGCTCGAGAAACGAGAAACCCCTTCATGACCGTCGCCCGTTCCGGCCCGGCCTTCTCCGTCCACGACATCCCGTTCAGCACCCACGGATCCTGGTTCGGCATCTCGCCCGTGGTGGCGGAGAAGACGTACGCCGACGACCTCCACCTCGTCTCGCACCAGAACGGCATGCACGCCGTCCTGCGTCTCATGCCGTACGACCCGGCGACGGGCCGGCGCGCCGAGACCGGTGTGTCGGCCACCCCGGGCCTGCTGAGCTGGACCGGCGCGAGCGGCCAGATCGATCTCGCCTACGAGTCGCCGGACACCGTACGACTGCGCGGTGCGGGTCTGCCGCTCAGGATCTCGGCGGCGGCCGGGACGCTGACCCCGTTCAGCGGGACGTACTTCTACCGCGATCCGGCCGCCGACGCGTACGTGTTCACGTCGTACGAGACCGGGCGCCGCTACCGGGTCACCGTGCTGGCCGGCACCGTCGACGTGTTCGGTGACCAGGCGCTCGGGAGCGCCGAGCGGGGCCTCATCCTCGCCGCCGACGCGGACGGGCGCTGGGAGACGGCCGTCGAGGAAATGGACACCGCCCGCCCGCCCTACGTGTCGACGGCGGTCTTCGACAAGGTCGTCGAGGCCGCGCGGAACTCCTTCGCGGACTTCGTCGACAGCGTGGCCCCCTGGCGCTCGCCCTCCACCCCGGCCGCCGAACTCGCCGCCTACGTCCTGTGGTCGGCGACCGTGCGCCCGGCCGGCCTGGTCACCCGGCCCGGCGTGCTGATGTCCAAGCACTGGATGGACAAGGTCTGGAGCTGGGACCACTGCTTCAACGCCCTGGCCCTGGCCCCCGGTTGCCCCGAACTGGCCCGGGACCAGTTCCAGCTGCCCTTCGACCACCAGGACGCGACGGGGGCCCTGCCCGACTCGGTCACGCACTCCGAGGTGCTCCGCAACTTCGTCAAACCGCCCATTCACGGCTGGGCGTTCGGCCATCTGCGCCGACGGCTGCCCACGCCTGTCGACCGGGCGGAACTGGCCGCGACGTACGAACGGCTTGCACGCTGGACGGAGTTCTGGCTCACCGCCCGGCGCGCACCCGGCGCCGAACTGCCCCACTACCAGCACGGCAACGACAGCGGCTGGGACAACGCCACCGCCTTCGACCCCGAACGCGTGGTCGTCACCGCCGACCTGGCCGCCTTCCTCACCCTCCAGCTGCACGAACTCGCCGAACTGGCGGCGCACTTGGACAGACCGGACGACGCCCAGCGGTGGACTCGTACCGCCGAGTCGACCCAGGCGGCGATGCTCGACCAGCTCTGGACCGGCGACCGGTTCGTCACCCGGGGTGCCGACAGCGGTGAGACCTGGGGGAGTTCCGGCCTGCTCGACCTGATGCCGATCGTGCTGGGCGAGCATCTGCCGGACGGGATCAGCGCAGTGCTGGCCGACCGAATCGAGGCCCACCTGACCCCGTACGGCCTGGCCACCGAGCTGCCGAGCTCACCCCACTACCTCGACGACGGCTACTGGCGTGGCCCGATCTGGGCCCCGGCCACGATCCTCGTCGAGGACGGCCTGCGCCGCGCCGGCCACGAGCAGTTGGCGGACGAGATCAGCGCCCGTTTCCGCGCCCTGTGCGAGACCCACGGCTTCGCCGAGAACTTCGACGCCCTGACCGGAACGGGTCTGCGCGACCGCGCCTACACCTGGACGGCCGCCGCCTACCTCCTCCTCGGGGAGGCACACGCCGAGCGGGGCGACCAGCTGGGCTGACCGTCCCCGCATGCGTGACGGCCCGGTCGAAGCTGCATCGGACGATCACGCGGGACCAGGGGGAGGGCGCGGTATCTTCGGCAGGTTGCTCGGCAGCCCTCGGCGACACCCGGGTGCGCGCGCTGGGGGGAGCGGCCGACGCCGGTGACTGGGAGGATGTCAAGGCGGCCCTGGCCCCCTTCGACCTCGGCCGCGACCACCAGGTCCTCGGCGAACTCGCCGATCTGGACGGCCCTCGCCGAACGGTTGCGCGCCTGGATAGCCCGGGCCGTCGCCAGCGACCCGGAGCTGCTGAGCCGCTTCCTCCAGGCCCACCACCTGGCCGTGAAGTCGCTCGCGGTGCACGACGACGAGATCCTGCGGATGCTGCTGCCCTGGCTTCCGTTCGAAGCCGTCGGCCGCGGGTACGCAGGCGGCGTCGAGGGTGCCGAGTCCATTGCGGGCGCCGACGGCGCCGGCGCTGCCGAGGCGAAGGCCGTCGCGCTGACCGCCGCCCACGCCGCCATGGTCCGCCTGGGTGAGGAGACGCCCGGTCTCGCCCCGTACCAGGAGGCCCGGCTGCTGCGGCTGCAGGCGACCGCGCCCGGCCTGCGCCTCCAGACGACGAGGAGCGAGGAGCACATCGCACCGGTCTTCGCCGAGGTCGACCTGATGCACGACTTCGCCACCCGGCACGACACCCCCGGACAGATCTCCGGCGACGTGCCCGCAGCGGTCTCCGAGATCGACGCCTTCCTGGAGCGGCTGAAGACCCAGGACCCCGCCTCCGGGACCCGCAGACCGCGTACACGGACCTCACCGAGGGCCTGCGAGGGGCGGCCGACTGGCCGGACGGCACCGGCGACACCACCCGCATCCCCGGTGATCTGGCCGAGGCCTGCATGCACCTGGGCCGCCCCGACGAGGCACTGCGCCACCTGACCCGCTCGGCGGAGGTGGACCTTCGCCGCGGCAGCAGGATCGACGCGTTCTGCACCTACAGCAACGCGGCCCAGCTCAGCCTCGACCTGGGTCGCATCGAGGACTGCATCGCTCTGCTCAACTCCCTGCTGGTCGAACCGGACGTCGCCGCAGGGGAGTTGGACGACCGACTGACCGCCCCAACACCTCAAGGCCGCGACAGCGGAGTTCGTCAGCCTCGCCGCCGAGTCGGCCGGCCGGGACGACGACCCCGGCAGCCACGCCATGATCGTCGCGGAGACGGCCGTACTCCTCGGCGAGTCCGGTGAGTTCGGCCGGGCCCGCGCGGCCGCGGACCAGGCGATCGCCGCCCATGCCCGGCCCCGCGTTTCCAGCAGCTCAGTAGCTCTCTGCGCGAGCTCGCCCGCCCGCAGGCCCAGCGGCAGGGCTCCGACGGCCTGACCGACGCACTCGCGTTCCTGGCCGACGCCGCCCGCGTCGCCGACGAGGCGCGTGCCGCCGGTTACCAGGCCCGTTCCCTGGACACGGCTCTGGCCTGCGAACACGGCCGGGGCAACGCCTACGCCGGCGAGTACGAGGACGCGCTGGTCCACCTGGACCGGGCCCTGACCCCGCTCGGCGAGCCGCAGCACGACGGCCGCGCCGGCGAGTGGGCCACACCGAGGAGAACGAGCCGCTCACCTCCCTGGCGGCCCAACTGCGCGACGAGGAGTAGGAGTAGGCGCTGTGCCCGGGCGACGGTCCGCCGCGGCACCGCGACCTACGATGTTCCCGGTACGGCCCTCGGCCGTCAGCCGGATCCACGTTGAGGAGGCGAAGGTGCTGGGAAGGGGCACGTGGTTGCTCGCGGGTGCCATGATCGCGGTCTGGATGGTGCTTGTCGGCCCCAGCGCGCCGAACGGCGCCTCCTCCGCCGGGTCACTGCCCGTCGCCGCCGACAGGGACGTCGTACCGAACAGGGTCATGACGTGGAACATCTGCAACCCCTGCGAGAGCGGCAACGTCGACCGGGCGGCGGAGATCGCCACGTTCGCGCCCCAGGTCATCGGCCTGCAGGAGTCGTGCGTGGGTGAGGTCGAGCGGATCCGGGACTATCTGGAGAGCCTCTACGGGCTCGACTACCACGTCGAGTACGGGACGGTGCTGCACAGCTGGGGCCGCTGCGGGGGAGCGCCGTGGAGTCCGGGAGGCTACGGCGAGGCGATCCTCTCGGCGGCCCCGATGACCGACCACGTCGCCGTGGAGTATCCCGACGGCGGATCCGAGGACCGCGGGTACATGGCGGTCACCACCACGGTGGGCGGCCAACAGGTCAGGGTCTTCAACACACATCTCGCCGAACGACGCCAGGAGGCGGTCCGGGCGGAGCAGGTCGGTGTGCTCGCCACGGAAGTCGCCCGGCACGACCGCGCGATCGTCATCGGCGACTTCAACGCCGTGCCGTACGCCTCCGAACTCACCGAGATGTGGCCGCTGGCCACGGACACGGACCCCCAGTGCCGTCCCTCGTCGACCGGAACCTGTGAGCCGACCACCGACTGGCAGAGCAAGTTCGACTACGTCTTCCTGCGCGGCTTCGTCCCGCTCGACCACCATGTACAGCCGAGCGCGTACTCGGACCACCACATGCTGTACACCGACCTGGCTCCCGCTCGGGCGGGCAACTCCTGACCTCGCCAGCGTGGTCGGTCAGTCCGTCTGCCGGACCGGGAGGATCACGGCGGAGGGGCGTTCCGGGTCGTGGAAGACCTGCTGATCGGCGGGGCGGAGGGTGGCGGCGGTGGCCCGGGGTTCGCCGGTGCCGGGGTTGCGGTTGTAGCGGGGGAAGGCGCCGCTGGAGACCTGGACGCGGATGCGGTGGCCGGCCCGGAAGCGGTGGGCCGTCGGCCACAGCGTGACCGTCGTGCACGAGGTCGTGTCGGCATCGGTCAGGCTGACCAGGCCGTCGCACACGTTGGTCGAGCGGCCCTGCTGGTCGACGTCGCACAGCCTGACGAACACGTCCGCGTACGGCAGGCTGGAGCGGAAGAAGAACTCGGCACTGACCTCTCCGATCACCTCGACGTCCTTGTCGAGCACGGGAGTCGTGTAGGTCAGGACGTCCGGCCGGGCCTCCAGGGCGGTGTTGTCGACGCTGCCCGCTTTTACGCCCAAGGCCATGCGGGCTCCGCCGACAGTCGGGGTGGGGTCGGCCGGGTCGTAGCGGTAGGCGTCCGGTGCCGACTCGGGAGGCAGGTCGGTGGCCAGGGTGCCGGCGGGGTGGAGGTGGAACCGCCGGGGCCCGTAGCCCGGGGGCGGCCAGGACGGGAACTCGCGCCACTTCTCCGCACCCATGACGTACAGGCGTACGGGCGCGCGGTCGCTCGGCTCCTCGCCGCGGGCGTGGGCGAGCCCGAAGTCGAGGGCCTCGGCGATCGTCGCCCGTTCCACGCCCTGGGACACGTGCGACCAGGGGCCGACGGTGAGCCGGGCGGTGCGTCCGGCGTTCTGCAGGGTCCGGAAGTCGCGGAGCTGGCCGGGCAGGAAGATGTCGTACCAGCCGCCGACCGTACTGACCGGCACGGTGATGCCGGACACCCGCGCGCTGTGGTCGAGGATCTGCCAGTACGGGCTGGCGGCGTCGTGGGCGAGGACGTTCTGGAAGTAGGGGGCGGGGCGTCCGATGACCGCGGTGTCGGCCCGGTTCAGGGGCAGGGTCGGCCAGGCACGCTGTTCCTTGCGGGTCCGAAGCGCCATGCGCAGCAGCGGGAACGACCGTTCCTGCTCGGCGACGAGCAGGCCCCAGCCCAGGGTGGCCTCCAGGGAGAAGGACTCCTTTCGCAGGAACTCCAGGGTGAACGCGGATTCAGAGACCCCCGGGATCATCGCCTTCACCTGAGGCGGGAGCGCGTCGCCCACCACCCACTGGGCGTAGCCGAGGTAGCTGATCCCGTACAGCACGACCGCGTCACCGCACCAGGGCTGTTTGACCAGCCACTCCAGGGTGTCGACGCCGTCCTCGCGCTCACACCGCAGCGGGTCGAAGGCACCGCCGGAGCCGAAGGTGCCGCGGGTGCTCTGGACCACCACCTGGTAGCCGCGTTCGGCGAGCGGGCGGACCATCCTGTCCGCCGCCATGCCGGAGCGGCCATAGGGGGTGCGCATGAGCAGGGTCGGCAGGCCGTCACCGCCGGAGGCCGGCCGCCACCGGTCGGCCAGCAGAACGGCGCCGTCGCGCAGGGGCACCCGCAGGTCGTGCTCGATCGTCAGATCCCGGGTGGCGGGGGGCGGGAGGTGCAGCAGGCGCTGGACGAGGTGGCTGCTCAGCTTCATCGGGTGGGTCCTTCGTCGGCGGGGCGGGTGAGGGCGAACGCCGCGCTCAGTCGAAGCAGACGGTCCGTCAGTTCCTCGGGGTCCAGTGGGTCGTGGCCGTCGATCAGCCAGTGGTTGACGATCGCGCCGGTTCCGCCCGCGACGAAGGCCGCCAGGTCCTGGGCCGTGTCCGGGTCGATGTCAGGGAAGAGCTCGTGCGCGGCTTTCCGGTTGAAGGAGCCGAACAGGTCGTTCAGCGCCGTGGTCATGGTGAACGCGCACGCACCGGTCAGCATCGCGCGGTAGAAGGCCCGGCGTCCGGCGAAGTGCCGGGCCATTTCCAGCACCTGGAGCCGTGTCTCTTCGGGGGCACTCCCGATGCGCGGCAGCAGCTCGCGGGTGACCAGGTCGACCGCCGCCGCCACGAGCAGGGTGTCCCGGTCACCGAAGTGCAGGTAGAGCAGCTTCCTGCTCACGTCTGCCGCCTCGGTGAGGTCGGTGACCGGGATGGCGGTCGTACCGCGCTGGGACACCAGCCGTACGGCGGCTTCCATCAGCGCGGCCCGGGAGCGCCGGACCCGGCGGTCCCGGGATTCCGGTGGCATCACCTGCTCCATGGAGCCGAAAATACCCAGCTGTCTCTAATTACACAAGTGTAGAAAAAATGCTGCTGGATGCGGCGTCACCCGTTCTCGCGGGGCGCCGTCGTGACTCCCTTGGTGACGGTGGGGCCGAACTGGCGGATCTGGGGGACGGTGGTCACCATGTGGACGACGACCCGCTCACTGAGGCAGACATGGCGGTGCGGGACGTCTCCGGGGAAGCGGACGAAGTCCCCCGCCGCCAGGTCCACCCGTTCGTTGAGGGGGCCGGTGCGCAGCTTCCCGGTGATCACATAGATGTGGTGCAGGGTGCCTGCGGCGTGCGGCGCCACGCCTTCCCGCGTCGTCCGTCGTGGACAAGCATGCGGACGACCCCGCGGTGCTGATGTTCACCTCCGGGACCACCGGCACGCCCAAGGGCGTCGTCCTGACCCACGGCAACATCTGGTGGAACGCGGTCAACGTCGAACTGCGCCTCGACACGCGCAGAGGTGACGTCACCTACGCTGCCGCCCCGCTCTTCCACGTGGGTGCCCTGAACAGCTTCGTGCTGCGCACACTGGTGCGCGGCGGCACCGTGGTGGTGCGCCGCGGATTCGACCCGCAGCAGTGTGCCAACTCTGCATGCTGGCGGACGCCGTGTGGAAGGCGGATCCGCGCTGTCGGCGCATCGTCTACGCCGCCCCGGACGGAGACCTGAACTCCCTCGCGCAGGCCGAGACCGCCGGTTTCCGCCACGTCGTCGACGTGGACCTCGCAGACGGACAGTTCCGCCTGCTGGTGGCCGAGCCGGAGTGGGTCATTGGAGGCGACCGGCGGCTGGACCGCGTACCCCAGACCTGAGCGCACGCAGACCCGGCGTCACCGGGGTCTGGTGGAGACTCTTGGTCGGCCACGCTGCGAGCCGGCGAAGCGGCGGTTGTCGCGTGCCTCGTTGTGACGCGCCGCGCTCATCGGTCACCGAGGCTGCCTGCGGGTGTGCCGACTCAGCGCATGTCCGCCGCATCGAGCAGGGCGGTCACCGTGGGTGCGACGAGCCCGGCCGGGGTGTCGGCCTTGATCCCTGTGCGGGCGCTGACGCCGTCGAAGACCAGGATCAGCTGCCGTGCCAGCAGGTCCGGGTCGCCGGCCCCGCCCTGTTCGGCCTCGGCGCGGAAGAAGGTCGTCAGGTTGGCCTTGACCCGGTGGGCCACCTGACTCGCGGGGTGGCTCTGGTCCTTGAGCTCGATCTGGACGGTCAGGTATCTGCAGCCCAGGAAGTCGGGCGCACCCGCCTGTGACTCCAGTTGGCCGAAGACGTACAGGATCCGCTCGCGAGGGGAGCGGCCGTCGTCCGGCGCGGGCAGGAGTCCGGCCACGAAGGCGGCGGCCCGCTCCTCCAGGCTCGCCGCCAGCAGTTCGTCCTTGCTCTCGAACAGCTGGTACATCGAGCGCTTCGACACCCCCGCCGCCTTGCACAGGGCGTCGACACCGATGCCGACACCGTCGCGATAGGTGAGGGTGGCTGCCGCCTCCAGCAGTCGCTCCCTGGAACTTGATTTCACATCGGTGGTCATACCGTGAGGTTAACCCGATTCCGGCAAAAAGAAAACCGATCGGTTTACGGGCTCGGCGGAGCGATCTCCGGAGTCGCCCGCAGCAGGGCGGGCGGGTGCGCATGGTGGGCGGGGCGCGTCACGAAGACGGTGACCGCGCCCACCATGACCGGCGGTGGATTCAGGCTCAGTGGGCGATGACGGGCTCGCCCTCCGACGGCGTCAGAGCCCGATTCGGAATCAGGAGCGCTGAGAGCGCCGCACCGACCACGAAGATCCCGGCGCCCCACGCCAGGGTGGCCGTGTAGCTCTCGACCCCGGCCTGGGCCACGGTCAGCGCGCTGGGCTTGTGCGAGGACAGGTAGTCGGTCGCGGCCGATGAGGCGACGGTGGTCAGCAGTGCGGTGCTGATCGAGCCGCCCACCTGCTGGCTGGTGTTGATCAGCGCCGAGGCGACGCCCGTGTCCTCGTGGTGCACGCCCGAGGTCGCCCCCTGGAACGCGGTGGTCATCACCGCGCCGATGCCGAGGCCCAGCAGGATCATGCCGGGCATGATGTGGGCGACGTAGGTGCTGTCCAGGGTGAGCCGGGTCAGCAGGGCCATGCCGGAGGCGGAGACCAGGAACCCGGCGGTGATCACGACCTTCGGTCCGACCCTGGGCAGCACGAGTGACGGCGTCGTGGTCGACGAGGCGACGATGCCGAAAACCATCGGCAGGAACGCCAGACCGGCCTCGATCGGCGAGTAGCCGATGCTGGCCTCCAGGTAGTAGGTCAGGAACAGGAAGATCGAGAACATCCCCATGCCCAGGACGAACACCGCCATGAACGAACCACCGCGGGTCCGGTCCAGCACGAGGCGCAGCGGCAGCAGCGGATGCGCGACCCGGGACTGCAGCCAGACGAACACCGCGAGCAGCACCACGCCGCCCGCAAGGGAGCCGAGGCTGACCGGGTCGGTCCAGCTGGTGGATTCGACGTGGGCGAAGCCGTAGACGATGGCGAACAGCGCGGCGCTGACCGTGAGGGTGCCCGGGATGTCGATGCGGGGCCGTTCGGTGACCGTGGGCTTGGCCAGGAGGAGCAGCGCACCGAGGAGCGCGACGCCGGCGAAGATGACGTTCACGTACATCACCCAACGCCACGAGGTCCACTCGGTGAGCATGCCGCCGAGCAGCAGCCCGACCGCGGCACCCGCACCGGACAAGGCGCTGAAGATGCCGAACGCCTTCGGCCTCTCGGACGGCTCGGTGAAGGTCACGCTGAGCAGCGAGAGCGCCGCGGGCGCGAGCAGCGCGGCGAAGAGGCCCTGGGCGACGCGTGCCCCGACAAGGACTTCGAAGCTGCTGGCCGCGCCGCCGACCACGGACGCGCCCGCGAAACCGACCAGGCCGGTCACGAACGTGGTCCGCCGGCCGAACAGGTCCCCGAGCCGGCCGCCGAGCAGCAGCAGACTGCCGAACGCCAGCGCGTAACCCGTGATGACCCACTGCCGGCTGCCGTCGCTGAAGCCGAGGTCGTGTTGCGCCGCGGGCAGCGCGATGTTCACCACGGTCGCGTCCAGCGTGACCATGAGCTGCGCCGTGCCCAGCACGACGAGCACCCACCAGCGCATGGCATGGGAGCCGCGGCGGCCCGAGTCTGTCTTTCCGGAGGTGGGTGCCCCGCGGTCGATGGTGGTACTCATGTGTTCCCTTGCTTGCTGGTCGTGGATGGCCGAACGATGATCGGAAACCGATCTGTTTCCACCTCAGGAAAACAGATCGGTTTCCGCAGCGCAAGTGAGGGGGGTGTCACCCCCCGGCGCCGTCCGGGTGCAGTTCGGGCGATGGATGCGCGTGGCGCTTGCGCTCGGAAACCGATCGGTTTACGCTACTGGAAACCGGTCGGTTTCCCCCTGTGGTCGCCGGACCGTACCAACGTCCCCATCAGCAGTTCGCACACCAGGAGTCGGCGAGATGCCCAGTCAGGATTCACGTCCCACGATCCACATCCCGGGGACGACCAGCCACACGCTCGCCCCGCGCGCGGGACACGAGGGCCGCGAGGG